>DASVDW010000130.1:0-2073 GCA_036380925.1 Acidothermaceae bacterium
GTCGGTGTTGTAGAAGCGGCGTGCGGCGGGGCGGGTGTCGGAGAAGCCGAAGCCGTCGGTGCCCAGCGACGAGTAGTCGCCCGGCACCCAGCGCGAGATCTGGTCGGGCACCGCGCGCATGAAGTCGCTGACCGCCACCACCGGACCCGGCCGACCTTCCAACGCGCGGGTCACGAAGGGCACGCGCTTCTCGTCGTCCGGGTGCAAGAGGTTGAACCGTTCGCAGTTGAGAGCGTCGCGGCGAAGCTCCGTCCAGCTGGTGGCCGACGAGACGTCGGCGCCGACGCCCCAGTCCTCAGCCAACAACCGTTGCGCCTCGATCGCCCACGGCACCGCGACGCCGGATGCGAGCAGCTGGGCGCGCGGCGCCTCGGTCATCGTCGAAGGCGCCAGCAGGTACATGCCCGCAAGCAGTCCCTCGACATCGAGATTCTCGGGCTGCGTCGGTTGCAGGATCGGCTCGTTGTAGACGGTGAGGTAGTAGAAAACGTCCTCGCCGTTGGGCAATTCGTCGCTTGCGCCGACCATGCGGCGCAAACCGTCGCGCACGATGTGGGTGATCTCGTAGCCGAACGCGGGGTCGTAATAGACGACCGCCGGGTTGGACGACGCGAGCAGCGGCGAATGGCCGTCGTTGTGCTGCAATCCCTCGCCGGTGAGCGTGGTGCGGCCAGCCGTTGCGCCGAGCAGAAACCCGCGGCACATCTGGTCGGCGGCCGCCCACAACTGGTCGCCGGTGCGCTGGAAGCCGAACATCGAGTAGAAGATGTAGACCGGCACCATGTGCTGGCCGTGTGACGCGTAAGCGGAGCCGGCGGCGATGAACGAGCCCATCGCGCCAGCCTCGGTAATGCCCTCATGTAGCAGTTGGCCGCGCTCAGACTCCTTATAGGAAAGCAAAAGGTCGCGGTCGACCGCCTCGTACCGTTGCCCGTGCGGGCTGTAGATCTTCGCTGTCGGGAACAACGAATCCATGCCGAAGGTGCGCGCTTCGTCAGGGATGATCGGCACGATTCGCTCGCCGACTCCCTCTTCCTTCATCAGGTCTTTGATCAGTCGGACGACGGCCATGGTCGTCGCGACCTTCTGCTTGCCCGAACCCGCGCGCAGTTCGCGGTAGACGTCGTCGCCCGGCAGCTTCAGCGGTCTCGCGGTCACCACGCGCTCGGGCAGCGAGCCGCCAAGCGAGCGGCGCCGCTCGACCATGTACTGAATTTCCTCGGAGTCCGGCCCAGGGTGGTAGTAGGGCGGGAGTTCGGCCTCAAGCTCTTTGTCGCTGATCGGCAGGTGCAGCCGGTCGCGGAACTCCTTGAGATCCGTCTTCGTCAACTTCTTCATCTGGTGCGTCGCGTTGCGACCCTGGAACGAGTTCAGGGTCCAGCCCTTGATCGTGTGCGCCAAGATGACGGTGGGTTGGCCGACGTGCGCTTGAGCCGCCGCGAACGCCGCGTAAACCTTGCGGTAGTCGTGACCGCCGCGAGAAAGTCGGCGCAAATCGTCGTCCGACATGTCTTTGACCATGGCGCGCAGCCGGGGGTCGTCGCCGAAGAAGTGCTCGCGGATGTATTGCGCGGACTCCACCGAGTACGTCTGCAACTGGCCGTCGGGCGTGCTGTTGAGCTTGTTGACGAGCACGCCGTCGACGTCGCGCGCGAGGAGAGAGTCCCAGTCGCGGCCCCAGATCACCTTGATGACGTTCCAGCCGGCGCCGCGGAAGTACGACTCCAGCTCTTGGATGATCTTGCCGTTGCCGCGAACGGGGCCGTCGAGCCGCTGCAGGTTGCAGTTGATGACGAAGGTCAGGTTGTCGAGCTCCTCGCGGGCCGCGACCCCGATCGCGCCGAGCGACTCCGGCTCGTCCATCTCGCCGTCGCCGAGGAACGCCCACACCCGCGACTTCGAGGTGTCGGCGATGCCGCGGGCGTGCAGATAGCGGTTGAACCGGGCCTGGTAGATGGCGGCGAGCGGCCCGAGGCCCATCGAGACCGTCGGGAACTCCCAGAAGTCGGGCATCAGCCGCGGGTGCGGGTAGCTGGGGATGCCCGAGCGGCTGATCTCCTGGCGGAAGCCGTC
>DASVDW010000131.1:0-9228 GCA_036380925.1 Acidothermaceae bacterium
CCACGCCGCCTGCCGCTCCCACGCCGCCGCCACCGCCACCCGCTGCCCGTCGTCCAGGCTCACACCGCGCAACCCCAACAGCAGACCCATCGCCAACGGCCCCGGCTCCACCTCCCCCAACAACGCCACCGTGCCCGCGACCTGGTCGAGCGAGACGACCACCCCGTCGTCCACCACCTCGCACACCGGCAACGCTGACATGACCGCCAACCTACGGAGGACGACCGACAAAAACCCCTACCCCACAAGCAAAAACCAGCCGCCCGACATCACGAAGAGATAACGATCGAAGCGCGATCTACGGCGGCGAGCAATCAACTGAGACGCGGGAGTGAAAGCCGACGTTGGGCGGCACGCGCGCCTGCGCGCAAGCGCGCATCACCGACAACCGCCGCAACGCCACGATTTACGAGGTCGCCGACTCCTCGGCGCCGATTGAAGGGTCACTTGCAGACGAGCCAAGCAATGCGCGAGTCAGCCGATTTCGGCCCTCAAGCAGCGCGTCAAGCGCACGAGACAACTGCGAGCGCGACACCCGGATCACGCCCGAGCCGTCAGCATCCTCTTGCGCAGCAAGCAAAGCCGCGCGTCGCAACAGCTCCTTGATGAACGACGCGGTCACGCCGTCGCTGCGCGACACCACGTCGTCCAAGCTCGCGTCGTCCAGCTCGAGCCGGCCGCGATACAGCTGCGCGAGCCGTCGTCGTTCAGCCGCGCCCGGAAGCGGAATTTCTATCGCCTGATCGACGCGCCCCGGCCGTTGCGTGAGCGCGCACTCGAGCAGGTCAGCGCGATTTGTGGTGAGCACAAAGGCGATGTCGAGATCCTCGCCCAGTCCATCCATCTCGTTCAGCAATTGGAAAAGCAACGGATGCGACCCAGGATGCATGCCACGGTCTTCACCGATGAGGTCGACGTCCTCGATGACCACCACGGACGGCGTGAGCGCCCGCGCCACCGAGCAGGCGAGCCCCACCATGCCTAACGCCTCACCTGACAGCAGAACCACGGTGACACCAGTGAGTTGGCCGAGCAAATAGCGAATCGTGTGGGTCTTGCCGGTGCCGGGCGGGCCATGGAGCAACAAGCCTCGTTTGAGATGCTGACCGCTTTCTCGCAACCGTTCCCTATGCGCCGCCACCCCGAGAATCTGCGACTCAACGTCGTCCAGCACACCGTCGGGCAGCACCAGATCGTCGCGGCCGACATCCGGCCGCGAATGAAAGGTGAGGGCGGCGCCGCGCGGCCCGAACATCTCGCCGCCAAACGACACGACCTGCCCCCGATACACGTTGCGCTCGAGCGCGAGCGCCCGCAGTTTGGTCAAGACGCGTTCGCCGTGCTCGGCATCGGCCGCCAGCACCTGAACGACGACGTCTTCTTGTGGACCGCGGCTGTCGCTGCCACGCATGAAGATCGCGATCGGCGATCCACCGTCGTCGACGAGATAGACGACGCACTGCGCGCACGAGTACGTCTGCCCGTCAGGCCCGGAAGGAAGGTTGGCCATCGCCACGTTGCCCAGCCCAGGCAGCATTCCCGGATGCGCTGCTTCGCTGAGCAGGTCGGCGAGCCCGAACATCCGGTGCTGGAAGCCCGTCAGACCAAGCACCTCATGAGCGCGTGCGCCGTCCGCAAGCCACGCGTCCAACGCAATCTGCACGTTGACGTGCTCGTACGGCGGCCAGTTTCCCGTCATGACCGCGCCGTCGACCGCGGCGCCGAGATGCGACCGCAGTGACTTCGCCACGCTTGGTTGCTCGTCGGCGCGGGCGGCGACGACAACCTTGCGCAACGCCCTGCGGGCTAGCCGGCCGGCGTCGGCGAACTGCGGCCGCAGCGGCTCACCGCCGTTCAAGCCTGGCGGCGCAAGCTCGGACGACGAAACCGACAGCACGCCTCGATGCACCGCTGGACGCGAAGGACCGTATTGAGACCACCCCATCCGGCCACCATGACGGAGTGACCGGCCGGTGGGCAACCGGTAATGCGCGAAACGTCAACTCGCTTTGAAACCCATGTCGCGCGTCGCGGTCGGCCGCGACGCCAACACGACCGCGCCGAACACCGGCGGCGCGGCGGCCTCGACCGCCCCCGTCGAGGTGACGAAGCGCTGTCGGATGTACGAGTGCTCGAACACCGACCCGTACATCGCGACCGGCAGATGCCCGAGCTGCGCCCGCAACGCGGTCACGTGCGCCACCAGGTCGTCCGCCGCCTCGTCGAGGATCTCTGTCACGACGCGGTCTTCGAGGTTCATCACCGTCTTGGCGATCCGCGCGATCAGGCTCGGGTCGGCGGCCTGCTCGGTGACGCGGGTCATGATGGTCTCGAGGTCGGCGCCGTACGCGGACGTGATCGCCTGCTCCAGCGCGTGCGACTTCGCGCCGCGACCGTCGGCGGAACCGACGGCGCGGCGCAGTGCCTGCGCGCCTATCCAGTAATGGCTGCCCTCGTCGCCGATGAGGTGGCCGTATCCGCCCGCTCGGGCGGCCCGCCCGGACGCGTCGCGGCCAAACGAGTTCGAGCCGGTGTGCGCGATGACGACGATCCCCGGCCCGCCGTTGAAGGCGCCGAGCTGCGCCACCTCGGTGTCATCCGCGACCACGGCCGAGACCCCGGTCTTGGCCCGCAGCTGCATCTCCAGCAGGTGCGCCTCGCGCTTGCTGTGCAGACCGGCCAACCCCAGGCCGGCCGCCGCGGCGCCCGACTCCTTGATCAGGTTGGCCAGCCGGTCGAACGCCGAGGAGTCGAGCAGCACGTTGAGCGGGCCCTCGGTGAACCGGGAGACGACCTCGCCGTCTTGCACGAGAACGGCGTGGGTGCCGACACCCGTCGCCTCGACACCCAGAATCGGCAATCCGGCCATCAATCGCTCCTGCTCAACTCGCCACGGCAAGGCCCCTCAGGGCGCTAGGTAACGAAAGTTTCGGCGTCCGGCGCCGCCAGGCTAAGCAGTTGGGACTATGACTTTTCTGACCTCAACGGCCCAGTCGCGACGCGGCCGCCGCGACCCGCTCGTCGGTCGCGGTCAGCGCCACCCGCACATGCCGCGCCCCGGCCGCGCCGTAGAAAGCGCCGGGCGCGACCAGGATCCCGCGCGCGGCGAGCCACTCCACCGTCGTCCAGCAGTCTTCGTCGCGCGTCGCCCACAGGTACAGGCCCGCTTCGGAATGCTCGATCGCGAACCCGGCCTCCGACAACGCCGCGGCCAGCACCGAACGGCGGGCGAGATACCGCGACCGCTGCTGCGCGACGTGCTCGTCGTCGTCCAACGCCGCGATCATCGCGGCCTGCACCGGAGACGGCACCATCATGCCCGCGTGCTTGCGCACCTCCAGCAACGACGACACCAGCGCCGGGTCGCCCGCGACAAACCCGGCGCGGTAACCGGCCAGGTTCGACCGCTTCGACAGCGAGTGCACCGCGAGCACTCCGGAGTGCGACGACCCGCAGATCGCCGGGTGCAAAACAGACATCGGCCGGTTCTCGTCGTCCCAGCCGTACTCGATGTAGCACTCGTCGCTCACCAGCACGGTGCCGCGCTCGCGCGCCCAATCCACCATCTTGCGCAGATGGTCGGGCGGGAGCACGCGTCCGGTCGGGTTCGCCGGCGAGTTGACCCACAACATCGCGATCCGCGACGGCCCGGCCGCGACCGTGGCGTCGAGCACCATCGGCGTCGCTCCGGCCAGCAGCGCCCCAACCTGGTACGTCGGATACGCCAGCGCCGGAAACCCGACGACGCAGCCGGGTCCGAAGCCCAGCAGCGTGGGCAACCAGGCGACCAGCTCTTTGGCGCCGATCGTGGGCAGCACCGCGGCGGGATCGGCGGCGACACCGAGCCGGCGCGACAGCCACGACGCCGCCGCCTCGCGCAGCGCCGCCGTGCCGTACGTCGCCGGGTAGCCGGGGGTGTCAGCGCATGAGGCGAGCGCGGCTTGGACGACGGCGGGCACCGGGTCGACCGGCGTGCCGACAGACAGGTCGACGATCCCGTCCGGGTGTTCCCGCGCCTGCTTCCCGTACGGCGCCAGCGAGTCCCACGGGAAGTCCGGCAGCGAGAGCGGCAGCGCTAGTGCCCTTCACCCTGCGGCGGGACCGCGAGCACGATCGGGTGATCCTTGTCGACCACGCCGAGCTTGGACGCGCCGCCGGGCGAGCCGAGATCTTCGAAGAACTCGACGTTCGCCTTGTAGTAGTCCTTCCACTGCTCCGGCACGTCGTCCTCGTAAAAGATCGCCTCGACCGGGCACACCGGCTCGCAGGCGCCGCAGTCGACGCACTCGTCGGGGTGGATGTACAACATCCGGCCGCCCTCGTAAATGCAGTCGACCGGACATTCGTCGACGCACGCCCTGTCCTTTACGTCAACACAGGGCTGGGCAATCACGTACGTCACGGGATTCCTCCTAGTCGGGGCTGCCGCACCTAGTATCGGCGAACGCAACCCATAGTCGACCTTCGGGGGTGTGCGGCGTGTCTCACATTGGTGCGTTGGGCCCGCACGATATCGGGGCGCGCGTCACGGTGCGACGTCGTGTCCAAGGCGAGCTGTCCGACGTCGTCGGCGACCTTGAGGCTTTCGACGACGCGTCGGTGGCGGTTCGCACCGCCGACGGGACCTTGGTCGCCGTCCCCTCGCCCGACGTCGTGGCCGCGCGAGTGGTCGGCCCGAGCACCCGCGCGGCGGTCGACCTCGAGGGCGTGGCGGCGCGGGCCTGGCCGGCACCCGACTCGCACTGGTTGGGCCGGTGGTGGCTGCGCGCCGCCGGCGGGTTCACCGCGCGCGCCAACTCGGTCCGCCCGCTCGGCCCGCCTGGAGTCGCCGCCGACGACGCCCTCGACGCGGTGCGCGAGTGGTACGCCACGCGCGGCCTGCCGCCGCGCGTGCAGGTCGTCGTCGGGAGCAGCCTGGACCGCGACCTCGCCAGGCGCGGCTGGAGCGCGGCGCCGCAGGTGCGGGTGATGACCGCCACCCTTTCGCTGCTCGCCAGCCGGCTAGACGGGTGTGACAGTTCGCGAGTCGAGGTCGGCGACGTCGCGTCGTCCGACTGGCTGTCCCTGTTCCGCGGCGGAGGAGCGCCGCCGGTGGCGCGCGAGATCCTCGAGGGCCCCGACAGCGTCGGGCTGGCGACGCTGTCGGACGACGAGGGCGCCGCTGTCGCCATCGGCAGGGCGGTCGCCGAACCGCCGTGGCTGGGGCTGACCGCGATCGAGGTCGCGCCGCACGCCCGACGACGTGGCCACGGTCGGGCGGTGATGGCCGGGCTGTCGGCCTGGGGGCGCCATCATGGCGCGGTGCGCGCGTATCTGGAGGTGTTGGCGACCAACGAGCCGGCGATCGCGTTGTATCAATCGCTCGGGTTCGTCGAGCACCACCGCTACACCTGCAGGGAAGCGCCGTGAGCCTGACCCGGATCCACGTCTGCGGCGGTGGCCTGCGCGCCCTGCTCGTCGCGGACGTCGCCCGCCGGGTGGCGCTGGTGTCGGGTCGCCAGGCGCGAGTGTCCTGGGCCTTCGACGCGCCGCGACCGGCCGACCTGAACATCTATCCGCCCGACGAGATCACGACCGAGCACCCCGCCGACGGACTCTTGGTCAACTGCCCGGACGCGCCGGATTCGCTTCGAGTGGCGGAATACGCCGGCGCCATCCCCGACGACCCGCTCGCGCTGCGGCTGGCGCTGCTCGTATCGCCGGTCGACGCACCGCCGGTTGCCGGCGACGCCGACGACGCCGACGAGACGCTTCGCCGTTGGCGGTCCGCCGTCGCGCGGTGGGCGCGCTCGCCCGGAGCGCCACCGTCGCGGGCGCACGTCCAGGCCGCGGTGGCCGCGTTCGGCGAGCTCGACATGCCGCGCGCGGTCGAGGTGTTGCGGGTCGTGGAGGCGGATAATCACATCGCGCCTGGCGCGAAGTTCGAGACGTTCGCTTATCTCGACCGCATCCTCGGCGTCGACCTGGCGCGTGACCTCGGGCGCTGACGAAGCGAAAGGCGATTGATGAGCGACGACCCGACCGGGCTCACGTTGGACGAGCTGGCCGCGCAGGAAGCCGAGTTGCGCTTCGACCGCTTCGACTACGACGACGCGTGGCGGCTCGGCTCGATGCTGGTGGAGACCGCCCGAGCCCGCGCGCTGCCGATCGCGATCGACATCACCCGCGGCGGCCAGCAGCTGTTTCACGCCGCGCTAGCCGGCTCGACTCCGGACAACGACGCCTGGATCCAACGAAAGATCCGCTCGGTGCTGCGGTTCGGGCGCAGCTCGATGTACCTGAGCCTGCAACGCAGCCTCGACGGCCGGAGCCTGGCGGAGGTGTCGTTCGTCGATCCCCACGAGTTCGCAGCCGCCGGCGGCTGCTTCCCGATTCACGTCAAGGGTTGCGGCATCGTCGGCACGGTCACGGTGTCGGGGCTGCCGCAGGTCGACGACCATCGGCTGGTGGTGGAGACGATCCGGGCGTTCCTGACGCCGTCGGCGTAGCGGCCGGCGTAGGGCTCGGCGCCGGCCCGCAGACGATGACCGGCTCGGCGTCGTACCTCGTGTGATACTTCTTCGTCTTCACCACCTCGCCGTCCTTCTTGAAGGTCTGCGTCACGTCGATCTGGAACCCTTGGTTGCCTGACGCGGACTCGCAGTCGGGGCGGGTGTTGTAGCGGGTGCCCGCGGTGGTGAAGGCGTACCGCGGGCTCGACGACGACTCGATGTCGTAGTACTTCGTCCCCCAAAACGTGATGGTCAGCGACGTTCCCGTGTACGACGTCTGGATCAAGATGCCGGTCGCCGTGTCGTTCCGAAAAATCATGTTCGGCTCGGGAAACGACACGGTGGCCTCGCGGCCGGCTGGGTACCGGCTGATGTAGTAGCTGTGCGGGTGATGCTCGACATCCTCTAAGCCGGCGAAGAAGACCGCGTTGAACAGCGTGGTCGCGAACTGCGACACACCACCGCCAACGGAGTCGACGTAAAGGCCGTCGAAAATCATCGGCGCCGGCACAAAGCCGCGTGCGCGATCACGCTCGCCGACGAATCCGTTGATGCTGAAGGTGTCTCCAGGCATCACGACGTGCCCGTTCACGATGTCGGCCATCTTGTGGATGTTCGTCACCCGCGGCGCGCAGCACGGGTGATGCGTCGTGAACGTGCTCACCTTTTCCTTGATGCCAAGCGCTTGCGCCGCCTCGGTGGTGAAACTCGGCTGCACCGATGTTGTTGGCACGGTCACGCTGCGCGGCGCCGGGTTGGGCAACACGGCCGCGATCGCGGCGCCAAGCTTCTCGACGTCCGCGGTCGTTCCGGGCGCCGAGGGCACGATCACGGGCACGCCCGAGCTCAGGTCGAACGACGCGTCCTTGCCCGGCGTGTGAAGCGGCTTCAGCTTGTCGCCGAGCGCGGTCGCTACTCCCTCGCCGTCGATCACCGGCGCCAGTTCGCCGCCGGCCGCCTTGAACGTGAGGTTCTTCGCGATGACCGCGGGCGACAACTCGACGTCGGTCGCGCCGACGCGCAGCGAGATCGGCGCCGCCACCGCCGGCTTCGCGACCGTTTCGATGGCGCGCCGCACCACGTCGGCCGAGATCACCGGCTCCACCGCCGTTGTCGCCAATCTCACCGGCTCGGACGACGTGAGGAACGCGGCGCGCAACGCCGGGATCGCCTTCTCCTTGACGATTCCCTGGCCCTTGACCGGCTCGACGGCGACCGGGGTGATGCCGTCGAACTCGATCCCGCCGTCGTGTCCGCCGCCGAGCTCGGCGTCGAGTTTGTCGAGCTGGTCGGTCATCTTCGTGGTGTCGATGGCGACCGCCGGCTCGACCTCCCGATGGCCCAGCAGCGCCGCGACGAGCGTGAACGGGTTGGCGGTCCGCTTGCCCGCCGCCGCGACGGTGGCCTTCGGGTCGAAGGTCAACCCGGCGGCGACCGGGTCGACGTCCGCCTGCTTGTCGCCGACGAGCACGCGGATCGGGGCGGTCGCCTTGGCGGCGAGGCGCGCCTGCAGCTTCGCCTCGGCCTTGCTCGGCGACAGGCCGCCGATCGAGACACCCGCGGCGGTTGTGTTCGGCAGCACGCCGCCACCGGCGAGCAGGTACGCGGCGCCGTACAGCACCCCGCCGAGGACGACCAACCCGGCGACCGCCCACAGCAGCCATCTCGGCGGCGCGGTTCGTCTTGAATGGCGGGCTGCGACGGGCACGGTTGACTGACTCCAATGTGGGGTTGAGTCCAGACATGGTAAGCGAGCCGGCGTCTCAGGCTGGTCACCTACACGCGTGCCGCCCTCCACAACCGCCCTTCGACGCGCAACGGACGGGCCGTGACCGTCGGTAGCCTGCCGCCGTGATCGCAAAATCCAACGGCCGTGAGCACGACCGCGTTAGTGATGCTCGACAAGCGCGACCTCGACACCGTGGTCGGTCGACTTCCCGCGCACCTGCTTGAGCAGGTCGACGCCGGGCTGGCACTCGTGCTGGGAATCTAGGAGTCAGCGAGTCTGCGGTAGCGGCCCTCGACGTAGAGCAGGGGCCGCCGGTCGCTCGGGCCGCTCCACAGGCCGACCACGTCGGC
Source organism: Acidothermaceae bacterium (assembly GCA_036380925.1). Classification (GTDB taxonomy): domain Bacteria; phylum Actinomycetota; class Actinomycetes; order Acidothermales; family Acidothermaceae; genus JAICLV01. The sequence goes on from DASVDW010000131.1 coordinate 8,571, forward strand.
CAGCACGATGTCGTGGTCGCCGCCGTCGTACACCGCGCGGGTGCGGCATTCGAGCGTTGCGGTGGCGACGTCCAACACCGGCATCCCGGTGACCGGCGCCGGATGATGCGGGTGGTCGGCGAACTGCGCGTTGGTCGGGCGGCCCTTCTCCGCGAACCACCGCGAGACGTCCTCGGCGTCTTCGGGCAGCACCGAGACGGTCCAGGCGCCGCTGCTGAGCACCGCCTCGTGGAAGCGGGTGATCTTCTCCACGCACACCAGCACGAGCAGCGGGTCGAGCGAGACCGACGTGAACGCGCTCACGGTCATCGCATAGTCGACGCCGCGGTCGGTGGTGGCCGCGACACAGATGCCGGTCGCGAATCGGCCGCAGGCCCGCCGAAACTCGTCGCGATCCACCTGCGCCGACGCGGCCGACGAGAAAGACGGCCCCGAATCCGGCCCGATCGACTCAACTGCCACGCTCGGCAGCGTATCTGGCGGGCCCGCTCAGACCGCGCGGGCGACCGCCAGCCGGGCGTTGTCGATCACGATCGCGGCCGGGTCTTCGACCAGCTTCAACGTGCCGAGGGCCGTCTCGGAGAACGCGTTCTTCGCCGCGCTGGACAGCGCGAGCACGCCGACCACCCGGCCGCCGTGGCCGCGCAACGGCATCGAC
>DASVDW010000132.1:0-15676 GCA_036380925.1 Acidothermaceae bacterium
TCCATCGTGTGTCTGAACACGCTACGGGCGAAGTCCTCGTCGTTCACGACGACCGTCCTTCCATCAGGTGTGAGCCGGTGAGCATCGCGCGCAGGTTCGTCAGCCCTCGCGCGGTCTGCGATTTCACCGTTCCTTCGCTACAGCCGAGCGTGGCCGCGGTTTCCTCGACGTCGAGGTCCTCCCAGAATCGCAAGACCAGGACGGCGCGCTGCCGCGGCGGCATCTTTCCCAGCGCCTCAAGCAAAACCAGGCGATCCTCGACGTGGGTGTCGACGTCTGCCGGAGTGTCGGGTGGCTGCGCCGAGCTCAGTTCGCGCCGCCACCAGAACCGCCGCTTTCGCTCGAACGTGGCTCGCACGAGCATCGTTCGCACGTAGGCGTCCACCCGCTCACGTTCTTGGATCTTGTTCCAGTTGCCGTAGAGCTTGGTGAGGACGCTCTGCGTCACGTCGTCCGCATGATGCCAATCGCCGCACAGCAGGTACGCCGTCCGACGAAGGTCGCGCATGCGGGACGCGGCGAAGCTCCGGAAGTCCGCCTCGTCTTCGGCGTCCACGCAGGCCCTCCGTTCCCTCACCCGTTGAGAGGGCGCGACGGTGGCGCCAGGTTGCACCCGCGAGCTAGGTCGGCGCCACGATTTCGCCGCGGATGGCCTTCAGCGCGATGTCGCCGCGGTGGTGGGCTCCGTCGAGCTCGATCTTCTCGACGCCGGCGTAGGCCGCGTCACGGGCGGCTCGCAACGTCGGGGCGGACGCGGTGATCGAGAGCACCCGGCCCCCGCTCGACACGACGTCGCCATCGCGGGCGGCGGTTCCGGCGTGCAGCGCGTACGCCGGCGCCGGGATGGCGTCGAGCCCTGAGATGGGGTCGCCGATGCGCGGCTGCCCGGGGTAGTTGGCGGCGGCGACGACGACGGTGACGGCGAAGCCGGCTTGCCAGCGCAACGGCTGGTGCGCGGCGAGCGCGCCGGTGGCCGCGGCGTGCAGCAGCTCGGCGAGCGGGGTGTCGAGCAACGCCAGCACGACCTGGGTCTCGGGGTCACCAAAACGGGCGTTGAACTCGACCACGCGCACGCCCTTGCTGGTCAGCGCAAGGCCGGCGTAGAGCAAGCCGGCGAACGGCGTGCCGCGTCTGCGCATCTCGTCGATTGTCGGCTGCAGCACCGTCTTGGCGACCTCGTCGACCAAGCCGGACGGCGCCCACGGCAGCGGCGCGTACGCGCCCATGCCTCCGGTGTTGGGCCCGTTGTCGTTGTCGCCGACCCGCTTGAAATCCTGCGCCGGTATGAGCGGGACGACGGTGACGCCGTCGGTGATCGCGAACAGCGAGACCTCGGGGCCGTCGAGGAACTCCTCGACCACCACGCGCTCGCAGTGCGAGGCGTGCGCCAGCGCCGCGTCGCGATCTGTGGTGACCAGAACGCCTTTGCCCGCAGCCAATCCGTCGTCCTTGACGACGTATGGCGGGCCGAACTCGTCGAGCGCGCCGGCGATTTGGCGCTGGTCGGTGCAGACCCGCGACGCCGCCGTCGGCACGTCGGCGGAGGCCATCACCTCTTTGGCGAAGGCCTTGCTGCCCTCGAGTCGAGCGGCTGGTCCCGACGGGCCGAAACAGGCGATGCCAGCTGACCGCACGGCGTCGGCCGCGCCCGCGACCAGCGGGATCTCCGGCCCGATCACGACAAGGCCGACGCCGAGTTCGGTGGCGAGCGCGGCGGTCGCCGCCGGGTCGCGCACATCGAGCGGATGGAGTCGGGCGAGCGCGGCGATGCCGGCGTTGCCCGGCGCGCAATGCAGCTGCGACACCGCGGGATCGCGCGAGAGGGCAAGGCAAAGCGCGTGCTCGCGGGCGCCGCCGCCAACCACCAACACCTTCATGCGGAGCCTCCGCGATCGGCCAATGCCTTCTCCAGCTTGTCGCGGGTGGCTGACCATTCTTCAAGCAGGATCGAGAAGATCACGCTGTCGCGCCAACTGCCGTCGGGCCGGCGGATGTGGTGGCGCAGCACCCCTTCTGGCGTGGCCCCGAGTCTCGCGATGGCGGCCGCGGAACGGGTGTTGGCGACGTCGGTCTTAAGCGCGATCCGTTCGTAGCCACGCACCTCGAACGCGTGCTCGAGCATCAGCAACTTCGCGGTGGTGTTGACGTGTGTGCGCCACCATGGCTTCCCGATGAAGGTGGCGCCGATTTCGATGCCGGAGCTGAAGATGTCGGAGTCCCAATACGACGTGGTGCCGACGACCGCGCCGTCGACGCAGGTGGCAAATGGGCAGCGCAAGCCTTGTTCTTGCTGCTCCAGGGCTCTCACCACAAGAACGCCGGTGGCCGTCTCGTCGATTGGTTGCGGGTACTGCAGCCATTGCCAAACGTCGGGGTCGCGCAGCGCGTGGTGCAGGCCTTGAACGTGCTCGAGCGTGAGCGGTTCGAGTCGGACGTTGCCGCGGCTCAGCACGACGGGGTCGGGCAACCGTTGGGGTCGAACGCCTGACGCGCCGCCTGCGGAGTCGGCCATCGTCAGGTGAGGCTGCGCAACTGCAGCGTCTGGTCGCGGGCCGGGCCGACGCCGATCACGCTGAACGGCGCGCCCGACATCTCTTGCAGCGCCTCGACGTAGCGCCGCGCGTTCTTCGGCAGGTCGTCGAATTCGCGGACGTTGGAGATGTCCTCGCGCCAGCCGGGAAACTCCTCATACACGGGTGTGGCGTGGTGAAAGTCGGTTTGCGTCATGGGCATGTCGTCGATGACGCTGCCGTCCGGCAGCCGATACCCCACGCAAACCGGGATGGTGTCGAACTCTGACAACACGTCGAGTTTGGTGAGCACGAAATCGGTGACCCCGTTGACCCGCGCCGCGTACCGGGCGATGACCGCGTCGTACCAACCGCATCGCCGCGGCCGGCCGGTGGTGACGCCGAACTCGGCGCCGACCACTCGGAGCTTTTCGCCGTCCGGGTTTTCCAGCTCTGTCGGGAAAGGTCCGCTGCCCACGCGGGTGGTGTAGGCCTTGATGACGGCCATCACCCGGTCGATGCGGGTGGGGCCGATGCCCGAGCCGGTGCACGCGCCGCCCGCGGTGGCGTTGGACGACGTGACAAACGGATAAGTGCCGTGGTCGACGTCGAGCAAGGTCGCCTGACCGGCTTCCAGGAGCACCGTCTTGCCGTCGTCCAAAGCGTCGTTGAGCAACTTGCCGGTGTCGTGAACCATCGGCCGCAGCCGATCGGCGTACGCGAGCAACTCGGTGACGACGGCGTCGGGGTCGATGGCGCGGCGGTTGTAAATCTTGACCAGCGAGTGGTTCTTCTGATCGAGCGCGCCCTCGACCTTTTGCCGAAGGATCTTCTCGTCGAACAGGTCCTGGACTCGCACGCCGACCCGCGACATCTTGTCGGCGTAAGCCGGGCCGATGCCGCGGCCGGTGGTGCCGATTTTCGCCTTGCCCAAGAACCGCTCGGTGACCTTGTCGATCGTCCGGTGATAACTCGCGATGATGTGCGCGTTGGCGCTGACCACCAGCCGGCCGGTGTCGATGCCGCGCTGGCTGAGCAGGTCGATCTCCTCGAACAGCACGTTGAGGTCGATGACCACGCCGTTGCCGATGACCGGGATCACGGTCGGCGTGAGTATGCCGCTCGGCAGCAGGTGGACGGCGTACTTCTCGCCACCGACCACGATGGTGTGCCCGGCGTTGTTGCCGCCGTTGAAGCGCGCGCAGTAGTCGATGCGCTCGCCGAGCAGGTCGGTGGCCTTGCCCTTGCCTTCGTCGCCCCATTGGGCGCCGACGAGCACGATCGCGGGCATTCGCGTTCAGACCTTCCTTGACCGGAAAGACCCCGGATTCGCAAGCGCGACCGGGGCCTCTTGCGAACAGAGGCTACCCGATCTGCCGCCCGCCGCTCATCTTCGGGCCGGAGGCGAGCGCCGGCGTCGCGACGGCCTAACCGGACAATTCGCCAGCGGCGGTGGGGCTTGAGTCCCGTAAGAATTGCTCGCAGCGGCTGGCCTCGTCGTCCTCGCCAATCGCTGCGGCCGCCCGGCCGAGCGCCCGCAGGCTGCGAAGAAAGCCCCGATTCGGCTCGTGCTCCCACGGCACCGGGCCATGTCCCTTCCAACCGGCGCGGCGCAACTGGTCGAGCGAGCGGTGATAACCGGTCCGCGCGTACGCGTACGCCGTGACGGGGTCGCCCGCGTCGAGCGCGCTTTCGGCGAGGGCCGCCCACGCGGCGGCGTACGCGGGGTGCCGGGCGGCGACATCGCGGGCGGGTGTGCCGGAGTCGAGCGCGGCGCGGGCGGCTTCGTCGTCGGGCAAATGTGTCGCGGGTGGTTCGCCGAGCAGATTCGTCATGTCGCCAATCTTCCACGGCCCGCTGCCGCCAGCACCGCCGCGGACTCTTTCGCGGCCGGTGCGCGCGCCGGTACCCTCTCGCGTGAGAGCGCTTCCACGCCGAGCGAGGAGGAGATCCGGGTGGCTGTCTCGGGTGCTGTGCGAACGACCCACGGGCGGGGCTCGCGGCGCCCGACTCGCGACCACCGGGTGCTGGTCGACACCGTGCGCGAGCCGGCTGGGCCGCGGCGCACCGACACGGTGGCGATTGTGGTCCCGGAGCCGGAGTCGCGTATCTTCACCGACCCGTTCTTCGACCAGATGATCCGCGCGATCACGCAGACCTGCGCGCAGGCCGGCGTCCTCGCGCTCGCGATGGTGGTGTCGGGCAACGAGGACCAGGTCGCGCGGTTTCTCTCGGGCGGTCGCACGGACGGCGCCGTGCTGATGTCCGTGCACGGCGACGATCCGCTGCTCGACATCGTCGAGCGGTCGGGTCTGCCCGCGGTCCTCAGCGGCCGGCCGCCAGCTGGCCGGCGGCTGCCTTACGTCGACGCCGACAACCGCGGCGGCGGGCAGCTCGCGGTCAGTCGTCTCGTCGAGACCGGACGTCGTCGCATCGTCACGATCGCCGGGCCGCCTGAGATGTGCGCCGGCGCTGACCGGCTCGCCGGCGCGCGGCGCGGTTGCCCGGATCTCGGCGACGACCGCGTCGAGCACGGCGACTTCAGCGCCGCGAGCGGCGAGCGCGCGATGCGCAGGTTGCTCGAGCGCTGCCCCGATCTCGACGCGGTCTTCGCCGCCAACGATCAGATGGCGAGCGGCGCGCTGCAGGGGTTGCGAGCAGCTGGCCGCCGGGTGCCGGACGACGTCGCAGTCGTCGGTTTCGACGACTTGGGAGCGTCGGAGTGCGACCCGCCGCTGACCAGCGTGCGGCAGCCCGTGGTCGAACTTGGGCGCCAGCTGGGCGCCACGCTGCTGGCTCGGTTAAGTGGCGCCCGCCCGAGTGCCGGCGTCGTGTTGCCGACCGAGCTGGTGGTGCGGCAGTCGGCGTGACCCCGACGGGCAGACCGCTCGCCGGCCTAGCGAGCCGTCACTTCAGCTTGGTGCCGGTGCTGCGGAGGTCCTCGCAGGCCTCGACCACGCGGGCGGCCATGCCGTTCTCGGCGGCCTTCGACCAGGTGCGCGGGTCGTAGGACTTCTTCACCCCGACCTCGCCGTCGATCTTCAGCACGCCGTCGTAGTTCTTGAACATGTGGTCGACGACCGGGCGGGTGTAGGCGTACTGGGTGTCGGTGTCGACGTTCATCTTCACCACGCCGTAGTCGAGCGTCTCGCGGATCTCCTCGAGCAGTGAGCCGGAGCCGCCGTGGAACACCAGGTCGAACGGCTTCTCTTGACCGTGCTTGTCGCCGACGGCGGCTTGGATGTCCTTCAGCACCGACGGACGCAGCTTCACGCCGCCCGGCTTGTACACGCCGTGCACGTTGCCGAACGTCGCGGCCAGCAGGTACCGGCCGTTCTCGCCGAGGCCGAGCACCTCGGCGGTGCGCAACGCGTCGCCCGGGGTGGTGTAGAGCTTCTCGTTGATCTCGTGGGAGATGCCGTCCTCCTCGCCGCCGACGACGCCAATCTCCAGCTCCATGATGATCTTCGCTGCCGCGCAGCCTTCGAGCAGCTCGCGCGCGATCTTCAGGTTCTCCTCCAGCTCGACCGCCGAGCCGTCCCACATGTGGGAGCCGAACAGCGGGTTCTCGCCGCGCGCCACCCGTTCCTTGGAGATCTCGATCAGCGGACGCATGTAACCGTCGAGCTTGGTCGGCGGGCAGTGGTCGGTGTGCAAGGCGATGTGGACGTCGTACCTCGCCGCGACGACGTGGGCGAACTCGGCCAGCGCCACCGCGCCGGTGACCATGTCCTTCACCTTCTGGCCGGACGCGAACTCCGCGCCGCCCCACGAAATCTGGACGATGCCGTCGCTTTCGGCCTCGGCGAAGCCCTGGATCGCGGCGTTCAGCGTCGAGGACGACGTGACGTTGATCGCGGGATAGGCGAACCGACCGGCCTTGGCCCGGTCGATCATCTCGGCGTAGACCTCTGGGGTGGCGATCGGCATTCCGGTTCTCCTACGTGCGACGTTGGCGAGGGGTGGGCGGCGGGCGCCGGAATCCGATGCGCCCGACAGCACCCGCGGTTGGGGTCAAGTATCGCGTATGTCGGCGGTCCATCGGCACGGGGCGGAGGTCCGCACGGCCACGGGCGGAAGGCCCAGACCGCCGCGGCGTCAGATACGGTCGGCAGGTGTCCCTGCAGCTGTCAGAGATCTCGCACGCCGGCGCGCACCTCGCGGCGCTGAACCCCATCGACGCGCAGTCGTTGATCTCGACGTTCGGGCTGGTCGGCATCTATGTGATCTTGTTCGCCGAGACCGGCCTGCTGATCGGGTTTTTCCTGCCGGGCGACACGCTGCTCGCCCTGGCCGGCGCCTTCGCCGCGCTGCCGGCCCACGACTCGCGGCATCTGCCGCTAGCGGCGCTGTTGATCGGCTGCCCGATCGCCGCGATCATCGGAGCGCAGGTGGGCTATCTGATCGGGGAGCGCGGCGGTCGGGTGCTGGCCAAGCCCGGCTCCTCGTTCGCGCACTCGATCACCCGAATCGAGCCGTTGCTCGACCGCTTCGGCGAGGGCTGGGCGGTGTTCCTGTGCCGGTTCATCCCGATCCTGCGCACCTTCATGAATCCGGCCGCCGGGATCATCGAGATGCCGGTGCGCAAGTTCGTCGTGGCGAATGTGCTCGGCGGCGTCGTCTGGACGATCTCGATACTGATCGCCGGCTACTACGCGGGAGAGCAGCTGCACATCGAGCGGTACGTGCTGCCGGTCGTGGCGGCCGCGGTGGTGCTGTCGATCGTGTCGGTGCTGTTCGAGATTCGCCGCAACCGCCGTCGCAACGCCGCTTCCGAGCAGTAGTAAATACCGTTTACTATTCCGCTTGGTGGGCGAGAATGGTCGCCGTCCCTTCTTCGAGCGCAAAGGCCGGACGACGTGAGCGACGCTGACGACGCGATCGTCGCGCGCGAGTTGACCAAGACGTTCAGCGTCGCCCGAAGGCACACCGGTCGGCTCGCCGGGTTGCGGTCGTTGTTCGACCCGGTCCTCGAGCGGCGCACGGTTGTCGACCGGCTCACGATGAGCGTCCGCCGCGGCGAAATCGTCGCGTTGCTCGGCCCGAACGGCGCGGGAAAGTCGACCTCGATCAAGATGCTCACCGGCATCCTCACGCCGACCTCCGGCGAGGTCTACGTCGACGGTCGGGTTCCGCACAAGGACCGCACCGGCAACGCGCGCTCCATCGGCGCGGTGTTCGGCCAGAAAACTCAGCTGTGGTGGGATCTTCCGGCCCGTCAATCGTTCGCGCTGCTGCGCGACATCTTCGACGTGCCGGCCGCGCTCTACGAACGGCAACTCGCCGACTTCGACTCGATCCTGGAGCTGTCGGAGTTCTGGAACACGCCGGTGCGCAACCTGTCGCTGGGCCAGCGGGTTCGTTGCGAGATGGCCGCGGCCATGCTGCACGACCCGAGCATCGTGTTCCTCGATGAGCCCACCATCGGCATGGACGTCGTGGTCAAGGAGCAGACTCGCGAGTTCCTTCGGGCGCAGGTGCAAGACCGAGGACGCACGATTGTCTTGACGACGCACGACATGACCGAGGTCGCCAGGTTGTGCGAGCGGGTGCTGCTGATCAATCACGGCCGGTTGATGTTCGACGGCACGCTGACCCGGTTGAAGGCCGAGCACGGCGGCACGTCGCACGTCAACGTCACGTTCGCCGAGCCGGTCGCCGCGGTGAGCGTCGCCGGCGCGCGGCTCGTCTCGCACGACGGCATGCGCGCGGTGCTGGCGCCGGAGGGCGCCACGACGCCGGAGGACGTCGTCCGCGCTCTGATTTCGCGGTTCGCCGTCGTGAACGTCGGCGTCGAGGAGTCCAACCTCGAAGACCTCATGCGCGACGTTTACCTCGCACAACTCGACGCCGCGTCGTCGGCGAGCCACCTGGCATGACCAGCGTCGCCATTCCGGACGTCGCAAAGCGGCGCCCGCACCGCTCGTGGCGGCTGCTGCGGGTCGCGGTCTTGAACGAGCGGGCGTTTCGGATCAGGCTCGTCGTCGCGCCGATGATGCTCGCGGTCCAGCTGTACTTGTACGACCGGTTGTGGTCGGCGGTTTTTCAGCACACCGGCAAGGCGGCCGGCCTGACGCTGAGGCAGACGCTCACGTACTCCTTGATGGCCTTGCTGATGGGCCGGATTCGGTGGAACGCGCGCACCATCAACATTCGCGACAGCATCCCCATCTCGGTGCGCGAAGGAACCATCGTCTACTGGTTCTTGCGCCCGATCTCCCCTGGGCGCTTCTATATGTGGCGTCAGTCAGGCGACGTGTTGTACGGCGGCGGCTGGGCGCTGCTGGGTTACGTCGCGCTACTGGCCGGCGGCGTCATCGATCCGCCAGCGGGTGTCGAGGGCGCGATCGTTTTCGCGGCGAGCCTGTGTCTCGGGCAGGTGGTGCTCTACTACCTGGGCCAGATCGTCGACGTCGCGATGTTCTGGATGCTGAGCAACAACGGCCTGGCGCGGATGTACTACTTCGTGCAAGACCTGCTGTCGGGAGTGTTCGTGCCGTTGCCCTTCATGCCGCCGCTGATGCTCGCGATCGCGACCTGGTTGCCGTTCAGCAGCGGGGTCAACGTGCCGCTGTCGCTGTACGTCGGCCGCACCCCGCTGTCCCACGCGCCTGAACAGCTCGCGCTGCAGTTGTTCTGGTGCGTCGCGCTGGCCCTTGTCACGAGGTTGTTGTGGCGGCGCGCTTCCCAACGGGTCACGGTGCAAGGCGGATGACCGCCACGACCGCGCTGGCCGAGCCTGGCGACCGCCCAGGCGGGCGAGCCCACGAGCTGCGGCACGTCGCGCGAGTGGTCGGCAGGGTGACCGCGCTGAACCTTCGTGCGCGCATGGAGTATCGAGCCGACTTCGTGATCTCGGTGTTGTTCGGCGTCATCTGGCAGACCTCGACGCTGATGTTCGCCAGCGTGCTGCTCACCAGATTCAAGGGCGGCCTCGGCGACTTCCCGTCGTCCGGCGTGTTGCTCATCATCGGACTGCGATTGCTCTCCCACGGTTTGTACGTCCTCATCTTCTCGAACCTCGCCTGGTTGCCGCGGCTCGTCGACGAGGGTCGCATGGACGGCTATTTCCTGCGCCCGTTGCCGGTGTTCACCCAACTGCTGTTGAGCCAGTTCAACGTCAACGCGATCGGTGACCTCGCGGTCGGCGCGTCCACCCTCGGCGTGGCGCTGACCTTGGCGCCGGTGCAGTGGAACGTCGGCAAGGGCCTGTACGTCGCGGCCGCCGTGGTCGGCGGCCTTCTCGTCGAAGCCGCGCTGCAACTGGTGTTGTCGTGCCTGCTGCTGCGGTCGCCCGGCTCTCGAGTGCTGGGTAGCTGGGTCGACGAGCTGATGTCGACGTTTGGCAACTACCCGCTGTCGATCCTGCCTCGCGTCGTCCAGGGCCTCTTCACGTTCTTGTTGCCGTTGGCCTTCGTCGCCTACTTCCCGGTCGAGGTCATCCTTGGGATCGCGCCCGAGCATGGCGTGATGTCGGTGGTCGTGCACTGGTCACCGCTGGCCGGCGTGCTGTTGTTCATGGTCGCGCGCCGGGTGTGGGCCTACAGCCTGCGGCACTACGCGACAGCTGGCGGCTGATGGGCGGGGGTGCGTCACCGCGACTGCCGCTGTCGTCAGCGGGCGGCCGGTGGCTCATCGCCGCGACCGCTTTGGGCTCAGGCATCGCGTTTCTCGATGGCACGGTCGTCAACGTGGCGCTGCCGAGCATCCGTCGCGAACTGGGCGGCGGTCTGACCGCGCAACAGTGGGTCGTTGACGGATATTTGCTGACGCTGAGCGCCTTGCTGCTACTCGGCGGAGCGCTCGGCGACAGATACGGCCGTCGCCGCATCTTCGTGATCGGGCTTGTCGCGTTCGCCGTGACGTCGTTCGGATGTGGCGTCGCGCCCTCTCCGGCCGCCCTGGTGATCGCGCGGGCCGCACAGGGCATCGCAGGCGCGCTGCTCGTGCCCGGCAGCCTCGCGCTCATCGACGAGGCGATCGATCCGCGCGATCGCGGTCGCGCGGTGGGCGCATGGGCGGGCCTTTCGGGCGTCTCGACGGCGATCGGTCCGTTCATCGGCGGCTGGCTCGTCGACGCCGTGTCATGGCGGCTGGTGTTCTTCATCAACCTGCCGCTGGCCGCGATCGCCGTGGCCATCGCGGTGTGGCGACTCCCCGAAAGGATCGCGGTGCGAGCGAGCTCACTCGACCTCGCCGGCGCGTTCCTCGTCACAGCGGGCTTGGCCGGCGTCATCTACGCGTTGATCGAGGCGCCGACCTCCGGCCGCGGCGGCGATGTCACGGCGGCCGCCGTTGTCGGCGTCGGGTGCCTCGCGGCGTTCTTCGTCGTCGAGGCGCGCCGGGCGGCGCCGATGTTGCCGCTCACGATTTTTCGCTCACGACAGTTCAGCGGTGCGAATCTGACCACCTTGGCGGTGTACGCGGCGCTTGGGGGCGCGTTGTTCCTGCTGTCGCTTCAGCTGCAGGAGTCGCTGCGCTACTCGGCGTTCGCGGCCGGCCTGGCGATGCTGCCGGTGACCGTCATCATGGTGGCGCTGTCCCCGCGGATGGGCGCCTTGTCCGACCGGCCGAGGACGCCGATGACAATCGGACCGCTGGTGGCCGGTGTGGGGCTGGCGCTGATGGCGCGGGTCACTCCGGGGCGCGGCTACGTCGACTCCGTGCTACCCGCCGTCGTCGTCTTCGGCATTGGGCTCTCCCTCACGGTGGCGCCGCTGACGTCGACCGTGCTCGCCGCCGTCGAGCAGGAGCAGGTTGGCATCGCGTCCGGCGTGAACAACGCGGTGGCGCGGATCGCAGGATTGCTCGCCGTCGCGGTGCTGCCGGTCGCCGCCGGGGTGAAGGGCGGCGGCGCCTTGGGGCCTGGATTCGGCCGGGCGATGCTGCTGTCGGCAGCGCTGTGCTGGGCGGGTGGGTTGGTCTCGTTCGTCACTATCCGCGCTGGCTCGCGAGAGCCCGAGGGCGCCGCCTCTAAGGTGGAGCCGTGACGAGTGTGCTTGGTTGTTGGCGCTACCCGGTGAAATCCGCTGCGGCACAGGTGGTTGACAAACTTCCGCTGACGAGCGACGGCGTTCTCGGCGACCGCGCGTGGGCCGCCATCGCGTACGACGGCACCGTGGTCAGCGCCAAGCACCCGCGCATCGGCGGGCGGCTGCTCGAGGTGTTCGCGTCGTATGACGACACGACCGGCGTCGTCACGGTCACCGTTCCGGGGCATCCCGGGCGATCAGCGGGCGACCATCAGCTCGACGACGAGCTCACCGAATGGCTCGGCAGGTCTGTCAAGCTGACCGACGTCGTCCCCACGAAGCTGCAGCTGCACCGGCTGTGGCCGCACGAAACGGGCATGATCCCGGAGTGGGTCGCGAGCGCGCACCCCGACGAAGAGGTGCTCACCGACGTGGCTGGGGCGGCGCGCGGTCGGTTCGTCGACTACGGTCAGCTGCATCTCGTGACCACCGGTGAGCTTGCGAAGCTTGAAGCAGAGGTGGGCCGACCGGTGAACCCGGTGCGCTTTCGCCCGAACCTGCTCGTCGACCTGCCCGAGGATCCGTTGCCCGGTCAGCAGCTTCGGGTTGGCGAGGTGTCGTTGACGATTGACCGGCCGACGTCGCGCTGCGTCATACCGTCGCTTCCGCAGGCGGGCGTCACCGGGCTCGACGCGGAGATACTCACCCAGCTCGCGCGCCATCATCGAAAAGCCGTCGGGCAAAGGGGAAAGGCCGCGTTGTTCGGCTGCTACGCGAACGTCGTGCGATCTGGCGCCATCAATCGCGGCGACGAGGTCCGGCTGGCGGCGGACTAGGCCAGACCAAGGTCGGCGAGCGAGAACGCCGCCCGGTACTCGAGCCCGGCCGCTTCGACCGCCGGAGCCGCCCCACGCTCGACGATGACCGCGACGCCGACGACCTCGGCGCCCGCCGCTCGCAGCGCCTCGACCGCGGTGAGCACCGAGCCGCCGGTGGTCGACGTGTCCTCGACCGCGAGCACCCGACGCCCGGCGACGTCCGGGCCCTCGATTCTGCGCTGCAGACCGTGCGCCTTGCCTTCTTTGCGGACGACGAACGCGTCGAGCTTGCGGCCGCGAGCGGCGGCCGCGTGCAACATCGCGGTGGCGACCGGATCCGCGCCGAGCGTCAAGCCGCCGACCGCGTCGTAGCTGAGGTCGGCGGTCAGGTCGAGCATCACCGATCCGACGAGGGGCGCGGCGGTCGCGTCGAGCGTGATGCGACGCAGGTCGACGTAGTAATCGGCTTCTCGACCAGAACTCAGAATCACCTTGCCGTGAACGACGGCCTTGCTGGTGATCTCGGTCAAAAGGGCGTCACGGTCGCTCATGCGCGACAGCGTAGTGGCAAGGTGGACAGGTGATTCCAGGCACCGTCGTCCTGCTCGGCAGCCCGTTGCTGGCGCCCGGTTCGTGGGGGGAGCTGCCCGGCGCGATCGAGCAGGCCGACCCCTCCGTCGACGTCCAAGACATCGCGATCTCGGACGACGCGACCCCGCCGTTCGGGCAGCGTTACTTGACCGCCGTGGTCCTCGCCGCGAATGAAGCCAAACCGCGTCCGCCGTTGGCGCTCGTCGCCCACTCCGCCGCTGGGCCGCTGTTGCCGGGCGTCGGGCGCGGCCTGCGCGACGCCGGGCATCGGGTCGGCGGCTACGTCTTTGTCGACGCCCGGCTGCCGGGCCCCGGGCGTCCGAGCCGGCTCGACCTGGCCAAGCGCGAGGACGAAGCCCGCGCGGCGGCGCTGGCAGAGCTGCTCGACGCCGGCCGTGAGTTCCCGGACTGGCAGCTGCCTGGTGTGACCACCCGCCCGCGGGGCCGGGCGTTCTTCGAAGAGCCGCTTCCCACCAGTGACGACTGGCCCGACGCGCCATGCGGCTACCTGCGCACGTCGTCCGCGTATGAGACGCCTGCGCGACAGGCGAAATCGCGCGGGTGGCCGCTTGTCGAGTACGCCCGCGACCATCACGTGGCCTGGCTGGAAGATCCACGCGGCATCGCGGTCGCGTTGCTGCAGCTCATCGAGCAGCTGTAGCGAGTCGGCGGCGGCCCCGATCGTGTTGCGCGCGGTCAGCGCCGGCGTTTGACGCCGCGGTTTCGCGCGATGCGGGAGGTGAAGCCTGACGGCAGTCGCGCGCCGATATTGACCAAAACGCGATAGCGCAGGCTCGGGATGCAGACCGTCTTGCCCTTCGCCAGGTCGCGCAGGCAATCCTCGACGACGCGGTCGACCGTCAGCCACATGAGTCGCGGGGCCGCTGACGCGTCGACGCCGTTGCGACGATGAAACTCGGTGCGCACCAGTCCGGGGCACAGCGCGATCGCGCGCACACCGGTGTTCGCCAACCGCAGGCTCAGCGCTTGGCTGAACTTCAACTCCCAAGCCTTGGCCGCGCCGTACGTGTTGTACGAGATGATCCCGGCGACGCTGGAGACGGTGATGATCTCACCGCGATCGCGGGCCAGCATGCCCGGCAGCGCCGCTTTGGTCAGCCGCAGCGGCGCGCGGGTGAGCACCCGCAGCATGCGGTCCTCGGCGTCGACGTCCGATTCGACGACATCGACGCCCAGCGAGTACCCGGCGTTGTTCACCAGGACGTCTATCGGGCGTGTGCCGTCAGCCAGCCGAGTCTCGACGCGCGCGCACTCGTCGTCCGAGCTCAAATCGGCTGGCAGCGCCTCGATTTCGACGTGCCAACGGTCGCGCAGCTCGTCGGCCTTCGCGCGCAGTCGCGCCTCGTCGCGGGCCACCAGAACCAGGTGATAGCCGAGCCGGGCGTAGCGGTCGGCGAAGCCAGCCCCGATGCCCGACGTCGCCCCGGTGACCAACGCGGTCGTCATGACGGTCACCATGCCAGCCCAGACACCGCCACGTGCAACCGGGGAACCGCGTCGCCGCCGACCCCGGCGCGGGCCTACGCTGGCGGGCGTGACGCGCAATCCGCTGGTGCCAAGACTGCGGGGCTTGGGCGCGACGATTTTCGCCGAGATGTCGGCCCTCGCGCTCGCCACCGACTCGATCAACCTCGGGCAGGGTTTCCCCGACGTCGACGGGCCCGACGAGATCAAGCAGCGCGCGGTCGACGCGATCTGGGGCGGCCGCAACCAGTACGCCCCCGGCTCTGGCACGCCGGAGTTGCGCAGCGCGATCGTCCAGCATCAACTGCACTGGTACGGCATCGAGCTCGACCCGGACGACGAGGTGCTTGTGACGGCGGGCGCCACCGAGGCGGTGACCGCCGCGATCCTGGCGCTGGTCGACACCGGCGACGAGGTGGTCGCGCTGGAGCCGTACTACGACTCCTATGCGGCCGCAATCGCAATGGCCGGTGGTGTGCGGGTGCCGGTGACGTTGCGGGCGCCCGACTTCCGGCTCGACGTCGAGCGACTGCGCGCCGCGATTTCGCCCCGCACCAGGGTCATCCTGCTCAACTCTCCGCACAACCCGACGGGCGCCGTGCTGCGGCGCGACGAGTTGCAGGCGATCGCCGACGTCGCGATCGAACACGACCTGGTCGTCGTCACCGACGAGGTCTACGAGCACCTGGTCTATGACGGTGAGCACATCCCGATCTCGACGTTGCCCGGCATGTTCGAGCGCACGCTCACGATTTCCTCGGCTGGCAAGACGTTCGGGCTCACCGGTTGGAAGGTTGGCTGGGCGACCGGGCCGGAGCCTCTCGTCAACGCCGTCCGCACCACCAAGCAGTTCATGACCTACACCAACGCCGCCCCGATGCAGCCGGCCATCGCGCACGGCCTGATGATGGACGACTCCTACTTCGCGACCCTGCGGTCAGACTTGCGCCGCAAGCGCGACCTGCTCTGCAAGGGCCTGGCCGACGTCGGCTTCGACGTGTTCGTGCCGGCCGGCACCTATTTCGCGTCCGCTGACATCCGGCCGCTCGGCTACGACGACGGATTCGCGTTCTGCCGCGAGCTGCCGAAGCTGGCCGGCGTGGTGGCGATCCCGCACGCCGTCTTTTACGACAATGTCGAGATCGGCAAGCCGCTGGTGCGGTTCGCGTTCTGCAAGCGTGACGAGGTGCTCGCCGAGGCCGTCGACCGGCTCGGCAAGCTTTCGCGTTAACCGACCGCGGGCGGCAGACAGCGGACGACGTTGACGTCGCCGCGCAGCGTCACCTCTCCGGCGCCGTGC
>DASVDW010000133.1:0-38032 GCA_036380925.1 Acidothermaceae bacterium
CGGCTGATCGGCTGCACGGCTGGCTCGGCGCCGACTCGACGTCGGCGACCGGGCTGGTGCGCGACGCCGCGCGCCGGATGCACGCCTATGTGTCGGCGCGCGCGTCGTTGAAGCAGGCGTTCGCCGAGATGTTGCAGCACAACGCCGGGTGGGTCGCCGTCCTGGACGAGGACCGTTACATCGGCGTGTTGACGCCGCGAACACTGCACGAGGCGCTGCGCCGCTCCGTCGAGGCGGACGCCGACGGCGTGGCGCCTGAGGAGATCGTGCTCGACACCGTGTCAACCGTGTGAGACGCGTCAGCCCTGGAGGTAGTGATGGCAGCCGTTGAGGAAGTCGACGTCGTCGTCGTCGGGATGGGTCCGGGCGGCGAGGAAGTCGCCGGCCGGCTCGCCGAGGCGCATCTGAACGTCGTGGGCATCGACCAGCGGTTGCTTGGCGGGGAGTGCCCGTACTACGGCTGCGTGCCGAGCAAGATGATGATCCGCGCGGCTGACGCGCTGGCCGAGGGTCGCCGAATCCCCGGATTGGCAGGGCAGTCGCAGGTGACTCCTGACTGGGCGCCGGTCGCGGCGCGTATCCGCAACGAGGCCACCGACGACTGGGACGACAAGGTCGCGGTCGAGCGATTCGAAGGCAAAGGCGGGCGGTTCGTTCGCGGCCACGGCAAGCTCACCGCGCCTGACGCCGTCGCCGTCGACGGCCGGGAGTTTCGCGCGCGGCGCGGGATCGTGCTCAACCTCGGCACCGAACCGGCCGTGCCGCCGATCGCCGGTCTGGCCGACATCCCGTACTGGACCAATCGCGAGGCGATCGCCGCCACGCGAGTGCCCGCGTCGTTGATCGTCCTCGGCGGCGGAGCGATCGGGGTCGAGCTAGCCCAGGTGTTTTCTCGATTCGGCGCGCACGTCACCGTCGTCGAGGCGATGCCGCAGCTGCTGCCACCAGAGGAGCCGGAGTCGGGCGCCTTGCTCGCCGAGGTGTTCCGCCGCGAGGGAATCGAGGTGCGGGTGGGCGCCAAGGTGGTTGGCGCGTCGCACGACGCGGCGAGCGGGTTCGGTTTGCGCCTCGACGGCGGGGAGACGCTCAGGGCCGAGCAACTGCTGGTGGCGACTGGGCGGCGGCTCGAACTCGCGGCCGCCGGTCTCGACGTGATCGGTGTCGACGTCACCGCCCGCTCGGTGCCGGTCGACGGGCGGATGCGAGTGGCGCCGGGGGTGTGGGCGGTCGGCGACATGACCGGCCGGGGCGCGTTCACGCACGTCTCGATGTACCAGGCGGAGATCGCCGTCGCGGACATTCTCGACGCGCCGGGTGTTCCGGCGGCCGATTACCGGGCGCTGCCGCGCGTCACGTTCACCGACCCAGAGATCGCCTCGGTCGGGATGACGCAGGCGCAAGCGAACGACGCCGGCATTGACGTCCTCGTCGGCAAGGCGCAGCTCGCCGCGACCTCACGCGGCTGGATCCACGGCCCCGGCAACGACGGGTTCATCCGGCTGATCGCCGACGCCGGCCGCCGCATCCTGGTGGGCGCCACCGTGATCGGCCCGTGTGGCGGCGAGGTGATGTCGGCGCTCGCGGTGGCGATCCACGCCGAGGTTCCCGTCGATCGGATGCTGCACATGATCTACGCCTATCCGACCTTCCATCGCGGCATCCTGGACGCGCTGCACGACCTGCGCCAGGTGAGCTGACCGCTCGATTACAGGAAGCCGAGTCTCGACAGCGGCCAGATGCGCATGAAGGCGTGGCCGACCACGCTGCTCTCCGGGATCGTCCCGTTGTAGCGCGAGTCGGATGAGTCGTTGCGGTGGTCACCCATGACGAACAGCTCTCCGGACGGCACCACGACCGGGCCGAATTGCTTCCTGGGATCGGGGCCGTTCGTGAAGATGTACTTCTCGTTGAGCGGCTTGCCGTTCCTCACGACGCGACCCTGCGCGTCGCAACACCGCACGGTGTCGCCCGGCAGTCCGATCACTCGCTTCACGACATCCTCAGACCCGCCGACCGCCTCTTCCCATCTCGGGTCGACCGCCTTGAAGACGACGATGTCTCCGTGATGAATCCCGTGCAGCTTGTATGACAGCTTGTTGACCAAGATGCGGTCGCTACCGCAGTCGGGGTCGCATCCGCCGTGCAGCGTGCGTTCCATCGACCCGGAAGGTATCCGGTAGGACTGCACGACGAAGGTGCGGATCAAGAACGTGCCGACGACGGTGAGCACGAGCAGGATCAGCCACTCGTTGCGCGCGCGACGTCGGCGCCTCGCCTTCGCGCGCGCGGTGGCCTCGGCCGCGTCGTCCGCGGTGTCCAGGCCCGCTTGGGCGCGGTCGCCCGGCGACGTCACGCGGCGGGCTCCACGTGCGGTGTCAGGTCGCCCGGCGTCGCGCGCACGGTCACGCCTTGACCAACGAATGTGAGCTCCGGTGTGTTCGCGTCGACGAAACATGACTCGCCGGAGCGAAGACCAACGCTTTGATCGCCACCACAGACCTCGACCTTCCCGCTGACACACAGCAAAAGCTCAGGTTCGCCACGTCGCGCCACGACCGATTTTCCATCGACTCGAAGTCGCGCCAACTGAAACTCCGGTCGTGGCACCTGCCACCGCTCCTCGCCGTCGGAGGTCGCGTGCGGTTCGAGGAGAACGGGCGGCGTCGCGGTGCGCGTCAGCAGCGAGCGCAGCTCTTCCACCGCGATGTGCTTGGCGGTGAGCCCGGCGCGCACCACGTTGTCGGAGCAGCCCAAGACCTCGATGGCGGTGCCGCGGAGGTACCCGTGGATGACACCTGGCGCGACATAGCAGGCCTGCCCCGGCGCCAAGGTGCGCCGGTTGAGCAGCAGCGCGGCGACGACACCAGGGTCGTCGGGGTGACGATCCGCCAACTGCACCAGCCACGCCAATTCTTGATCGGACGACGCGGCCGCGCGAACGGCCGCGATCAGTTGGGCGCGTTCGGCCAGCGGCCACTGGACGAGCTGCAAGAACGCGTCACCGGTGGCCGCGCCGTCGCGCAACGCGGCGACCACGCCGTCAAGCGAGCGCACCCGCAACGACGCCAGCGCCTCGGCGGCCTCGGTTGACGACCGAAAGCCGAGCAGCGCCTCGAACGGCGAGATCGCGAGCACCATCTCCGGCTTCGCGTTGGCGTCGCGATAGTTCCGCCGCGGGTCAGTGACGTCGAGACCGGCCGCGGCCTCCCTGGCGAACCCCGCGCGCGCATCGTCGTCGTCCGGATGCACTTGCAACGACAACGCCTGCGCGGCGGCGATGACCTTGACCATGAACGGAAGCCGCCCGCCGAATTGATCGACCAGTCGCTCGCCGATCGTCTCCTGCGGGCAGTCTTCGATCAGCGCGCCGAGGGACCGCCCATCGCGCTCAAGGGTCGATGGCGCCTGCGGATGCGCCCCGATCCACAGTTCCGCCTCCGGCTGCCCGCTCGGCGGCCTGCCCTGCAACGCGGCGATCGCCCCGCGCGAGCCCCACGCGTAGGGCATGACGGGGTTCACCAGTCGGTGCAGACTCACGGCGTCGACCCTATGTCGGAAGATCGGGGATCAGCCAACCACCCGCAACGGCGACCGCGAGTGCTGGGCGCGCCAGGCGCCGAACGCGGTCGCGGGCATCGGCCGCGCGATGAAGTAACCCTGGCCGACGTCGGCGCCCAGGGTGGCGAGTCGGTCGATCGTCGACTCGTCTTCGATGCCTTCGGCGACCACCCGCAAGCCGAGACTGTGCCCGAGCTGAATCACCGAGCGCACGATGGCGTCGTGCATGGGATCGACGCAAATGCGGCTGACGAAGGCGCGATCGATCTTCAACTCGTCAACCGGCAGCGAAGCGAGGTAGGACAACGAGGTCTGGCCTTGGCCGAAGTCGTCAATCGACACGGCCATGCCCGCGTCGTGGATCACTTTGAGCGACTCACGGGCCGCGTCCGGGTCGACGAGAAGCGCCGTCTCAGTGATCTCGACCGTCAGCCGGCGCGTGTCCACGCCGGAGTCCTCGGCGATGCTCAGCAGGCGCTCGGCGAACAGCGGTTCGCTGAGGTTTCGCGCCGACACGTTGATGGCGACGTCGATGCCATCGCCGGTCGCGCCCCATCCGTCGAGCTGTCGAAGCGCCTCGCGGGCGACCCATTCGGTGAGCGGGTGAATCAGCGCCGTTTGCTCTGCCGAGGGCAAGAAGGCCTGCGGCATCAGCAGTGTCTCGCCGACCCGCCATCGCACAAGGGCCTCGACCGAGACCACGCGCCCGTCGTCCAACGAAGTCTTTGGCTGGTAATGCAACTCGAGGCCGCCGGCGGGAATGGCGTCACGCAACCGAGCCATCAACGACAGGCTGGACGCGTCGGCATGGGCGGCGGTTTCGCGGTAGCTGGATCGGCGGTCTATCGCGCCTTTGGCCCGGGCCAGCGCGGCATCCGCGTGGCTCAGCAACTCTTCGACAGCCTGACCAGGTTTCCCGCCGTCGTATCCGACCGCCAGCTCCACCAGCACCGGGACGCCAGCGGCCTCGATCGGCTCGCTGACCGCGCTCTGCAGCGTCGCGGCCCACTCGGCCAGGTCGTCATCGCTGTGAGCGAAGCTCGCCACGCCGAACTCGTCGCCGCCCAACCGGCCGACCACCGCGGAACTGCCAGCCGTGACGACCAGCCTGCGACCGAGTTGGCGCAGCACCTCGTCGCCACTCGGGCGCCCGAGCGCCTCGTTGATCTGCCGAAAACGCGCGACATTGACCAACGCGACCGCAGGCGGTCGGACAGGGTCCAGCGCTGATCGCCGGGCGACCTCCTCGCCAAACCCGACTCGGTTGAGCAGGCCCAGCGCCTCGTCGTGGTGGGCGAGGTATTCGAGCCGCTGAGACTGTTTGCGCAACCGGTTGGTGGTCGAGACCGAGATGAGCGCCAGCACCAGCCATAGGGCCGCCAAACCGACGCCCAGCAGTCCGTACATCCGCTGCAGGCCGGCGTTCACATCGGCCGCGATCGGCGCGTATGGCACGTACATTTCGAGCACACCGATCGGAGCGTCACCCGAACTTCCCTTGATCGGGCGGTAAATCTCGACCACACGTGGCCCGAGCGGGCCGACGTCGTCGGCGTCGGCGTTGAGGCGGGTCAGTTTGCTGACGACGTCGCCATGCAACGCGTCCAACACCTCGTCGTCGGGAGCGCTGCTTGACAGGCCGCTGCCGTCGTCGCTCCAGATGACCGCGCCGGTGACGTCGCGCAACCGCAATCGGACCAGTCGCCCGTCGTCCTTGGTGAGGTCGAATGCCTGCCGCAAGCCCATTCGCGCGCCGGGCGAAACGGGACCGCGCAATGGCGCGTCGCCGACGACGGGCGCCACGACGTCTTCCGCCAGCAGCGCGGCTTGGCTGCGCGCTTCGGCCAGGCCACGGCGGTTGGCGTCGGCCCGATATGACACGGCTAGGAGCGCGCCCAGTGCGACCACCGGCACCAACGACGCGGCGGAGTAGACAGCGAACAGCTTGGACGCGCGTCGACGGCCCGGGGAGTCGCTGCGCATATCAGAAATTTCGGCTGTGCGACGGCGAACTTGCCCGCTAGGTGCCTATGAGCGTTAGCCCATTTGGCGCAGCGCTGTGAGCGGGCGCCTGCTCAGCTCGTCCTGAAGCAGCGTCCGGCTCCTAGCGCTGCCAGGCCGCGCAGATCGCCACCGCCATAGCCGTCGAGTGGTCGCAGGCTCACCGGATTCATGATCTGGGTGGAATCGTCGACGTGGCCCAGACCGACCAAGTGGCCGAGTTCGTGCAGCATGATGTCGTACGCGAACGTCGCGCCGTCCGGTGTCGCCTCGACTCTCGCGATGTCCGGCCCGTCGAACACCACCTCGCCGCTGATGTTGCGCGCGTTCTTGTTGTCGACCGCGATGGGGCCGCCAAGACCCACCACATCGCCTTGCAGCGCGGCGAATTCGCCGGGTTCTGACCAGGCGATGAGGACGGGCGCCCACCGCTTGCCATATCGGTCCGGCTGATAGGGGTTGCGGTCGGCGCTCGGCGCCTCGGTTGTCGTCCCGTCGTCCATGAAGAACAGGCCGGTGTCTTTGCTGACTTCATCGATGGCTCTGTTGAGGAGCAACCGGCCGCCTGGAGGCTCGCCGGTCGCACGGACGACGAAGTGGACCGGCTGGCACGGGTCCCAGGCGACCGGTTGTCGGCCATGGCGACGCAACACCGTGTAATCGCCCGGACCGGCCGCGGTGGCCGGAGCGGGAAGAATGCGCTGCGGGTGCACGAAGGTTTGGCTTGGCGGGTGGGCGAGCACCCGCCCGAAGGCGCCGTCGCCTTGGCCAAGCGCGGCGGCGACGCGTGCCTGACCGCGCACTAGCCCGAGGGCGACCACCACGGCGACCACCGCGATCGCGGCGATCGCGATCTGCGCCGGTTTGGATCGCCGACGTGGCACCACCGGCTGCGCCGACGAGACCGGCGCCGCCAAGGGTCGCTCGGACGGCGCCACCGGTCTTGCTGTCGAGGCGAAATAGTCCCCCGGTCCGCCGGTCACCCCTGTCTTATCGACCGGCGAGGTGACCGGCCTAAGCCGGGATGATCAGTCGACGCCGAGTTGCGGGGCGTCGACTTCGTGCAGCGCCCCACCCGACACGGTGTCCATCGCGCTAAGCACCGTGCGCATGACCAGCCGGCACACGGCCGGATCCTGGCTCAGCGCGACGGCCCACTGGTCGCCCCGCGGATCATCGGTGAGTTCTCGCGCGCTCAACACATAACTGAAGGCTGGCGACATGAGAAGCACGCAGGTGTCAGACGCGAACGGATGACCCGGCGGCAAGTCGGCGGCGTAGATGTTCCAGTCTTCGTAACGACGCGTGTCAGGGCCGAAAAGCAGTCCGAGCGGTGTGCGCTCGTACAGCATGCGATAGGCGGCGTACTGCTCCGAGGTGACCTCGTGGTGATGATCGCCCCACACCGAGGCGACCACGGGCACCGGATTGAGGTTCGCCGCCTGCTGAATAAGCGCCAAGCTGAGCGTGCGAAGGCCCTCGGTGTCGAGAAACTGGACGCGGTCGCTGACCGCTTCGCGCACCAGGTTGAACGGCGATTCGATGCTGGCCGCGGCATGGTCGCGCAAATGGATCGTGCGGCGCGGCGGCCGCACGCTGCGCGGAAGCGGCTGCTCCCTACCGAAAAGGTGGCCTTGCTGGAACGTCGCACCAATGCCAAGCCCAGCCCGACGGCCGGCCGGGTCTTCGACGTTCTCGACGAGCAGGGTCGCGTCGCCGTAGTGCACCTCAGAAAATGCCGCCGAAAGTGCGGTGGGCGCGGCCAGCGCGCCGATGTGAAGAAGCCCATGATGCAGCCGGACGACGTCCGGCTCGACCAACGGCAACAGCGAGAGACCGGCCGAGCTGTACTCCGTGTCGTCGACGGAGACTCCCCAAACGGCTGCCCTCGCACGCCGAACGGTTTGCACGACCTCGCGCGGATGACGCGACATCGCCCGACCCGGGATGTCGATGAAGACCCGCAACCTGGTCTCGGCTTCCCAGACAGTGGGCAGCAGGTCTTCGGGGCACGGTTCGATGAGCGAGTCCGGCTCGACGTTCACGAAGAGGCTCAGCGAGGCGGGTAGGTCGGCGTCCATGAATTTCTGGAACGCCAATGACCGACAGATCCAGTCGATCTCGCCGGCTCGGCCCACTGCGCGCGCAGCGGCGAACAAGTGCGACGGCGAGTTCAGCGGCCCGAGCGGTCCGCGGGCGAGCGCCTCGAAACCGACCACCTGCTCGTACTCGGCGTCGACAATCGGCTGGAAGACGACGTCGACGAAACGCGCGTCGATGACGGCGTTGATGTCGGCGGGATCGCGGCAATCCTCTGCTCGTTTGGCCGCGCGACGACCGCGCCGGCCGCGATGCGGCTGCTGGGCGGAGCCGCTTGCCTCGGCGGGTTGGCCGGGCGGTTCCGCCGACGGCTGGGCCGGCGGCTGAGGTGGCGGCTGAGCCGACGACGTTGCCGGCGCCTCGAGCCGTGGCTCGACGTCCGGCGCGGTGCTTTTCGGGGTGGCCGGGGTGGCGAGTGCGCGACGCATGGTGGCGGCCGCCGACAACCGCCGCGCGACCGGGTCGCTGTCGCGCGACCACAAAATCCACTGTGTCGATCCGGCCATCCACCGGCCCCTCTGCGCGGCCTCTGCTCGGACAGTATCGGCGGCGCCGAACCATCACTGAGGCTTTTGCGTCTCGACAGCGCAATTGCGCCGGCCGGCTCCGCGGTTCCGCGCGGGTCCGCCCAGACGGCGCGGCTCACCGCCGGAATTGCTCGCCGGTACGCCGAAGCCGCGGTCTTCATCCGGTCGCATTTGCTGTGGACGCTGGGTTTTCGCGAACGCCCGCGCGATGACCGTGTCGGAGTCGATGACATTGCTCCTGCGTCATGTGGACGGGCGCCGCGTACAACCTCGCGGCGCGGGCAGTCTTCTCGCGGTCAATGGCTTGGTCGCACACGCGGTGTCGTACTGCGATACTGCTGCGCTGCTGTTCGCGTGCGCCGATGAAGCGGTGTCGGGGTTGCCGGCATAGACGGCGCCGGCCTGGCCAGAGGCGTTGAACGGCGAGCCCTGGGCGTTCGCGGCGCTCCCCGGCGTGATCGGATTGGCGGGCCCGCAGGTGTTCGCCGGTGCACCGGGCTGGCCCGTGGTCGGCGTCCCAACGCCCACGCTTGTGTGGGCGTGGCGACGGCGAGGCAGGCGGCGAACAATGGAGCGATCAAGTCCTTGCGCATGAGTGCCTTCAGATGTTGTCCTCGGCGTGCCGCCGCTGGCCCCGGGGTAAAACCCGATCGCCAGTTGAGGTGTACGCCTAACAGGCGTACGGTGTCGGTATGAGTCCAACGGTGACCAAATCCGAACGGCTGGCGGTGCGCCTGTCCGAGGAGCAGCGCGACCTGATCGACCGCGCTGCCGAGGCCGAGGGCCGCACAGTGACCGACTTCACCGTGCAAGCCACGATCACCCACGCCCGTGACGTGCTGGCCGACCGGCGGCTGTTCCTGCTCAACGCCGCCGCCTGGACCGAACTCAACGCAATCCTCGACCGACCCACATCGCGGCGGCCGCGGCTAGAGAAGCAGTTCGACTCGCCGTCGATCTTCGAGTGAGCGCCTATAGTCGGCCCCGCCCAATCCAGGCCGACGACGACCTCGCCTCATTCGACTGCGGCGAACCGAGCCTCAACGAATACCTGCGCAACCGGGCCTACAAGAACGACCAGGGCGCCGCCTCGCGCTGCTACGTCACGCTCCGCGAAGGTCGCGTGGTCGGCTACTACGCCCTCGCCATGGCCTCGATCGCGCACGCGTCAGCCCCGGGCAAGGTGCGACGCAACATGCCCGACCCGATCCCGGCGATCCTGCTGAGCCGTCTGGCGACCGACCGCAAAGAACAGGGCCAAGGCCTGGGCGCTAACCTCCTGCGCGACGCGATTACCAAGGCCGTCGAGGCCTCACAAATCGTCGCAGCGCGGTGCCTTCTTGTGCACGCACTGAACGACGACGCAGCTGCCTTCTACGCGCACTTTGACTTCATCGAGTCGCCCACGGACCCGTATCACTTGCTCCTCCCGATGAAGGACGCCGAAGCGTTGGTCCACCGCCCGGCCTAGCAGGCCAACAACCGTCTACACCCGCCGCCGTCCGGCATAGCGTTGTCGTACCGCTGCACCCGCTTCAACGCGCCGCGACATCAAACGGGCCCGCGATTAGGAAAGGCTCCGCCGTCGAGCCGAGCGCTCGGCGGAACTTTGCGTCTACCGCCCGACAAGACCAAGCAGTTCGATCGTCTCCTTGTCGTTGTCGCCTAGCTGCTGCTCAGAAGCGGGGTCGGCGAGCAGCCCGACCATGACAGCGGCGCCGGCGGTCTCGCGACGACGTGAAGCGCACCAGCAAGACCGGCGGGAGGTCAACGCGGCGCGCTCCGCGTGCGGCGGAGTCGCCACCCTAGTTGCGGTGGCCGCCGTCTGGGCCTTTCCGGGTGTCGTGGCCGTTGTGCCCATTGCCGCCACCGTCACCGTGGCCGTCCTTCTTGTTGCCGCGGTTGCCAGGGTCGGGCTGCGTCGGCTGGGCGGCCGGTGACGCGCTCGGCGTCGGCTGCGGAAGGTCGGCTCGGAGTTGAGCGGCGGCGGCGAGGATGCCCTTCGCCTGGCTCGCCGATATCTGCGCTTGATCGCGGGCCGCGATCGTGCGCGCGATCAACGCGTCGAGGTTGGTCCGGGCACCGCCATAGTCGTGGGCCCGCACAGCAGCGTCGACCTGCGCCAGCGCCGAGCGGACGCTGCTCGGCGCGGCGCTGCTGGCGCCGTTTCCGCATGCGGCAGCGGTCATCACGACAACGGCGGCGATGAGCGGCGGGAACCTTCGCCTCATCGGCCGTTCACCGCGTCGTGCAGGCGTTGCAGGTCGGTCGACACCTTCGCGGGCACCCCCGTGTCCTGCGGTGGCGCCTTCGGCGTCGTGCTTCGGTGATCGCCGAGGACGAGCACCGCGACGATGAGCAACACCGCGATGGCCGCGCCGACCACCCACAGCAGCCGGTTGCGAGCGCTAGCAGCCGCGTTCGCCACGGCTCGCCTGGCTCGTTCGGCTCGCTCGGCGAAGCTCGGGCGATCATGGTGGCCCGCCGGCGCGGCCACGGGTGGCGCCTGCTGCGCCAGCGGTTTGGTAAGCGGCCGGGTGGACGGTTGCGCGCTGAGAGGCGCGATGGTGGCTGTTGTCGCGTCCATGCCGTGCGCGATGCCGCGCAGGGACCGGGCTATCCGCGTCGGCGAAGGACGTCTCGCGGGGTCGAGCGCGGTCATGGCAGCGAGAAGGTTTTGCCAGTCGCGTGGCAGCGTCGCCGGGATCGTGGGCGGTCGGGTCAGCCGGGCGACGGCCGCCTCCGCTGTCGTGCCCGGATACGCGCGCTCGCCGGTGAGCGCCTCGAGCAGGACGAGCCCAAGTGAGTACACGTCGGCCGCAGGCGTGACCGGTTCGGCGCGGACCTGCTCGGGTGCGAGGTACGCCGCGGTGCCGACGGTGAACCCGGTGTCGGTGACGGTGGGCGCGCCGTCGACGAGGCGGGCGATGCCGAAGTCGGCGAGAAGCACCCGGCCATCGCCCGTGAGCAGGACGTTGCCCGGCTTGACGTCGCGGTGGATGAGCCCGCATGCGTGCACGTAGCCGAGCGCGTCGGCGAGCTGCGCGCCGAGCGCCGCGACCCGCTGCGGTTCCAGCGCGACCCCCGAGCAACAGTCCGCCAGGGTGGCCCCCTCGATGAGCTCCATCACCAGCCACGGTTGGTCGTCGGTGACACCCGCGTCCAGCACAGTCACCAGGCCCGGGTGCGCGAGTCGGGCGAGGGTCTGCGCCTCGGACTCGAACCGGTTCCTGTTCGCGGTGTCGCGCAACACCTTGACCGCAACTGCGCGGCCGAGCACGGTGTCGCGCGCCGCGTAGACGTCGGCCATGCCGCCCCGGCCGAGCAGCCGCTGCACCTCGTAGCGGCCGCCGACCCGGTCCGGCATAGCTGACACCACGCTCACGACAGTCTCATCCCCGACAACACGCGAACCGACACTCGGCCACCACGCAGCGTGATCAACGGCGGCGTCGGCGTGCCTGGCAGTCAGTCTTCGGGTACACCAACTGGCTAGCGTTGACATCGCCGACCCGGCGTACTCGCCTTACGTCACGTGGGGACACAACGCCAGCATGAGCGCGACACGCTGGATCTCGGCGGTCCAGCTTCGAGCGCTGGTCGCGCAACGCGGGATCGTGTGGTAATGCCAAACAAGCGCCTGGCCGAGCCCGCCGTCCGCCGCATCGCGGCGGTGGTCGGGCTCAGCGTGGCGCTCACGGCCGGTTGCACAACGCATCGACCGCCCGCGGCGGCGAGCCTCTCATCGCATTCGGCGACTGCCGCGGGCACGAGCGCCAGCGGCGCGCCGGGTTCAACGGTTCCATCCTCGGCCCAGCCGTCCCCGGTGTGCGTGCGCAACACGACGTGCGTGCCACCGCCGAACCCCGCCGACGTCCCAGCCGGACCCGCACCGCGCGCCCTGCCCGCAGGCGTCGCCGCGAGTGTGCGAGTCGTCGACCCGTGGCTGACGGACGGACACCTCGCGCAATGCCCGGCCCTGACCCCAGACGGCTTGCAACTGGTCTGCGCCGAACTTCTGCCAAGCACGAGCGGGCAAGACAAGTTCCTCGGCCTCACCACGGTCGACGTCGCGGCACCGCACACCGCGCACACGCTGTACACCGCGACATCAGCCGACGCCCAGGCCGCCCTCGTCGCCGTCAGCAGCGACGCCGACTGGATCGTCTGGTCGGAAGACCGCGGCAACCCCAACGAAATCAACAACACCGACTGGGCGATCTACGCCTACAACCGCGCCACACGCGCCGTGCATCTGGTAAGCCAAGCGAGCCCCGCCGACGTCGCCAAGCACATCGACATGCCGACGGTCCAGCCCGCGCTAGCGAACGGCAAGGTGTGGTGGGCCGCCACCACAACCGGAAGCGACGGGCAGGTTCGGTCGCGGGTGTTCGCCGCGCCCGTGGCCGGCGGCGACCCCGCGCTTGTGGCCAATGACGGGCTGTTCCCGCAGCCAGTCGACGGCAACGGCGACGGACCGCACGGCACAACGGTCTACGCCGAAGGGCCGGACGCCGCGCACACCGCGGCGGTCCTACGGCGAATCGACGCCAGCGGCACGATGGTGCCCACCAACGCAGGTGATCGTGACATCTCCGCGCTCGCCGCCGGCAAGGCCGGCCTCGCCTGGGAGTTGCTCAGCCAACAGGTGGTCATCTACTACCAGGCCCCGCAATCCACAACACCGGTCGTGGTCGGGTCCCTCGGCGTCCAACCCACCGACAACCCCGCCGAGCTCGGCGCCGACCTGCTCGGTGTCGCAGACCGGTACGTGGTGTGGTCGCAAAGCACAGGCGGCATGGTCTACGACACCACAACCAACACCCTGTACAAGGTCACCGACTACGACTACCCGGTGATCGCGACAAACGGCGGCTCCGTCGTATGGGGCGTCGCGCCCCCCGCCTCAGACCACCACATCAAAGACCCCTTGGCACTTCGGTACTTCGTGCTGCCCGCGCAACCGGCGACGAGCTAACAGGGATCTTGCCCCCGCCAGCGCACGCCGCTGCCAGCGATTTCAAACCGACCGCAGGCGGGGATGGGCCAGCAGAAGGTCACACTGTCATCACCGCAAGCCCGCCAGATTCTCTCGAAGTCACGGGATTTTGAGCACCGTGATTTCTGGACCGACAAGCTGCTTGCCGAATGCGACATGGTCGAGCCCGTACTGCGGTAGGAGGTCCCAGCGGTAGCTGAGCGGAACGGCGGGTCGGATGTCGGCGACGACTTGCCCGACGCGCCGAAGGTGGTCGTAGACGCTGATCTCCGCTGCATAGCGCTGGGGTTCCAAACGGTAGCGGGATTCCATGTAGGACGACAGCACGACGTAGCAGTGGCAGTCGATGATGTCTGGTACCGATGCGATTGTCCCGACGGCCTGGCCGACGTCAGAGGTGTCGGTGTACGCCTCCTTGAATACGCGGCCGTCGTACTGCGCGGTGCCCTTCGGCAGCACTTCCGTGAGTCCGCTGAAACCCAACGCGAGCACGGCAGGCAGCGCGACGAGGGCGTAATGCGGGAACCGCACCCGGGATAAGCCCAAGGCCCCCAGCGCGACGACGACAAACAAGAAGGTCAGTCGCGCCGGAGCATCGCCCTTCCACACCGCGGCGACCGTGCCGCAGAGGATTGCGATCGTAAGCGGCCACCCGACGCTGCCTGGTATCGACTGCGTCAGGTGAAACCACAGCGCCGGACTGCTGCTGTCATAGCCAAGATGCCCGGTCGCCTGATGGGAAAATTGCCCCTGCACGCCGGCGCAGAAGCGCGACCACCGGAGGATGGCCCCCGGCACCAGCGCGACAAAGACAAGCGATGCCGCCGCAGAAGCCAGAGCCGCGAGACTGGCACGTCGACGCCACGACAGGTCCCGGGTGAGCACAACAGCTACCAGAACGGGCAGCAGACTAAAACCCCCGATGTACTTGATAGCCCCCGCCACGCCAGCAAGCACACCCGCGAACAGCGCCCACCGAAACTGGCGCCCTCGTACAAACATTGCAGTTCCGACAAGTGACAACGTCGCGAAAAGCGCCTGCTCGATCTCCGGATGCGCGTACTCACTCATCCGGAACGCGGTATATGCGACGCCGACAGCGAGGGCGGCACACCAAGCCGCGATCCGCGCGCGCCGGTCCGGCTTACGGCACAACTGATAGGCCAGTGTGCCGGTCGCAAAGCAAAGAGCGGAACCGGCAATGGCCGATAATGCCCGGGCAAGGACGAATTGGGCGTCCGAGCCGCTGACCAAGATGTGCGGGTAAAAGATGCCCGCGACCCTGATGGCGACCGGCTCGATCATCATCGAGCCGCTCGGCCAGTCATACACAGCCGGCACGTGACCGTGTACCAGCATGTCGGCGCGACTAACGACCACTGATTCATCCGCCGTCGCCAGGCTCGGCAACCCGTGCGCGAGATACCAAAACCGAGGCAGCGCGACGCCCAACGTGACCAACAGCAGACCGACCCACAGCGACCGCACACCCGACGCGCGCTCACTTCGGCCGCGCCCCCGCGCGCCCGACGAACTGCGGTGTCTCACCGCAAGTCCAGCGCCGATCAACCGCTGCCTCCAATAGGTCTACATGGCACAATTGACATCTGCTGGGCAACGCGCCGCGGTCGCGCAAGACCACCGCGGGGCCGACCCAATTCCTGCGAAACTTCTTTATCACCGTATTCATCATCACCATCGGCTACCAGACCGGAAGGCCTCGCCGACCAAACCGCCTCGGCGCCACCACCTATTGGTCCCGCGACCCCACCGGCACCCTCATCTCCGAACGGTCGGGCAGCAGCCACTACTACTTCCTTCGACGGCCTCGGCAGTCGTCGCCCTCATCAATCACACCGGCTCCGCGGTCGACACCTACAGCTACGACCCCTACGGAAACACGCGCACCAGCACCGGCACCACGTTCAACCCGTTCCACTACACCGGCGGTTACCACGACCCAAGCGGGCTCTACCACTACGGCGCCCGCTGCTACGACCCCACCCTCCGAAGATTTACCCAACAAGACCTCACCGGCCAAGAAACCAACCTCTACACGTACCCCGGCAACGACCCGGTGAATGGAATAGACCCAAGCGGGCAGTTCAGCTTCGGCGGTGTGCTCGCAGGTCTAAGCGGCCTCCTGGCGATTGACTACCCGACCGTGAAGATCTTGGGGGACGTGGTCGCCGAAATCGGCGCTGTTGGAACAGAGACAGGTTATTGGGAAGCCGCACTTGCCAAGTTATCGTTACCGGGCGCGGTGCCGTTCTTGCTGATAGACATGGGACTCGTCGGCCCCCCTCTACGATTTGGTTGTGATAGCGCCGCCCGCTTTGCGGTTGTTGGTGTCGGGTGCGGCTGCTGGCGAACGTGGCAACCTGTCGGCCTATGGGCGCGTCCTAGTCACATGAGGCTCTTGGTGGCGGTTGTCGCCAGCGCAGTCGTTACTACCGCAGCGTCTTTGACTGTCGAGGAGCGGTTCGCGATAGTGCCGGAGTGGCTGCTCGACGCCGACGTCTCCGACGCCGCGATCCGCCTCTACGCCGTCCTTCTCCGCTATGGGCAGTCGTCGGGCGCGCGGATGCCCGGACGCGCCACGTTGGCCCGGCGGTTGCGGAAGAAGTCGGTGGACACCATCGACCGGGCGATGCGCGAACTCGTCGACATCGGCGCAGTTGTAGTTGAGCACCGCTACGACGGGCCGCAACGCCTGACCAACCGGTACCACCTGCACGCCCGCCGGCCGGGTGGGGTGAGCAACGACTTCGACGCTTCTTCTGGAGGTGGCCGCGTGAATGCGGCTACCCCCAAGGAGTCAGATCAGCCTGACCTGGCGGATGCGGCCGGGGGTGGCCGCAAATATGCGGCGGGGGTAGCCGCACCGGTGCGGCATAACCCAAAGCACTTCACCCAAAGCACCACCACCTCCCCCCAACCCCCCGCGGCGACCGCGGACGAGAGGAACCTTTGGAGGGCGGAGGAGGACCGGTTCCTCCAGTCGCTCGGCATCGCCGACGCCGACGCGTACGCCGCCGAGATCGGCGCGCTGCGCCGTGACGCGGGGCATGCCGGTGGCTTGATGAACCTGCATTCGGTAATCCGCGCCCGGAGTCGACTCAGGAGCGAACACGTCATCGGTTGCCGTGACGAGTTGCAGATGCGCCATCGCGGCCACGTCGGCAGCGAACAACGCCGCGGAAAGCCCCTCGGCCGCGAGTTCGCCGGGGGTGTCGCGGTACAGGTCCAGCGCGCCGACGGTGATCGCGCCGATGCGCAACGGGAATGCAAAGAGCGCGCGGACCCCGGACGCCGGCAGGTCGCCCAAAGGCGCCCACCTGGCTAGGTCGACCCCCTCTGAGCGGTCTAAGTCGGCGATGAGCACCGGCGAACCTGACGTGACGGCGTCGATGCAGGGACCCACGCCGGTGGTCAGCTGCAGGTCCTCGATGCCGGCGGCTCGCTCGTCCGTGGCGCAGACCGTCCCCCGGTTGCGCGCTTCTGTGAGCATTGAGATTCCGGCGCCAAGACACATCCGCAGGATCTCGACACACAACTGGCACAGTCGGTGCGGCCCTCTCGGCCGGCCGCCAAGACGGAGCCGAGCAGCCGTAGCGAAGGCTGTGGATCAGACACCGGAGCGGACCCGCGGCGAAGCGGTCACATGCTCCTTCGCCCCTGCTCGTGACGGCCAGTCTCGCACAATCGCGACTTCGCCGCAGACCATGCGCCACCCGTGAGGCGTGTAGACGGCCCGCGACGGGGCACAGCCTGAGCGTGCCATAGTGCGCGTAATCGTCGCCTCGGTCTAGATCCCCGCCGCGGTCGCTGCAAACCAGCGGAGGAGCGGGTCATGACTGACAAGCCACCACAAGAAAGCCGCGACCGCAACAAGAGCGTTCTACGGTTGTGCGCGAACGAACGCTCGGTGAGCGAGGCGCGCCACACCGTTGGCGACCTCTGCCGGTCGGGTGGCTTGACGTCGCTCGCCGACGATGCCGAGCTGTTGACCTCCGAGCTCGTCACCAACGCCTGCCGGGCAGCGACTGGGACGATCACCGTCGTCCTTTTTCCAGACGACTTGCGTCTCGTCGTAACCGTGTCGGACGACGACGCGACACCTCTTGCGTGCCCGGCGTCACTCCCGCACGCCGACGCGCTGTCCGGCCGCGGCCTGCACCTCGTCGACAAGATCGCCAGCGACTGGGGCGCCGTACACCACGACTCCCATGGCAAGACAGTCTGGTTCCGGCTCGACGGCCGTCCGTCGGGACCCATGGCCTGAGCATGGAGATCCGCCTACCGGGCGCGACTGAGCTGGTCGAGCAGCTCCGGCAGGCGCACCGTCGCGACCCGCACGGAGTGGTCGCTGCAGCCATAGGGCAGCACGAGCGTGTCGCCGTGCAGCAGGGCGCCGCAGGAGTAGACGACGTTCGGCACGTAGCCGACACGTTCGCTTTCATCCGGCCGAAGCAGTGGATCGGGGAGCGTGCCGATCACCTTTCTCGGGTCGCTCAGGTCGAGCAGCGTGGCTCCAAGGGCGTACTCGCGCATCGGCCCCACGCCGTGGGTCAGCACCAACCATCCCGCGGGCGTCTCAATCGGAGAGCCACAGTTTCCGATCTGAATCAGATCCCACGCATGTCGAGGCGTTTGAACCGTGGTGGCTGCTTCCCACACCCGTGCGTCGTCGGAGAAGCTGATCGCGTTGTTCTCGCGGTCCCACCGCGACAGCGCGGCGTAGCGGCCGGCGATCTTGCGAGGGAACAGCGCCAGCCCCTTGCCCTTCGCCGCCGGTCCGGCCAGTTGCGAAACGTTGAAGGTCGCGAAGTCGTCGGTGGTGATGAGCTGCGGGGCGACCTGGGAGCCGTCGAAGGCGGTGTAGGTGGCGAAGTAGGTCGCGGCGCCGCCGTCGGAAAAGCGCACGAAGCGGGCGTCCTCCATCCCGTTCGCCTCGGCTGGGCCGTGCGGCCACAACACCCGCTCAGATAGCGCCACGTCGGTGTCGAACTCGACGACATAGTTGCAAGCGGCCGCACGCCGGACCTTGTCGATGAAGCCCTGGGCGCCGCGGCGGGTGAGTTGCTGGCGGTCGAGCGCTGCGAGCACCCGGTCAAGATCGTGGATCTCGAACCGCGCCGGCAGCGCGTCCCAAACGAAGCGGGTGTTCTCGTCGTCCTCGCCAGCTTCGCGCAGCACCGCGCGCAGCAGCGCGCGATCGAAGGCGGCCGTGCGGTGTCGGCCCGCGTCGAGGAAACCACCGGCGATGTCGAACCGCACCCGCGCGGCAGCGTCGATCGTGCCGGTTCTGAATTCGATCGAGGACAGATGCCCCTCTCCGATCGCGCGCAGGCTCATCACGAAACGGAGTTCGCCGGCTGCGACGCCGGCTTGGTCAGGATGCGCCACGATCGACGGGTTGCAAAGAGCTGCCGCCTCAAGCGCGTACTCGTGCGTGAAGTACGCGCCGATGAGCGCCCGCCGGTCACTGCCCACGTCGACGCCTTCGCCAAGGCGGTGGGCGACGAGGCCAAAGTTGTGCTCCAACAATCCGCGAAGGTCACGGTGCCGGGTCGAGTAGTCCGCCATGGTCCGTCGCAGTGCCGCCATGACGGCATCGTCGTCCATTGCCATGACCCGCTCGAGGACCGGCAGCGCCCGGGACTCCCCATGGATGAGGGCCTCACGCCCTGGCACGAACAGTCGCGTGAGCGTGCGACTTGGATCGGGCAGGAGCCTTTTGGTCGTTCGGGCGAGCGCGTTCACCTCATGCCCTCCGCGGGCCCGCTGAAGCCCAAACCGCGCCCATGCCGCAAGGTGCAGATCGCGGCGATGGTGGACTCGGCGCCCTGGTTGCGATTGCGGCCGTTCGCGCTGAGTCCGTCGCAGCCGCCGCCGGTGGTCTCATCGAACATGGGGATATTGGCGTCGTTGACGCCGAAGAACCAGGCGACGCACAGCTGAAGTCCGCTGAGCCAGCGCGTTTGACCGGTCACCAAAGCGGCGCGGTGGCAGGCATCGGCGATCGCCGCGACCTCGATGGGTTGTTGGTCGAAAGCGGGTAGTGAGTCACCGATCTCGTAGCCAGCCGCCGGGATCACCGAGAGGTGACCGTCACGCGTCTGCAGTTCCAACAGCCAGCGCAGCATTCGCAGTCCATTTTCCAGCACCGTCTTGTCGCCGACGGCCACGCCCGCGGCAATCGTGGCTTCGGCGAGCGCGGCGTTTGCGTAGGTGAGCCGAGGGAGCGGCCATGGCCAGGTCTCGCTGGTGGGCGGTTCGCCGATACACCGGGCCGCGTCGGTGAGCAGCGCGATTGACCCGGCATGATCGGGCAGCGCCTCCAGCACCGACGCGGCGCCCAACGCCGCGAACGCCATGGCATGGGGCCACGGCGATCGCGCGCGAACGCCGAGCTCGAAGCGACGCAACGCCTCGGTGCGCACGCCGGGCGTCGGCCCGCGCGCGGCGGCGACGCCCAGCCCCCACACCGCGCGGCCCCAGCAGTCGTCCACGCCAGGCTCGTCCTCCCAGCGGCGGTCGTATCCGAGGCGGTTGCGAAATCGGCCGTCGTCGGCTTGGGCGTTGCTGAGGAAGTTGAGGTATCGACGGGCTAGCGTTACCAGCTCAGGAGCAGGGTCGGGCGCCTGGCACACCGCGACCAGGCCCCGCGCGACGTCGTCGACGCAGTAGCCCAGATCGCGCCGCGGGACGATGCCTTCGGCGTGCTCTAGGAGGCCCACCTCATCGCTGAGGCGTAACAGATGGCGAAAGGACACCGCCGGAGGCCTCATGCGACCGCGTGTGCGGACACCGTCGCGGCCGCGAGGGTCCGATACGACCGCGCGACCGCCGGCCACAACAAGCTTGGAGCCAGCCGAGCCGACTCGCGGCACATCGCGGCGGCGACCGCCGGCTCGCCCAGCACCCTCATGACCGCGCCGGCCAACCCTCGGGCGTCTCGGCGGGGGACGAGCGCACCCGCTCCGCTGGCGAGCAACTCGACGGCGTGTGGAAACGCCGTCGAGACAACGGGCCTGCCCGCCGTCACCGCCTCGATCAACACACCCGAGGTGACTTGCTCCGTCGAGTCGTAGGGCAACACCACGACGTCGGCGCTGCCGATGAGTCGATTCAACGCGTCGAGGTCGAGGAAGCGGTTGTCGAAATGGACGAGGTCGTCCACCGCGCGCGAGCGTGCGCGCGCGAGCAGCCATTGCCGGTAGCGCTCGCCGTCGCGTGCGATCACCTTCGGATGGGTTTGACCTGCGATCATGTAGTGCACCTCATGGCCGCCGCGGCGTAACAAAGCGACCGCGTCGATGGCGTGCTCGAGACCCTTTCCGGGTCCGAGCAACCCCCAGGTCAGGAGCAGCGGATGGCTCGCGCGGCGCGACGGCGCGCCGTTGACACGGTTGTCGACGGCGCCATGCGGAATCAGCGAAACCATCGCGGAGTCGACACCGTAGACGTCGATCAGCCGTCGACGCGCCGTCTGCGTCATAGTCACGATCGCGGCTGCGGCGCCGGAGAGCTTTTGCAGGATGTGCTTTTGCCGGACGGTCGGCTGGGCAAGCACCGTATGCAACACGGTCACCATCGGCGCCGTCACGGCGTCCACCAACCCAAGGATGTCCTCGCCGTCGACGCCGCCGTAGATGCCGTACTCGTGCTGCACGATCACAACGTCCGAACCGTTCAGGACTCCGACCGCAGCGCGCGCGCTCTGCGCAGAACCGTTCAGGAGGTTGCAGACGACCTCCGGATGACCTGGGACGGTGGGTTCCTCGTCGACCACACGCACGACTCGAACACGTTCTCCTGGCAAGGCGAGATGACGGTTCAACGCCGCGCTAAAGGTCGCCAGCCCACATTGGGTGGGCGGATATGTGCTCAGCAACACGTAGTCCATGAACATGCACATCCTGACGTTGTGGCGAAGGACGAAAGCTGTCGTCGTCGCGCCAGAGCGCGCAGGGAACCAACACAAGCCCTGGTCCCCCGCGGGTTGGCAGGCTCCTCGCTTTGTGCGAGGGCATCGAGCAAAGAGCTCAGATGGGTCGGACAGCCTCCGCCTGGGGGCCCTTGGGGCCCTGCGTGATCTCGAACTCGACGCGCTGGTTCTCGTCAAGACTGCGGTAGCCGTCGGACTGGATCTGCGAGTGGTGAACAAAGACGTCCGGCGTGCCACCGTCAGGGCTGATGAATCCAAAGCCCTTCTCCGCGTTGAACCACTTGACGGTGCCTTGTGCCATGGGGGTACTCCTCATACTGTGCGTGGCAAAGCCGTGACTCCGGCCCAGGGCTGCCATGTCGTCGTCGGGTCTCAAAATGTCGAGACCAAAAGCAAACATCCGCTGTCAGAATTCCGCGGGCGCTGCGACGTCTGAGGAGTGCTGCAACTACAACCGTGTCGAACGTAGCACGGCGCGAAGCGAGCGTCTAATGTCACGCGTTTCCGGCGGGCGTCCGGCTGTGCGTCACCGCAAACGATGAACGCGCCCGCGCATCGGCGCGAAGGACCATCGCATCACGACGTGGGATTCCACGCCGTCCTCAACCTTGGCACGACGAAGGTGCGGCGCGACGCTCAAAATCCGGGACCCGTTCGCCGGTCGAGCCAAATCGGCACGGTGGAGGTGACGAGGAGACTCACTTCCCCGTCCGCGGTTGTGACGTCGACCCACGGGCTGCCGCTTCCGTCGATGGCATTCTTGATGTCGCGAGCAAGCC
Source organism: Acidothermaceae bacterium (assembly GCA_036380925.1). Classification (GTDB taxonomy): domain Bacteria; phylum Actinomycetota; class Actinomycetes; order Acidothermales; family Acidothermaceae; genus JAICLV01. Next base: position 21,919 of record DASVDW010000133.1, read on the forward strand.
CCGGGAGGTCGGACGTCACCTCCAACTCAACGTTGGCGAAGTGCAGCGTCGCTTTCAAGAGGACCAGTCCTTCGTTGTGCGGCCCCGCAAAATGATGGTCACGCAGAGCGACGCCGTCGAACGGCGGTCCGATAGTTGTTCCAGGCGCGTCGTACGCGCTGCGTCGCGGCGCTTTCCGCGTCGTCCGCGCCGCCGCGAACATGTCCGGGCGACAAGCCGCCCGCGACCTCGAGTCGGTCGTGCGCCTCCTCCGCGGCGTAGAGCTCGCGACGCGCAGCCTGGAACTCGACGTCATCCCGACACGCTCGATACTCCGCGGCTGGGCGGGATCCAACTGTCACGGTTTGCCCGCCGTTCGCTCCGGTCGGGACCCCTCGACAGCGCGGGCGACCGGTGACGGCGTCTGGCCCTTCACCCGTTTGTTGTGGTCCTGTTTTGGCTTACGAGCTTCGCGGCCACCCTTGTTCTTGCCGGCCATCGCAGCCGCCTCTCTAACGGGCGCGTGGCCTCCTCGTGGACACGGGAAGCTCGACGCCTGCTCCAGCCTACGCCCGCGCGACGCCCGACCGGTCCCGGTGGCGAGGGACGGGTTAGCGCCACCGTTGCTCGCGTCCGGCTGATGCGCGCATTCCTTGGTCGCCGACGAGGGCCATTTCCTCAGCGCGAGAAACCCGCGCCACGAGCAACGTGACGTCGTCGGGTGTGTCGGGAGAGACCATCCTTCGCAGCAGCACGTCGCGCAATGTCGTGACGCCGGCGTCCCCGAGGGGTCCGGCGGCAACGCACAGGCGGGCGAGCCCGTCGTCGATGTCGGAAGTTCGGGTTTCGATCAGCCCGTCGCTGAACAACAGCACGGTCGCGCCGGTCGGCAACGTGATGGTCAAGTCGCTGCGCTCGGCGTCGCCGTCGAGTCCGAGGAGCAGGTCGTCGGCGCTGTCAAGCACATTCGCCGCGCCGTCCGAGGTGACGAGGGCCGGCGCCAAGTGGCCGGCGTTGCACCATCGCAGCTCAACTCGACCGGCAGAGTCGGTGCGCAACCAACAAAAGACCACGGTGGCGACCCGGTCACAACCAAGCTTGATCAGAGATCGATCTAGCTGGCGCAACACCTCACTCGGAGGGGCCTCGGAGCGCCCGGCGATGTTGCGCACCATGGTGCGCAGCTGCATCATCACCGTGGCCGCGAGTGTGTCATGACCTGACACATCGCCGAGGACGAGCGCGACGGTGCCGTTCGGCAGCACGAAACCGTCGAACCAGTCTCCGCCCGAGCCGCGGCGGCTGCCTGCGGCTTGATAACGTCCCGCGAGCCTCAGGTCGCAAAGGCCGCTAGACGCGTGCGGCTGCCCCAACGTCATCCGCGCGCTGGCGGCGTTCGGTGGCTCGAAGGTCCACCTCGGCTGGGACGGCGACGTGTGACGCGGGAGCCGAGCGGTGCGCTCGAGCTCGATCCCCCTGGCCACCGGAGCGCCGGTGAGGCGTCCGGTGGAAACCACCACAAGCAGCCGCGCCATGGCGGTGAGGGACAACCCGAGCTCGTGCGCCTGGCGAGCGAGTTGACGCCGCGCGCGCTTAGGCGTGGAACCGTGCCACTTCATCAAAACGTCAATCGCGTCATCACGCAGCGAGGTTGCCACTGCGGCGTCAACCGCGACGACCTCCACCAGAGACGGCGCGTTCTCGCCAAGGCACGCGCGAAAGTCGCTCGACCGAACCTGACGCTCGGCCGAACGCAAGGCTGCGAACAACGCCCCGTGCGCGCCGCCGACAGCCCACGCGACACGTGCCGAGATTCCAGCACACAACAGCGCCGCACACATAGCGTCAGCGACTTTGACAATCTCGGCGGGATGGCCGTGGGCCAGGACGGCGAACATGTTGTGGCCGACCCGGGCCGTTAGATCGTGCTTGCCAATCACGCTTTGGATCACCTCCGCCGCGAGCAGCAGGCGCCCATCGCGAATGGCGAGGCCGCCCTCGTCGTCGGGCAGCGTCATGACCTCCAGGCGAGCGGCAATCACCGCGAAGTCACGTCCATCGTGGGGCGGCGGCCGTCGTGTGTTTGCGAGCGCGATGCCGAACCAGCGTCGGTCGACCAAGCCCGTCAACGGATCAAGACTGGCTTGCCGGGGAAGCAGCCCGGCAACCGGGCTTTCGCGATCCATAAACGGCCTCCGCACGCCCGCTTGCACGGTCGGGTGCGCAGCCAGGAATCCGGAGCTCCGCGTCTCGCCACCGAAGATGGGAGAGTTCGATCATCTTACGCCGAATTTCCGTCTTCGATCGCTTCAGCGCGTTACCTCTCGCGGAACGCGCGTGCAAGATCGTGATGATCGACGCCGACGAACACCTGCGTGCGACACGCGCTCGGTTCATCGAGGGCTCTGCCCGTTTGGACCCATCTGGCCCCCGATCAGCTTCGCGCATGCCCCCTAGGACCGATCGTCAGCGGTCGGCGCCGGCGCCATGCAAATGCAACCACGACGCAACCGGTTCGAGAATGTCGCCGCGCAGTATCGCGTCGCGATAGGATCGTGCTCATCGCGAGGATGGCCGCACATGCACTGCTCTTCGAGGTGAAGCAGGCGTTCGGCGGCCGCCCGGGTGTCGGCGGCCGTGACCGGTGCTGACGCTGGCGTCATGACGACGCCCGACGGCTTTGTGCTAAGCGCAGCTCCGCCTGAAGGAATCTGCTCAACCGCTGGAGGGAGCCTGTCATCATTGCCCGCCCTGTCGCGCCAGAGAGGTGAAGCGGCGAGGGAGCACAAGGTCCAGATGACCCAGGCACGCTGGTGGGTACAGTGTCGCACCGTTCGACCGCGAAAGACACCCGCATGCCGCCAAACTGACGTGTGCTCTTGGCCGAACGGCTGTCCCCGGACATTCAACAGGCCGCGCTTCCCACTGCGCAGGTCGTTCGCGCCCAGACGCAACAGCCGCAAGAGTTCGGTCCTGGCCACATTGCGGCGCGTCGAGGTGGCGTCGCCACGACGAGGCGCCGTCGCCTTGTTCGCAACGCCGGCGCATCCGTATTCCATGGACTTCGGCGGCCCGGGCCTGGCGCCGCATGGCTCTTCGGTCTCGTTTGGGCTAACGCTTCGTGCTCCGGCCCTCGGCTACTAGCGGGTAAACGGCAATCGGCCACGAAGGCGGTGCGTGCGTGGTGGACCAATCCAACGCGGTTGACGCAGCCGGGACCCGATCGGCGACACCGCACGAGCGCGCTCAACATATCGGCGGACATGATCGCGAAGGTTGGGAAGTTGTCGCTCGCACATCAACGCTCGGAATGAGTCACGCGGCCACCGGTTCCGCCGCCGAGGCCTTCATCATGAATCCAGACGTCGAGCGCGCAGTCGCGGCCGACGAGCAGAGAATCGCGATCGAACTTGTGGGCACAGTGATTCGCTACCTGTTCGGCGTGGGACTGACCCTAAGCAGTGTTCTACCGCACGTGGCACGACCGGGCGAGCAGCCCTTGAACACGGCCATCGACGACATCGACCGGATCATCCGGTCGATCCGCGACATCGTATTTGCGTTGGACACGCGAACGCCGCCACCGACAACGTCAGGGTCGGCGAGCTGTGCTGGCCTCTCGACAGATGGCACTCTCGCCGACGTTGGATAAGCCAGGTCAACCTCAGCCCGTCGCATGATGTCGACGTGCTTTCACAGCCGATCCAACTGGGTCGCGACGAGCATCGAAGCTGTCGCGGACGCCTGCTGTCAAAGCCGTTCCAGTACCGGCGCCGCCGCCCATGACGACGGGACGAGCCGGATCGTCAATCTCGATTCGTAACGACGTCGAACGCTCACCTCGTCGAGCGGGGCGGCTTCGAACCAGTCGACACGCAAGCGACGTCCGTCAGGTAAAGGCAACAAGCGGGGGTGGTCTGACCAGGACGCCGGGTTCAATGTGATGCGCTCGACCGGCGCGCCGAGCTCGGCAGACAGGGCGACCGCGAAGATCGCCACCTGCCCGATGTCCCATGAAATCGGGTGCCACGCATCACGCCGACCGCCTCCGGACGAGACTAGTCCAAGCGCGGACGACGACGCCTGCGCCACCAGCGCAGGCACTGAGTCGGGATCAAACAAAGTCGTCATGGTGCCGCCGAGGGCTGGATAAAGGGAACTACGACCGTGGCGAGCCCAGGCGGGCGATGTGAGCGCCGAGATCTTGCGAGGTCGCGAGCTTTGTCTCCAAAGTACAGAACGTCAGGCGATGTGGCGCTGTCAGATTCACCACAAGAGCGTCGTCATCCGCGACGGGCAGCCGGCGCTTGTCGACGTGCTGAAATCGTCCCGGGCCACGTTCTGGAGTTGGGTCTGGGTGACATCGTTCCCGCTGACGTTCGGCTGTTGCAGGTCTACGGGTTGGAGAGCGCCGAGTCGGTGCTGACCGGCGAATCGCTGCCGGTCAATAAGCGGACGGACGCAACGGTCGCTGGGACCCCGCTCGCCCGACCTGACCGGATGTGCGCTGATGGGCACCGTCGCGCGCGCCGGCGGCGGAAGCGGCGTCGTGGTGGCCACCAGCGCTCGTACCGAGGCGCACGGGTTGCGCGTCCAATGTGTTGCGGAGGGCCCACCGACTCCTGCAACACCGGCGACAACTCCCGATGGCGGCCGCGACATGAGCCGCGAGACGCATCGCGACGCGAACCTGATTGGCCGGGCGGCGACGGCCGACCCATGCGGCGGTCGAGAAAACCGCCGTCATGTTGGCGAGATGTTGGCGAGCGCGAGCGTAGAAGCGTCGACGAACGCCGTTCGAAGCCGCGACCGCGCCAACATGTCGCTCACGAGAATGCGGTGGACCAGCCCGGACCAGGCCGGACGAAACAACACCAACGCGGAGGGCGTGGGATTTGAACCCACGAGGAGCTTGCACTCCTAGCGGTTTTCAAGACCGCCGCCATCGGCCACTAGGCGAGCCCTCCCAGGGCACCGAAGTTACCGCATCCGGCCGCCGCGGTCCGCCGCGCGCAGCTCACGTTGCAGCGCCGGGACGTCGGCGAGCGGCCCGAGGTGGCGCAGCTTCTCCCGGCTGATCACCGAGCGCACCGCCTGCACCGCGCCGTCCGCGATCTCGAAGCTGAACACGCTGACCAGCCGCCCGGAGCCGTCACGCACGCACGCGCCCGGTTGCCCGTTGATGTCGACCTGCTCGATCCGCACGCCGGACAGCTCTCGCATCTGCGCCCCCATCCCGACCAGCAGCCGGGCCACCTTGTCGCGTCCCACGATCCGCCGGGTCCACATCGGCGGCACGCCGCCGTTGTCCCCGCTCACCGTCACGTCGGCGGCGAGCACCGCCACCAGCCCGTCGAGATCACCCTCTGACATCGCGGCGATCAACCGCGTCGCCAATCGGTCTCGCTCGGCCCGCGACGGCTCGAACCGCGGCCGCTGCTCGCGCACCCGGCGGCGGGCTCGCACCGCGATCTGCCGGCAGTTCTCCACCGAGCGTTCCACGATCGGGGCGATCTCCGCGAACTCATACGCGAACACGTCGTGCAGCAAGAACACCGCGCGCTCCACCGGCGAGAGCCGTTCGAGCACCAGCAGAAACGCCATCGACAACGAGTCACTGTCCGCACCCGGGGCAGTAGGCGTTCCGGCGGCCATCAACGGCTCACCCATCAACGGCTCCGGCAGCCACTCCCCGACGTAGGTCTCCCGCCGCACCCGCGCTGAACGCAAGACGTCGATCGAGAGTCTTGTCACGACCGCCGACAGGTATGCCTTCGGCGAGGTGATCTCGACGCCATCGGTCAGCGCACGCTGGTAACGCAGCCAACTCTCTTGGACGACGTCCTCGGCGTCGGCGACGCTGGACAGCATGCGGTACGCGATCGAGAACAGCAGCGGCCGGAGCGCGACGAACTCCTCTTCCATCGAGGCATCATCCCCGCATCTTCTGGACGTCGGACAACCCGTGCCGAAACCCGTCGCGCCAGCTCGGCCAGGTCGGCGTCCAATGCAGTTCGCGTTTGGCTTTGGCGTTCGACGCGCCGCGCGCCTGGGTGAGCATCGACACGACGGCCTCCCCGGCGAGCAACCGGCCCAGCCACACGGGCACGTGGCGCGGCGGTTTCGCCCCGACGATCTCGGCGAGCGCGGGAATCAGCTCGCGGGTCGGCGCTGGATCGTCGTCCACGATGTTGTAGACGCCCTCGCCCCCGTCGAGCGCCGCGACGACGGCCCCAGCGGCGTCGTCGATGTGCAGCATCGACCAAACGCCGCCGCCGTCACCGACGATCGCCAGCATCCGCTTGCGAATCGCGGCGATCATCTCGTCGGACGCGCCCGGACCGTAGAACATGCCGTAGCGCAGGACGACGCCGGCCAGTGGAGCGCGCAGCGTCGCATCCTCCAAGTGCTTGATCGCCGCGAGAGAGACCCGCTGCTGCGCGACGGGGTGTGAGTCGAGCGGGTCGGACTCCGTCTTGACCGCGCCACCGGTGCGCGCGTACGGCCACCCCGTGTAGCTGGCCGCGATGAACCGCCGCACGCCGCACGCGCGTGCCGCGGCCAGCAGGTTGTCGGTGCCGACCGTGCGCAGCGCGTTCGTCGCGGCGAAGGCGCGATCGAAGTTGCGCAGGCTCTTCGTCCCCGCCAGCGCGGTCAGCTGATGCACCACCACGTCAGGGGCCGCCTTCGCCACCGCCTCGCCGACGGCCGTCGCGTCCAAGGCGTCGACCACCACCGGTTCCGCGCCAAGGCTCCACAGCTCCTGGCGCTTCGACTCCGATCGAGTGGCGCCCACGACCTCGTGATCAGCCTTGATGAGCTGGGCGACCAACCGACGACCGACCGCGCCGGTTGCGCCCGCGACGAATACCCGCATGACGTCCTCCTTGTTCGTCGCCGCGTCGAGAACCGCGGCGTCACACGGGAGACGAGACGGCGTGCGCCGGTGTGACACCGGCGTCGGGCCGGTCAGTCCGGCAGCGGCTCGGGCATCGCGATGTGGAAGCCCTGCACCCACTGGGTGCCCAGCCGCTCGAGCGTCTGCAACTCCTCCGCCGTCTCAACGCCCTCCGCGATCAGATTCGCGTTGATGTCGTGCGCGAAAGCCACCAGCGACGACGCCAGCGCTCGGCGCGCTGGATCCCGGTCGAGTCCGTGGGTCAACGAGCGGTCGAGCTTGATGATCTCGGGCTGCAGCAAAAGGATGTGCCGAAGGCTGGAAAACCCTGAGCCGGTGTCGTCGACCGCGACCCGGGCGCCTCGGTCGCGCAACGGCGCCATCCGGTCATGGATCGGGCCGTAGTCCTCCACCTCGATGTTCTCCGTCAGCTCCAGCACGAGTCGCCGACAGATCGACTCGTCGGCGAGCTCGTCCAGCTTGTGCGACAGCACAAGCTCCGGTGAGACGTTGACGGCGAGAAACGAGGGCTCCGGAATGCGGTCCAGGTGCTTGACGGCCTCCCGAACCGCTTTCATCTCCAACTCTGGGCCGAGCCCGACCTCAAGCGCCTCCTCGAACCAAAGATCCGGTGATCGCAACGGCTCGTCGGAGAAGCGAGATAGCGCCTCCAGCCCGACGGTCGAGCGGTCGGTCAGGTCGACGATCGGCTGGAACACGATCGACAACCCGTTCTCCGCGTGCAGCACCTTCTCGATGCGGCCGTATCGCTCGGTCCGCGCGCGTTTGCGGTCCTCTTCTTCGGCCAGCCGACGCGCGAGCTCGTCGGCGAGCGCCACATTGTGCTGCCGCAACGCCTTGTACAAGAACCTGGTCTCCAACAGGTTCCGCACCCGCAACACCACCTCGGTGGCGTCGAACGGCTTCGTCAGGAAGTCCCTGGCGCCCAGCGAGAGCGCCCGGTGCGCGGCGTCCTTGGTGGTGTCCGCGGTCAACACCAGCACCGGGAGGTACTCGACGTCCGTCGTGAGCGCGAGCTGCTCCAAGACCGCGTAGCCGTCGGTCTTCGGCATGTGCAAATCCAGCAGGATGACGTCCGGCTCCGATTCGCGAACGGCGTCGATCGCGGCTTGCGCGTCGAGGGCGGATCGCACGGCGCGCAGCCCTGATCTCGTCAACAGCGTCGACAGCAGCTGCACGTTGGCCACGTTGTCATCGACGACGAGCACCTTCGCGTCACGGAACCGCTCGAGCATGTCAATCCCCCTCGCTTACCTGAACGCTGTCTTCGAGAATTGAGTCGAGCAGCCCGAGCACTCGGCGAATGTCCAAGGGCTTGGTGAGATAGCCGACCGCTCCAGCGGAGCGCATGCGCAACACCTGTCCGGCGGTGGCGTCAGCGCTCACGATGTGCACCGGCACACCGGACGTCGCGGGATCGGCGCGCAACTGTCCGAGCACCTCCATTCCTGACATATCCGGGAGATGCAGGTCCAGCAAGATGAGGTCGGCGTGCCGGGTGCGAGCCAGTTCGAGGCCCATCCGACCTTGCGACGCGTGCAACAGTCGAATGCCGGGCCGGCGCGCGACGACGCGCTGCATCAGGTGCAGATTCGTCAGGTTGTCTTCGATGTAGAGCAACGTGCCATGCGCCCGAAGGCTCTCGTCAAGCGCGATCTGCCTTTCCGCGTCGGCAATAGCGACATCGGCTTCGACGCCTACCGGTGAGCGCGAGCCCGGCAGCACGACGGTGAAGGTGCTGCCTTCGCCAGGTGTCGACTCCACGGTGAGGTCGCCTTCCATCGCCTGCACCAGTCGCAACGACAGCGGCAGGCCCACTCCGGTGCCTTCAATGGCGGATTGCTCGGCGCCGAGTCTGTCGAATGGCACGAAAAGCCGCTCGATGTGCTCGGCGGCGATGCCGATGCCCGTGTCGCTGACCCGGATTTCGGTGCGCTCGTCGTCACGCACCTTGCTGGTGACCAACACGCTTCCGCGCGGCCGGTTGTACTTCACCGCGTTTGCGATGAGATTGATGAGCACTTGCTTCAGCCGCTGCCGGTCGGCCTGCACGAACAAATCTTCACCCTCGATCAGAAAGTCGATCGAGATGTCGCTCGACGCCGCGATCGGTCGCATCGACTCCACGGTGTCGCCCACCACTTCGCGCAGCGACACCGGTTCTGGCGAAAGGGCGAGGGCGCCGCTCTCGATGCGGGCGATGTCGAGCACCTCGTTAATCAGATCGAGCAGATGCCGGCCCGCTTTGAAGACCTGATCAACCCAGGAGGCCTGGTCCTCCGACAGCTTCTCCATCTGCAGCAGTTGGGTGAAACCCAAGACCACATTCAGCGGCGTGCGCAGCTCGTGACTCATCCGGGAGAGAAACTCGCTCTTCGCCCGGGACGCCGCGTCCGCCACGTCGCGCGCCTCGACGAGCGCCGCCTCCAGCGCGATGCGATCGCTGATGTCACGGAACACCGCGACGGCCGCGATCGGCGCTCCGTCGTCACCGAGCAGCGGTCGACCGTGCGCCTCCAGCAGCAACCACCGGCCGCTCGCGTGCCGCGTGCGCACCCGGATGGTGAAATCCTCCGCGGCGCCGGTCGTCACCGCTCGGACGCCGTCGATGAGCAGCGGCCGGTCGTCCTCGTGCAACGACGATCCGATGACGCCGCCGACGACGTCGGCGGCGCGCCGTCCGGACAGACCGGCGACCGCCTCCGAGGCGAACGCGACCCGCAGGTCCGCGGAGATGACAACGATGACGTCGGGGGAGGCCGCCGTTATCGCGGTGAGTTCACGCTGGCGCGCGACCAGCGCCCGCTGGGCGACGTGCCGGTCGGTCACATCGAGCATGTAAAGCAGCAGCGCGCGACCGGCGTCCATGCCGTCCTCGAGCGTGATCAGTGTCGACAGATAGCGCTGCCGGCCGCCGATGTTGAACTCGCCCTCAAACTCCACGACCGCCGGACCATCCGGCTCGAAGAGCCGCGCCGCCGTGGCTTGATACCGCTGCACCTCGTCGGAGGCGATCGTCTCGACCCAGTACCGCGGCGACAACGCGTCCGCCTGGCTGATGCCCAAAACCCGCTCGCAGTTGGGGCTCACGTAGGTGGCGGCGCCGTCGACTATCCGCATAACGACGACCGGCCCCACCGTCAGCACCCGTTCCAAGAAACCGCGGGCCTCTCGTAACTCCGCGTCGCGCCGCCGCAGCTCGTCGGCGGTGGCGCGCAGCCGGCGGGCGACCACGCCGAGTTCATCCGCGCTGTCATCCGGCGGGCCGGCGGGCGCCCGATCGAGCTCGCTGAGTTCGGCGTCCAGGTTGTTGACCCGTCGGACGACGCTGCGGCTGAAGAGTCGCACGCCAAGCAGACCGCCGAGCAACCCGATGCCGAGCAAGACCAGCACGCTGATCCCTGCCAGCACCTGCCACCGGTGTGCCACCGACCGGCGCTGCGCAAGCAGTCTCGATTCGGCGTCCGCCATCTGCGACAGCGCCCGCCGGGCCTGCGCGGTCTGCGCGGTGTCGAGCGACATCCAGCTCTTGACGGCGGCGGCGCCGCTGCCGCCCGCCGTCAGGTCCAGGGGCGCGGGCAGCGGCGGCTCCTGCGCTAGCACTGAGCGCACCGAGTCGAGTCGCCGCAGCTGAGCCGGGTCGCCACCGACAAGCGACGCGAGCGCGTCCAGCGCCGCGGTCAGATTCGCGTCGTCCGCGCGAGCCGCCGCCAGGTCGTCTGCGCCGCCCAGGGCGAGGTATCCGCGTTGGTCGCTTTGCCGCGCGACGACGAGCCCGTCGACGACGGCGATCTGCTGCTGCGCCCGCTCGGAATGGCGGACCCAATCCTCCGCGTCACCGTCGCTTTTGACCGTGTAGGCGAACAGGCCGGCGGCGACCACGAAAACAACCAGCGGAATCGCCACCAAGGCGCCGCCTTTGCCGCGCAATCGCAGGTCGTTCCAGGCACGCGGCCACGCCGGAGTGGCACGACCGCCGCGTGCCGTCGACACTGACCCGCCCCCTAGCTCTGGGAACCGCTCGACTCGTCTGCCACCGGCTCATCCGAACGGGTGATCCGGATGAAATACCGCCTAACCTCCCGCAAACGTATAGGGACGCAGCAGCCCGGCGCGTCGCCCGGTCGGACGACTTTTCCGCCCAATCGGCCATGATCTTTTTGCTGGGACGAAGCATGGCCCGTCCTACCGCCCGGTTCAAGGACCCGAGCTGCCGGTGTCGAGCGCGGGACAACCCGTAGGGTGCAGATCATGTGGGCGGTCACGATTCCGAGCCCGGGCGGCCCGGAGGTGCTCACCTGGGCGCAACTGCCGGACCCCGCCGCCGAGCGCGGAACGGTGGTGGTCGACGTCACCGCGGCGGGCGTCAACCGTGCCGACCTGCTCCAGCGGCAAGGCCGCTACCCGCCCCCGCGGGGAGCGACGCTCATCCCCGGCCTCGAGTGCGCCGGAGTGATCAACGAGGTCGGTCCCGACGTCGTGGGGTGGGCGGTCGGCGACCGGGTCTGCGCGCTGCTCGCAAGCGGCGGCTACGCGCAGCGGGTGGCCGTCCCGGCCGGCCAGCTGCTCCCGGCGCCCCTCGCCCTCGACCTCGCGCTGGCGGCCGCCTTGCCCGAGGCCGCGTGCACGGTGTGGTCGACGGTCTTCGCGGCCGCGCGACTGGCCGCAGGGGAGACGCTGCTCGTTCACGGCGGCGCCAGCGGCATCGGCACGTTCGCCGTCCAGCTCGCGACCGCCCGCGGCGTCCGGGTTCTCGCGACCGCGGGGACGGCCGACAAGTGCGCGCGGGTGGCCGAACTCGGCGCCGCTGCCGCTGTCAACTACCGGGAGGACGACTTTGTCCGCGTCGTCCGCGACCTGACCGACGATCGTGGCGCGGACGTCATCTTGGACGTCGTCGGCGGCCCGTACCTCGCCCGCAATCTCGACGCGCTCGCCGTTGACGGCCGGCTCGTCGTGATCGCGACCCAAGGCGGACGACGGGCCGAGCTCGACCTCGGCGTCCTCATGGCGAAGCGGGCGACGTTGTACGCGGCGGGGTTGCGCGCGCGGCCGCTGGAGCAAAAGGCGGCGATCGTCGCCGCCGTGCGCGAGCAGGTCTGGCCGCTCGTCGAAGCCGGCGCCGTGAAGCCGGTGATCGAAGCCGTGGTGCCGATGCGCGACGCGTCGCAAGCCCACCGAATCCTCGAAGAGGGTCGGCACGTGGGAAAGGTGCTGCTCTCGGTTTGAGATGGAAAGTTGAGACAATCAAAGGGACGACGACGTGACGCCCCACCAACTGCGAGGCAAGGACAACGCGATGTCAGCTGACGACCGGCCGAACGAAGACCCGCACGTCGTTGTGGTGGGTCCTGGCGGCATGGCGCTGGCCGGCGCGCCCGACGAAGAAGACGTTGAAGGCGCGGTCACCGATCTGGTCAACCAACCGGCGAAGGTGATGCGGATCGGCAGCATGATCCGGCAGCTGCTCGAGGAGGTGCGGGCGGCGCCGCTCGACCAAGCTGGGCGCGCGCGGCTCAAAGAGATCCACCGCTCGTCGCTGCACGAGCTGGAAAGCGGGCTCGCGCCGGAGTTGGTCGACGAGCTGGAGCGGATCACCTTGCCGTTCGGCGAGTCGGAGGTGCCGAGCGAGTCGGAGCTGCGCATCGCGCAAGCGCAGCTCGTGGGGTGGCTCGAAGGACTCTTCCATGGCATTCAGACGACGTTGGTGGCGCAGCAGATGGCGGCGCGCGCCCAGCTCGAGCAGATGCGGCGGGCGTTGCCGCCGGGCGCCCACCCTGACGCGCCTGCGCAGCAGCGACCGCCGGGGATGTACCTGTAGTCCGGCTGCCCTAGCCCGCGAACAGCTGCTCGATCACCTTCGCGACGCCGTCGTCGTCGTTGCTGGCGGTGACGTTGTCGACCGCTTCCAGCACCAGCGGATGCGCGTTCGCCACCGCGTACGCTCGGCCGGCCCAGGCGAGCATCGGCAGGTCGTTCGGCATGTCGCCGAATGCGACCACGTCGCCGGCGAGAACACCGAGCTCTTGCGCGAAGCGGGCGAGCGTCGTCGCCTTGCTGACGCCAAGCGCGCCCATCTCCACCAGGCCTCGGCCGTTGGAGTGCGTGGGCTCCACGAGGTGCCCGACGAGGGCGCGGGTGCGGTCGAGCAACTCATCGACGTCCATGGCGGGGTGCGAGGCGAGCAACTTCGCCGCCTCGTACTTGGTGACCTCGGTGAGCGGAAACGAGACCGTGTCGTTTTCAGGACTCGTGATCCAGCCGCCGCGGTAACCATGGCTGCGGTAAACGTCGACGCCGGTTTCCACCGCGAACGCCAGTTGGGGCATCGCCGCGCGCAGGATGTCGACCACCTCGACGACGGTCTGCGCGGGGATCATGTACGACTCGATCACCCGCTCGTCGTGCAGGTCGTACACCAACGCTCCGTTGGAGCAGATCACCACGCCGTGGTGCCCGGTCGCCTCAGCGACCGGGGCGATCCAGCGCGGCGGCCGACCGGTGACCAAGACCACCGTCGCACCCGACTCCTCGGCGGTGGCAAGGGCTTTCGCGGTTCGATCCGAGATCGTGCCGTCGGACCTGACAAGCGTGCCGTCGAGATCTGTTGCGATCAGTCGAACCGGCACGCCTTCAACCGTACCTGGTTCGAACTGGCTCACCGCTGCGCGGCGATCGGCGTCAGGACGTCTCGACCGAGAAAAGGCCGCAGCGCCTTCGGCACGACGACCGATCCGTCTTCTTGCTGATGGTTCTCCAATATGGCCACGATCGTTCGCGGCATCGCGCACAGGGTGCCGTTCAGCGTCGCCACCGGTCGCACGCCGTCGGCGTCGCGCATGCGGATGTTCAGCCGGCGCGACTGGAACTGCGTGCAATTGGAGGTCGAGGTGACCTCCCGGTACTTGCCCTGCGTCGGAATCCACGCCTCGCAGTCATATTTGCGGGCCGCGCTCGCGCCGAGGTCGCCTGACGCGACGTCGATCACCCGGTAGGGCACCTCAAGCGCGTCGAGGAATTCCCTCTCCCATCCGAGCAAACGCTGGTGCTCGGCCGCGGCTTCGTCCGGCGTGGTGAAGGAGAACATCTCCACCTTGTCGAACTGGTGGACCCGGATGATGCCCCTGGTGTCTTTGCCGTAGGAGCCGGCCTCGCGCCGGAAGCACGGCGAGAAACCCGCGTAGCGCAACGGAAGTCGGCCGGCGTCGAGGATTTCGTCCATGTGGTAGGCGGCCAGCGGAACCTCGGCGGTGCCGACCAGGTAGAAGTCGTCGGCCTCCAGGCGAAAGACGTTCTCCGCGGCTTGACCGAGAAAGCCGGTGCCCTCCATCGCGGGCGGCCGCACCAGCGCCGGCGGCAGCATCGGGACGAATCCCGCCGCGACCGCCTGCTGCATGGCCAGATTCAGCAACGCCAGCTCCAGCAGCGCGCCGACTCCCGTCAGGTAGTAGAAGCGGGCGCCGGACACTTTGGCGGCCCGCGCGGTGTCGATCGCCCCGAGCAGCTCGCCCAGCTCGACGTGGTCGCGCGGTGTGAAGTCGAACTCGGTCGGCTGGCCGGCCGTGGCGATCACCACGAAGTCGTCCTCGCCGCCCTCGGGCACGCCGTCCTCGATGACGTTCGACAGCGCCAGCTGGGCGTCGCGCAGCGCGTCGTCCGCGGCGGCTTGTTCGACCTCGGCGTCTTTCACCTCGGCGGCCAGGTCCTTGGCCCGGGTGAGGAGCGCGTGCTTCTCGTCGTCCGGGCCCTTGCCGGCGGCGGCGACCCGCTTGCCCAGCGCCTTTTGCTCCGCGCGCAGCGCGTCGTAGCGGGTGACCGCCGATCGGCGCCGCTCGTCAGCGGCCAGCGCCGCGTCGACGAGTCCGGGGTCTTCGCCACGGACGCGCTGGGAGGACCGCACCCGGTCGGGGTCGTCGCGCAAAACCTTGAGGTCGATCACGCCGCCGAGATTATCGGCTCCCGCTCACCCCCCGCGAAGTTGACCACGTTAAGGACGTGTACCTGCCCCAGGACACCTCCACAGGCCTGTCCTGGGGCAGGTACACGTCCTTAACGTGATCATCCCGAAAGGGGCAGGTCAACCGCGGCGGAGGGCGGACAGCCACTTGGCGGCTGCCTCGAAGTCGGCGTCGGACGTGCCGCGGCGCATGGTGGGCGCGACGCCGTCGACCCGCGGATAGCTGCCGAGGAACCGGACGTCGGCGCAGACCCGCTTCAGCGCCGACAACGCCTCCCCAACGCGGGCGTCGAGCAGGTGTCCCTCGCAGTCGATCGAGAAGCAGTACCGGCCGAGGCCACCGCCGGTCGGCCGTGACTCAATCCAGGTCAAGTTGATCCCCCGGACCGCGAACTCGGTGAGCACCTCCAGGAGCGCGCCCGGGCGGTCGTCGCCGATGAACGCGACGATGGAGGTCTTGTCGGCGCCGGTGGGCGCGGGAACGGCACCCGGCTGCGCGACGAGCACAAAGCGGGTCACCGCGCCGGCGTGGTCGTGAATGTCGTCCTCGACGACCTGCAAGCCGTACCGCGACGCGGCCAACCCGGAGGTGATCGCGGCGTCCAAGGCCGAACCGGGCGCCGCCACGGACGCCGCGGCCTCGGCGTTCGACGGCGATGGCACCACCTCGACGTCGGGCAACGTCTCGGCGATCCAGCGCCGGCACTGAGCCTCGGCCTGCGGGTGCGCGGCCACCCGCTTCACCGCGTCGCGCGCCACCCCCGGCCGCAGCGCGAGAGCGAAGCCGACCTCGAGCAGCACCTCTCGGGTGATGTGCAGCAGTTGACCGGTGGACAGCTCGTCGATCGTCGAGGCGACCCCGCCGCCCACGGAGTTCTCCAGTGGCGCCAGCGCGGCATCGGCTTCGCCACGCCGGACGACGTCCAGCGCCACCGACACGCTGCGGCACGGCAGCAGCACCGCGTCTGCGGCGGTCGCCTCCGGCAACGTGCGAAGCGCGGCCTCGGTGAACGTGCCCTCGGGACCCAGATAGGCGAAGCGCGGCACGCGCTCAGCGCTCCTGTTCGGGCGCGGCGGTGTCGCCGACGCCGACCGCCGCCACCGGACCAGGCGCAGGCGCGGGTGCAGACGCAGCCGCAGGCGCGACGTCGACGTCGGACCGCATCGCGAACACGATGGCCTGCCGCTCCTCCGGAGACAGCTGCTGGTCGCTGTTGCCGGCCTTCACGCCTTTGGCATAACTGCGGGTCTCGCTGCGA
>DASVDW010000134.1:0-3089 GCA_036380925.1 Acidothermaceae bacterium
CGCGATCTCGATGATCGACCTCACCACCCTCGAGGGTCAGGACACCCCTGGCAAGGTGAAAGCCCTGTGCGCCAAAGGGATCCGGCCCGATCCAACCGACCCGTCGTGCCCGCGGGTGGCGGCGATCTGCGTGTATCCCGACCTGGTGGCGACGGCCAGAGAGCAGCTGCGTGACAGCGGCGTCAAGGTCGCCAGCGTCGCGACGAACTTTCCAAGCGGGCGGGCCGCGTTGCCGGTCAAGCTGGCCGACGTGCGCGCCGCGGTGGCGGCCGGCGCCGACGAGATCGACATGGTGATCGACCGCGGCGCGTTCCTGTCCGGCCGCTACCTCGAGGTCTACGACGAGATCACGCAGGTCAAAGCCGCGTGTGGCGACGCGCACCTGAAAGTCATCCTCGAGACGGGCGAGCTGGCTACCTACGACAACGTCCGCCGCGCGTCGTGGCTCGCCATGCTGGCGGGCGGCGACTTCATCAAGACCAGCACCGGAAAGGTCTCCCCGGCCGCCACGTTGCCGGTGACGCTGGTGATGTTGGAGGCGGTGCGCGACTTCCGCGACGCCACCGGCCGCCAGGTCGGCGTCAAACCGGCCGGCGGAATCCGCACCACCAAGGACGCGATGCGCTATCTCGTGCTGGTCAATGAGACGGCCGGCGACGATTGGCTGACGCCTGACTGGTTCCGCATCGGCGCCTCGGGTTTGCTCAACGACCTGTTGCAGCAACGCCACAAGCTAACGACCGGTCACTACGACGGTCCCGACTACGTGACGATCGACTAAGGGGCTGATCCAACGATGGGCAAGCTCTTCGACTACGCGCCGGCGCCCGAGTCACGCGCGATCGTCGACATCGCCAGCAGCTATGGGCTTTTCATCAACGGCGAGTTCGCCGACCCGATCGACGGAGAGCCCTTCAAAACGGTCAATCCCGCGAGCGAAGAGGTGCTCGCAGAGGTCACCGCGGCAGGTCGGCAGGACGTCGATCGCGCGGTCACCGCCGCGCGGCGCGCGTTCGAAACGACATGGTCGCGCATGCCGGGGCGCGAGCGGGCGAAGTACCTGTTTCGCATCGCGCGCATCATCCAGGAGCGGGCCCGCGAGCTCGCGGTGCTCGAGTCCCTCGACAACGGCAAGCCAATCAAGGAGTCGCGCGACGTCGACTTGCCCTTGGTGGCGGCGCACTTCTTCTACTACGCGGGCTGGGCCGACAAGCTGCGGCACTCCGGCTTCGGCGAGACTCCGATCGGAGTCGCCGGTCAGGTGATTCCGTGGAACTTCCCGCTGCTCATGCTCTCGTGGAAGATCGCACCGGCGCTCGCCTGCGGCAACACCGTCGTGCTGAAACCGGCGGAGACCACACCGCTGACCGCGTTGGCGTTCGCGCAGATCTGCCAGCAGGCCGAGCTCCCACCGGGCGTCGTCAACATCGTCACCGGCGCCGGCGAGACCGGCCGCGCGCTGGTCGAGCACGACGACGTCGACAAAATCGCGTTCACCGGCTCCACGGAGGTCGGCAAGGCGATCGCGCAATCCGTCGCAGGCACCCGCAAGCGACTCACCCTCGAGCTTGGCGGCAAGGCCGCGAACATCGTCTTCGACGACGCCCCGATCGACCAGGCGATCGAGGGCATCGTCGGCGGCATCTTCTTCAACCAAGGCCATGTGTGCTGCGCGGGCTCCCGCCTGCTGGTGCAAGAGTCGATAGCGGACGACGTGCTCGAGCGGCTGCGCCGCCGCATGTCGACCCTGCGGCTCGGCGACCCGCTCGACAAGAACACCGACGTCGGCGCCATCAACTCGGCCGCGCAGCTGCAGAAGATTCGCGAGCTGTCGCAGGTTGGAGAGGATGAAGGCGCCGAGCGTTGGTCGGCGGCCTGCGAGATACCCGACCGCGGCTTTTGGTTCCCGCCGACGGTTTTCACCGGCGTCACGCAAGCTCATCGCATCGCCCGCGAGGAAATCTTCGGCCCGGTGCTCTCGGTGCTCACCTTCCGCACTCCTGACGAAGCCGTCGAGAAAGCGAACAACACGCCGTACGGGTTGTCGGCCGGCGTGTGGACCGACAAGGGCAGCCGCATTCTGTCGATAGCCAACCGGTTGCGCGCGGGCGTGGTCTGGGCCAACACGTTCAACAAGTTCGACCCGACCTCGCCGTTCGGCGGTTACAAGGAGTCGGGCTTCGGCCGCGAGGGCGGCCGGCACGGGCTGGAGGGCTACCTGCGATGAGCGACCCCTCAGGCGGGCGGCTCGCCGTCCGCAAGACCTACAAGTTGTTCATCGGCGGCGCGTTTCCGCGCAGCGAGTCCGGCCGCAGCTACGTCGTCACCGACACGCGCGGGAACTTCCTCGCCAACGCGGCGCTCGCCTCGCGCAAGGACGCCCGCGACGCGGTGGTCGCCGCCCGCGCCGCCGTCCGCGGTTGGTCGAAGGCGACCGCCTACAACCGCGGCCAAATCCTTTACCGGATAGCAGAAATGCTGGAGGGCCGCCGCGCGCAGTTCGAAGCCGAGGTCTCGGACGCCGAAGGCGTCACGGCGTCCAAGGCGGCCGACATCGTCGACGCGGCGGTTGACCGCTGGGTTTGGTACGCCGGCTGGGCCGACAAATACGCGCAGGTGCTCGGATCGTCCAATCCGGTCGCCGGACCGTACTTCGACTTCTCCATCCCCGAACCCACCGGCGTGGTCGCTGTGCTGGCGCCGCAAACCTCGAGCCTGCTCGGCCTGGTGTCGGTCGTCGCGCCGGTCGTCGTCAGCGGAAACGCGGTCGTCGTCGTCGCGAGCGAGCAGCGGCCGCTGCCGGCGATCACGCTGTCGGAGGTGCTGGCGACCTCCGACCTGCCGGCCGGCGTGGTCAACCTGCTGACCGGTCGCACCGCCGAGATCGCGCCCTGGCTGGCAACTCACCTCGACGTCAACGCCATCGACCTCGCCGGAGCTCCGCTGGAGTTGTGGCCCGAGCTCGAGCGCGCGGCCAGCGACAACGTCAAACGCGTGCTCCGCCCCGCCGAGACCGAACCGGATTGGGCGCGCGACCCAGGCCTGCGCAGAATCGCGTCGTTCGTCGAAACCAAGACGGTGTGGCACCC
>DASVDW010000135.1:0-13045 GCA_036380925.1 Acidothermaceae bacterium
CCCCCCCCCCACCGCCGCCCACCACCAGATTGACCAGCCCGAACGACGCGGCCTCCGCGGCGGGTAGCCGCCGCCCGGTCAGACAGAGCTCGAGCGCGCGGACCCGGCCCACCGCGGCGCCCAACGAGGCGACCACGCCGAAAAGCTCCGGCGAGGAGAACACCAGCTCGGCGCCTTCCGCGGCAAGCAGCAGGTCGCAGCCGAGCGCGATCGCGAGCCCGGCGCCGCCGCACGGTCCCTCGACGACGGCGACGAAGACCGTGTCGGGAGAACTGAGCCGCTCGATCACCCGCCCCCGAGCGGCGACCTCGCGAGGAGCGCCGCCGGCCGTGCCGTGGCTGCCGGCCGGCTGAGCCGCTCCGGCCCGCACGACGACCACCCGCGTCTGGCCAGCGAGCGCCCGAAGTCGCTCGTCCAGCGCGGCCCAGCCGCCATCGGGCGGCAGGTCGACCCACGCGACCGCCGGATCCAAGGGGACGCGTTCGCTCGGCACGACGCGACCCTAGCGACTGCCCGGTCGCTAGGCCTCCGGCTGGCCAGCTGGCTCCACAGGTTGCGGCGGCTGCTGCTGCTGTCTGGCGCGACCACGCGTGGCCCCACCTCGTCCGCGAAGGGTCGCCCCCGATTCGGTGAGGATGCGGTGCACGAAGCCGTACGACCGCCCGGTGGAGTCCGCCAGGGTGCGAATGCTCGCGCCGCTGTCGTATCTCCTGCGCAGTTCGGCGGCGAGCCGGTCGCGCTCGCCCCCGGTGACGCGGCTGCCCTTCTTGAGAGTTTCGGCCACGGTGTCTCCCTTTCTTGCTCGACTGTCGGGAGTCCTACAAACCCATGATCACTCATGAGTGCCCAGTCGGCCAGCCACCCACCCGATCACGGCACAAGGTGAGGTGATCATGTCCGCCCGGTTATGCCACCACCGGCCCCACGTGAGCACCCGATACCGTTCTGGATTCGAGATGCGCAGGTCTGGGAGGGTGGCGCGGATGCCGCGGCTGGCCCGGTTGGTGCGCGCGGCGGCGTCGGACATCACCCCGCTTCGCGAGTCGGCTGCCTTCCGACGGCTGTTCGTCGGCCAGGCCGTGTCGCTGGTCGGAGCGCAGGTCACCCAGGTCGCCGTCCCGCTGCAGGTTTACGCGATCACCAAGTCGTCCCTCGACGTCGGCCTGATCAGCCTCGCCTCTTTTTTCCCGCTGCTGGTGTTCGGGCTGTACGGCGGCGCGATCGCGGACGCGGTCGACCGCCGCAAGCTGCTGGTTTTGACATCCACCGCGACCATGGTGTTGAGCGTCGTGCTGCTGGCCCAAGCCGTCGCGCACCTCAACCAGGTGTGGCTGCTGTACGTGTGCGTCGTCGTTCAGTCGGGATTCGCCGCCGTCGGGACTCCGACACGTGGCGCCATCGTCCCTTTCTTAGTTGGCCGCCACCGGCTGGCCGCGGCCAACACGTTGATATTCGGCAGCTTCCAGCTGGCCATCATCCTCGGGCCACTCATCGCCGGCGTCACGGTCAGCGCAGGCGGCTTCGGCGCCGCATACGCGGTCGATGTCGCGACGTTCGTCGCCGCGTTCTACGCGGCGGTCCGGTTGCCGCCGATGCCGGCGGACGGCGCCGCGCGGACCGCGTCGCTCGCGGCCGTCGTCGAGGGGTTGCGCTTCTTGTCGGTTCGGCCGGTGCTGCTGATGACGTTTCTCGTCGACATCAACGCGATGCTGTTCAGCTCACCGCGTGCGCTGTTTCCGGCGCTCGCGACCGGACACTACGGCGGCGGCGCGCACACCGCGGGTCTGCTCTACGCGGCGCCCGGCGTCGGGGCGATACTCGCCACCGTCGTCGGGGGCCTGATCTCACGGGTGAACCGGCAGGGCGTCGGCATCACCGTGTCGATCGCTGTGTGGGCGGTGGCGATCACCGCATTCGGCTGGAGTTCCTCGCTGTGGTTCGGACTGCTCATGCTGGCGGTGGCGGGCGCCGCCGACACGGTCAGCGCCGTCTACCGCTCGACCATGCTGCAGATAGCGACGCCGAACTCCATGCAGGGCCGACTGCAAGGCGTCTACTCGGTGGTGGTCACCGGCGGCACCAGGCTGGGTGACGTGCGCGCGGGCGCGGTTGGCTCCGCGGTCTCACCGCAGCTCGCGGTGGCGACGGGTGGCATCGCGTGCCTCGTCGGGTTGGCGATACTGGTCGCCGTGGCGCCCGCCTTCTGGCGTTACGACGCTCGTCGCGTCGTCCCGCCGGAACCCGCGATGGCGCTAAGCCAGCGCGACTAGGTCGACGAGTTCGTCGCTCCAAAGGTCCTCGACACCGTCAGGCAGCAACAGCACCCGCTCCGGTGAGAGCGCGTCAACGGCGCCCTCGTCGTGCGTGACCAGCACGATCGCGCCCTTGTAATTCCGCAATGCGGCAAGCACTTCTTCCCGGCTGGCCGGGTCGAGGTTGTTGGTCGGCTCGTCGAGCAGCAAGACGTTGGCGCTCGAGACGACGAGCCGGGCGAGCGCGAGCCGGGTCTTCTCGCCGCCGGACAAGGTCTTGGTCTGCTGCTCGACGGTCTCGCCGGAAAACAAGAAGCTGCCGAGCACGCGGCGCACATCGACGTCCGACATCGCTGGCGCCGATGAGCGCATCGTGTCGAGAACGGTCGCCTCAGGGTCGAGCGTCTCGTGCTCCTGCGCGTAATAGCCGAGCTTCAGACCGTGGCCAGGCGTCACTTCTCCGGTGTCTGGCTGCTCCACGCCGGCAAGGGTTTTCAGCAATGTCGTTTTGCCGGCGCCGTTGAGGCCGAGCACCACAACCCGGCTGCCCTTGTCGATGGCGAGGTCGACGTCGGTGAACACCTCGAGCGAGCCGTACGACTTCGACAACCCGGACGCCGTCAGCGGCACCTTGCCGCAGGGCGCCGGATCGGGGAACCGCAACTTCGCGACCCGGTCGTGCTTGCGAACCTCCTCAAGGCCCGCGAGCAGCCGCTGCGCGCGCTTCTCCATGTTCTGCGCGGCGGTCGCCTTGGTCGCCTTGTAGCGCATCCGGTCGGCCTGCGCCTGCAGCGTGCTGGCCTTCCGCTCGGCGTTGGCCCGCTCGCGCTTGCGGCGGCGCTCATCTGTCTCGCGCTGCTCGAGATAGGTCTTCCAGCCGACGTTGTAGATGTCCATCACGCTGCGGGTGGCGTCGAGGTGCAGCACCCGGTTGACCGTCGCCTCCAGCAGTCCGACGTCGTGGCTGATGACCACCAGCCCGCCCTTGTGCGAGCGCAGGAATTCTCTTAGCCACACGATGGAATCGGCGTCGAGGTGGTTGGTGGGCTCGTCGAGCAGCAGCGTTTCGGCATCCGAGAAAAGGATGCGGGCGAGTTCGACACGGCGGCGCTGCCCGCCGGACAGCGTGCCGAGCGGCTGGCTCAGCACCCGGTCGGGCAGACCGAGGCTGGCCGCGATCGAGGCGGCCTGCGATTCGGCGGCGTAGCCGCCAAGCACGTGGAACCGGTCCTCCACCCGGCCGTAACGGCGAACCGCGGCGTCGCGGGTCGCGTCGTCCGCGCTGGCCATCTTCGACTCCGCGTCGCGCATCTCTGTCATGACGGCGTCGAGCCCGCGCGCCGAAAGGATGCGGTCGCGGGCGAGGACGTCGAGGTCGCCGGTGCGCGGGTCTTGCGGCAGGTAGCCGACCTCGCCGGTGCGGGCGACCGCGCCGTGCGCGGGCAGCGCTTCACCGGCGAGCACCTTGGTGAGCGTGGTCTTCCCCGCGCCGTTGCGGCCGACCAGCCCGATCCGGTCGCCGGCCGCGACGCGGAAGCTCACCTTTTCCAGGAGCACGCGTGAGCCGACGCGGATCTCCACGTCGGTCGCGGTGATCACAGCACAGCCTTTCGGTCGTCTCCGAGTTGATCACGTTCAGGGGGCTAGCGCGTCCGAGGACAGGCCCGCAGAGGCGCCTTCGGACGTGCTGATCACGTTAATGTCATCAACTTGGGGAACGGCGGGGTGGCGCGGTCAGACGTTGAAGCCGATGGCGCGCAGTTGCTCGCGGCCGTCGTCGGTGATCTTGTCTGGGCCCCACGGTGGCATCCACACCCAGTTGATGCGGAAATCCTTCACCAGGCCGTCGAGCGCACTGCGCGTTTGATCCTCGATGACGTCCTGCAACGGGCAGGCCGCCGACGTGAGCGTCATGTCGATGACGGCGGTGTCGTCGTCGTCCATGACGAGGTTGTAGATGAGGCCGAGGTCGACGACGTTGATGCCCAGCTCAGGGTCGACCACGTCGTACAGCGCTTCCTTGACGTCCTCGACGGTGGTGGTCATTGCGATGTTCCCTCCGGGATCGGGGCGCCGTTGGACGACGCCGCGGGCCGCGCGCCGAGCGCCTGCGCAGTCGCGTCTTTCCACGCCATCCACGACAGCAGCGCGCACTTCACACGTGCCGGATACTTCGACACGCCCGCAAACGCGACCGCGTCTTCCAGCACATCCTCGTCGGGCGTCGAGGAGCCTTTGCTTTGCATCAGCGCGAGAAACTCAACGTGCGCCTCGAGCCCGTGCTTGACGTCGCGCCCGATGACCAGGTCGGCCAACACCGACGCGCTGGCCTGCGAGATCGAGCAGCCCGCGCTGTCGTAGCTCACGTCGACAACCTTGTCGCCCTCGAGCTTGACCCGCAGGGTGATCTCGTCGCCGCACGTGGGGTTGACGTGGTGCACCTCGGCGTCGAACGGCTCCCGAAGCCCTTTGTGATGCGGGTTTCGGTAGTGATCCAGGATGATCTCCTGGTACATCGACTCTAGCTGCATCAGCCGAAGAACTTTCTCGCTTGCTCGAGGCCCTCGATCAGCGCGTCGATCTCGGCCGGGGTCGTGTACAGGTAGGACGACGCGCGCGTCGACGCGCTGACGCCGAAGCGCCGGTGGACCGGCCGCCCGCAGTGGTGGCCCGCGCGCACCGCCACGCCGACCGAGTCGAGCACCTGCGCCACATCGTGCGGGTGCACGCCGTCGAGGGCGAAGGAGATGGCGCCCCCTCGGTCGACCGCCTCGACGGGCCCGAGGACGCGAAGGCCGTCGACCCCGCTCAGGCGGGCCAGCGCATAAGCGGTGATGGCCTGCTCGTGGTTCGCGATCGCCTCCATGCCGACACCGGTCAGATAGTCGACCGCCGCGCCGAGCGCGACCGCCTCCGCGATCGGCGGCGTGCCTGCCTCGTACTTGTGCGGCACCGCGGCGTAGCTGGACTTCTCCATCGTGACGGTCTCGATCATCTCACCGCCGCCGAGGAACGGGGGCAGCTCGTCAAGCAGCGCGCGGCGGCCCCACAGCACGCCGATTCCGGTGGGACCGCACATCTTGTGGCCGGTGAACGCGTAGAAGTCGACGCCCAGCGCCGCGACGTCGACCGGCATGTGCGGGGCCGCCTGCGAGCCGTCGACGACGACGAGCGCGCCGACCGCGTGCGCTCGGGCGGCGAGTTCGGCGACCGGGTTGACGGTGCCGAGGATGTTGGAGACGTGCACGACAGACAGCACCTTGGTGCGCTCGTTGACGAGCTCGCCGATGTTCGACAGGTCGAGCCGTCCGTCCTCGGTGACGCCGAACCACCGCAGGGTGGCGCCGGTGCGCTCGCACAGCAGCTGCCACGGAACGATGTTGGAGTGGTGCTCCATCTCGGTGATGACCACTTCGTCGCCTGGTTTGAGACCGCGCGGGCCCCAGCCCAGCACGTTCGCGACCAGGTTGAGCGCCTCCGACGAGTTCTTCGTGAACACCACCTCTGACGCGTCAGGCGCGCCGATGAACTCGGCGACCTTCAGCCGCGCGTCCTCGTAGGCCTCGGTCGCCTCCTCGCCAAGCGCGTGCGTCGCCCGGTGGATGTTGGAGTTGTGCCGCTCGTAGAACTCCGCGAGCGCGTCAAGCACGGCCCGTGGCTTCTGCGACGTGTTCGCGCTGTCGAGGTAGACCAGCGGGCGCGCGTCACGGACCGTGCGGTCAAGGATCGGGAAATCCTTGCGCACGGCCTCAACGTCGAAAACGCCGAAGACGTCGCGAAGCTCGGCCTCGGTCATGCCCCTACCTCTCCACCGCGCTCGCGGTACCTACGCGGCGCCCTTGGCGTAACGCTCGTATCCCTCGGCCTCGAGCCGCTCGGCGAGCTCGGGTCCGCCTTCCTCGACGACGCGGCCGTCGACGAACACGTGCACGAAGTCCGGCTGGATGTACCGCAGGATGCGGGTGTAGTGCGTGATGAGCAGCACGCCGCGATCGACCTGCCCGCGGAACCGGTTGACGCCTTCCGAGACGATGCGCAAGGCGTCGACGTCGAGCCCGGAGTCGGTCTCGTCGAGCACCGCGAACTTCGGATTGAGCAGCTCCAGCTGCAAAATCTCGTGCCGCTTCTTCTCGCCGCCGGAGAACCCCTCGTTGAGGCTGCGCTCGGCGAACGCGGGGTCGATCTGCAACTGCCCCATCGCCGTGTTGACCTCCTTGACCCAGGTGCGCACCTTGGGCGCCTCACCGCGAACCGCCGTCGCAGCGGTGCGCAGGAAGTTCGACACCGAGACACCCGGCACCTCGACCGGGTACTGCATGGCCAGGAAGAGGCCCGCCCGCGCCCGCTCGTCGACCGTCATCGACAGCACGTCTTGACCGTCGAGCAGCACGCTGCCGTGGGTGACGGTGTATTTGGGGTGACCCGCGATCGAGTACGCGAGCGTCGACTTGCCCGAGCCGTTCGGGCCCATGATGGCGTGCGTCTCGCCCGCCTTCACCGTGAGGTCGACTCCTCGCAGGATCTCCCGCGGCTCCTCGCCGGCGGCGGCGTTGACCACCACGTGCAGGTCACGAATCTCTAGCGCGCTCATCGGGCGTTGGACTCCAATTCGGTAGCGACCGGTTTTGGCGCGGCGCTTAGGTAAACGCCGTCCGCCTGGATTTTGATGTCATACACGTCGACCGCCTGTTTCGCCGGCAGGCAAAGCGCTTCGCCGGTGCGGACGTCGAACCGCGACCCATGCAGCCAGCACTCGACGGTGTGGCCGTCGACCTCGCCGTCGGCGAGTGACACCTCGTCGTGAGTGCAGGTGTCGTCGATCGCGTGGTACTCGCCTTCGGTCGCGACGATGGCGACCGGCAGCCCGTCGAGATCGACGCGGCGCACCGACCCCTGGGCCGGCAGCTCCGATGCCTGGCACACCTTGACGTACGCGGTCACGCGACTGTTCTCTCTAGCTCGCGGTCAACGGTGGCGAGGAGCCGCTCGACGATCTCCGGCACCGCGATCCGCTCGATGACGTCGGCGAAGAAGCCGCGCACGATCAGCCGCCGCGCCTGGTCGGCCGGAATTCCTCGTGCTTGCAGGTAGAACACTTGCTCGTCGTCGAAGCGGCCAGTCGCGCTGGCGTGCCCGGCGCCGACGACCTCGCCGGTCAGGATCTCGAGGTTGGGCACCGAGTCGGCGCGCGCGCCGTCGGTCAAGAGCAGGTTGCGGTTGACCTCGTAGGTGTCGGTGTTGACCGCCTCGGCGTGGATGATGACGTCGCCGGTCCACACGCTGCGGGCCCCCTCGCCCTGCAGGGCCCCACGGTAGTTGACCCGGCTCTTGCAGTGGGGCGCGGTGTGGTCGACGAGCAACCGGTTGTCGATGTGCTGGCCGGCGTCGGAGAAGAACAACCCCAGCATCTCGGCGTCGCCGCCGGGGCCGGCGAACTTCACCAGCGGCGTGAGCCGCACCGCGTCGCCGCCGAAGCTCACGTTGATGTGCCGCAGCTTCGCGTCGCGCCCGACCAGCGACGTGCTCGCGCCGACGTGCACGGTGTCGTCGTCCCAGTCTTGAATCGTGACGACCGTGAGCGAGGCGCCGTCGCCGACCCGAATCTCGACGTTGTCGGCGTACGTCGCGCTGCCGACGTGGTCGAGGACGACGGTGCCCTGCGCGTGCGGCTTCGCCTCGATGACGATGTGCCCGTAGGCGACACCGCCGGACCCCTTGCCGGACAAGGTGATCGGCTCGGTCTCGCCGTCAATTGTGACGACGATCGCCCGCCGCGCCTTCTGCCGCGCGAGCGCCGACACTCGGTCGAACGGCGTGTGCACGGTGTCGACGCGCGGGTCGTCCAGCGACACGAGTTCGACCGGAGCGCCGCTCGGCCAGCTGTACTCGACGTCACCGTCGGGCTCAGGACCGGCGAACAGCGCGCGCAGTCGGGGCAGCGCCGCGAACCGCCAGAGTTCCTGCCGGCTGTTGGGCTCGGGGAATGCCTGCGGGTCAAAGGAAAACGTGCGCTCCAGGTGCTTGCCGCCCGCAACGCCGCGACCCGGCAGCTCGGGGTCGCCAGCCTCCGCGACCGCGCGATCGAACTCGCCGAGGTCTGACCTGTCTTGAAGACGAAGCTCCGTCATGGGTCAGCCCACGGCCCCTTCCATCTGCAGCTCGATCAACCGGTTCAACTCAAGCGCGTACTCCATCGGCAGCTCGCGCGCGATCGGCTCGACGAAGCCGCGCACGATCATCGCCATCGCCTCGTCCTCGGTGAGTCCGCGGCTCATCAGGTAGAAGAGCTGGTCCTCGCTCACCTTGGAAACGGTGGCCTCGTGGCCCATCGTCACGTCGTCCTCGCGGACGTCGACATACGGATAGGTGTCGGACCGGCTGATCGGGTCGACCAGCAGCGCGTCGCACTTGACCGTCGACTTCGAGCCGTGCGCCCCCTCCATGATCTGCACCAGGCCGCGGTAACTCGAGCGCCCGCCGCTGCGGGCCACCGACTTCGAGATGATGGTGGACGACGTGTTCGGCGCCGCGTGCACCATCTTCGAACCGGCGTCCTGGTGCTGGCCTTCGCCCGCGAACGCGACCGACAGCGTCTCGCCCTTGGCGTGCTCCCCGACCAGCCACACCGCCGGGTACTTCATCGTCACTTTCGAGCCGATGTTGCCGTCGATCCACTCCATGGTCGCGCCCTCGTGCGCGATCGCGCGCTTGGTGACCAGGTTGTAGACGTTGTTCGACCAGTTCTGGATCGTCGTGTAACGACAGCGCGCGTTCTTCTTCACCACGATCTCGACGACCGCGCTGTGCAACGAGTCCGAGGAGTAGACCGGCGCGGTGCAGCCCTCGACGTAGTGCACGTACGCGCCCTCGTCGACGATGATGAGGGTGCGCTCGAACTGGCCCATGTTCTCGGTGTTGATCCGGAAGTAGGCCTGCAACGGGATCTCGACGTGCACGCCCGGCGGGACGTAGATGAACGAGCCACCCGACCAGGCCGCCGTGTTGAGCGCGGCGAACTTGTTGTCGCCAGCGGGGATCACCGCGCCGAAGTACTCCTTGAAGATGTCCTCGTGCTCGCGCAGTCCGGTGTCGGTGTCGAGGAATATGACGCCCTGCGCCTCGAGGTCTTCGCGAATCTTGTGGTACACGACTTCGGACTCGTACTGCGCGGCCACACCGGCGATCATCGCCTGCTTCTCCGCTTCGGGGATGCCAAGGCGGTCGTAGGTGTTCTTGATGTCGGCGGGCAGGTCGTCCCAGCTGGTGGCCTGCTTCTCCGTCGAGCGCACGAAGTACTTGATGTTGTCGAAGTCGATCTCGGAAAGGTCGGCGCCCCACAACGGCATCGGCTTCTTCTCGAAGATGCGCAACGCCTTGAGCCGCCGCTGCAGCATCCACTCGGGCTCGTTCTTCTTCGCCGAGATGTCGCGGACGACGTCCTCGTTCAGCCCGCGTTTGGCCGCCGCGCCAGCCGCGTCGGAGTCGGCCCAGCCGAACCGGTAACGGCCGAGTTGATCGAGTTCAGGGCGCTCAAGAGTCGTCACGACGTGGCCTCCAAAGTGAGCATCGAAGCGGAGCGAGGAGCGGAGCGGCGGAGGGCGCGGGGGAACAGCGTCACGAGGTGACCTTTCCGGAGGTTGGTTGAGCGTGTGCTGCGGGAGCTTGCGGATGAAGCGGGATGTGCGTGGTGCAGACGCCGTCGCCGTGCGCGATCGTCGCGAGCCGCTGGACGTGGGTGCCGAGCAGCCGACCGAAGGCCTCGGTCTCCGCCTCGCACAGCTGCGGGAAGTCGGCGGCGACGTGCGCCACCGGGCAGTGGTGCTGGCAGACTTGCACGCCCGTGCCCGCCTCCTCGACCGAGGCCGCGTATCCGTCGGCACTCAGCGCCGCCGCCAGCCCGGCTGGTCGATCTGCTGGCTTGGACGACGCGAGCAACTCGCCGTAGCGCGCCTCGGTGGGCGCGAGCCGGCGACGGGCGAACTCGGTCAGGGCGGCGTCGCCGCCGGTGTCGCGCAAGTAGGTCAGCGCGGCGACCGCGAGGTCGTCGTACGAGTGCGGAAAGGCCGCCCGCCCCGAGTCGGTGAGGGCGAACAGCTTGGCCGGCCGGCCGCGGCCGCGCGCCTTGCCGCGAACGCGGCGCTCCGGCGTCTGGGACACCTGCCCGGTCGCGATCATGGCGTCGAGATGACGTCGCACCGCAGCGGGTGTGAGCCCGAATCGGGCGCTCAGCGCCACCGCGCTTTGCGGGCCGTGCTCGTACAACGCGCGAGCCACCCGATCGCGCGTGCGGGCGTCGTCCGTCACACATCCGTCGACGCAGGCGTCGGCGATCAACGGCTCGCTGGATTTCACAACGACAATGTTACCTATTTGGCCGCGCCCCACACACCCAGGGCCCGGCGCAGATTCGCACCCGCCGCGGCTCGCCACGGCTGCGCCCCGAAACGCGGCGCGCGCCACGTACGATCGGACTGCGATGACCGCCGCTCCAGAGTCCCCCGCTCCGCCGTCCACCACGGTCGAGGCGCCGGCGGGCGCGCGGCGATGGCGGCCGTCGGAAAAGACGGTCAACCGGCTCGCCCTGTTCGCGCTCGTCGCCAACATCGCGATCGTGGCCAGCGGCGGGCTGGTCCGGCTCACCGGCTCCGGCCTGGGTTGTCCGTCCTGGCCGGACTGCACCGCCGGCTCCGTTGTCCCCACCCGCGAGCTGTCGTGGCACAAGTACGTCGAGTTCGGCAACCGGCTGTTCACCTACGTGGTGCTCGCCGCCGCGGTCGGCGCGCTGGTCGCGGTGCTGCGGGAGCGTCCACGCCGGCCGCGGCTGCGACTGTGGGCCTGGCTGGTGTTCCTCGCCGTCCCCGCGCAGGCGGTGATGGGCGGCGTCACCGTCCTCACCCATCTCAACCCGTGGGCGGTCGCCGCGCACTTCGTGCTGTCGATGTTGTTGGTGGCGGCTGCCACCGTGCTGTGGTGGCGCACTCGGCTGCGCCCGCCTGAACCGTCGCCGGTGTTGCATCCGCTCCTCGTGCGGTTGGGCTGGCTGACCTGGTTGCTCACCTTTGCGGTGTTTTGCGTGGGAACCGTGGTCACCGGCGCCGGGCCGCACGCGGGTGATCCGACCGCCAAGCGCATCGCGCTCAAGCCCGGGTCGGTCGCCCAGCTGCACGCCGACCTGGTGATGTTGCTGGTCGGGACGTCGTTCGCGCTCGCGGTCGCGGTGACCGCCGTCGGCGCTCACCGCGTCATCCGAAGAACAACCCGGCTACTTCTCGCCGCCCTCGCCGCCCAAACCGCGGTCGGATTCGCGCAGTATTTCGACAAGCTCCCCATAGGCCTGGTTGAACTGCATTTGCTGGGCGCCGCCCTGATCGCGGCGGCTTCGACCAGTGTGGTGCTGGCGATGACGCCTGACCCGACGAGGGTTGCCGCTCGACAGATCACGTCTAGGTAACAGATAGGTTCCGAACCGTTCTTTGAGGGTTTCTGCCTCTTACCGAGGCGCGCGACGGTGCATATGTTGTCCGGCACAACAACGGGCCGTCCTGCGGGGCACAAGCTCCGCGCCCGAAGCCAAAAGGGGACCTGCATGAACAAGACTGCGCTCCGGCTGGCGGCAGCTGCCGCCGTCGCCGGCCTCGGCATCGCCGGGTGTAGCAGCAGCAAGAACACTCCGGCGAGCTCCGGCTCGGCGAGCACGCCCGCCAGCAACACGTCCTCAGCTGCCGCGCCGTCCAGCGCGGCTGGCTCGTCCGGCTCGACGGCGGCCGCCGGCGGCGCGCAGGTCGGCGTCATCCTGCCGGACACCCAGTCGTCGTCCCGCTGGGAAGACCAGGACCGGCCGAACCTGACCAAGGCGTTCGACGCCGCGGGTGTGAAAGCCGACATTCAAAACGCGCTCGGCGACAAGACCAAGTTCGTGTCGATCGCCCAGGGCATGATCCAGGAGGGCGTCAAGGTCCTCATCATCGTCGACCTCGACAGCCCGTCGGGCGCCCAGGTCGAGAACCTCGCCAAGCAGGCCGGCATCAAGACGATCGACTACGACCGCCTCACCCTCGGCGGCAGCGCGTCGTACTACGTCTCGTTCGACAACGTGAAGGTCGGCCAACTCCAGGGCCAGGGCCTGGTTGACTGCCTCACCGCCGCGAACGTCGCGACGCCGTGGAAGGTCATCGAGCTCAAGGGCTCCCCGACCGACAACAACGCGACGCTGTTCGCGCAGGGCTACGACGGCGTGCTCGACCCGCTGATCCAGTCGGGCAAGGTCAAGCGGCTCGGCGAGCAAGCGGTTCCGAACTGGGACAACGCGCAGGCCGGCACCATCTTCGAGAACATGCTGACCGCGGCCGGCAACAAGGTTGACGGCGTCATCGGCGCCAACGACGGCATGGGCCAGTCGGTCATCACGGTGCTGAAGAAGCACGGCATCAAGGCGCCCGTCACCGGACAGGACGCCACGGTTCCCGGCTTGCAGAGCATCCTGCGCGGCGACCAGTGCGGCACCGTGTTCAAGGACACCTCGATCGAGGCGAAGGCCGCGTCCGACCTGGCCATCGCCCTGATCAAGGGCACTGACACCACCTCCATCGTCAACGGCTCGGTCA
This sequence comes from Acidothermaceae bacterium, assembly GCA_036380925.1. Taxonomy (GTDB): domain Bacteria; phylum Actinomycetota; class Actinomycetes; order Acidothermales; family Acidothermaceae; genus JAICLV01. The sequence goes on from DASVDW010000135.1 coordinate 12,857, forward strand.
AGGACACCCAGGCCAACCGCGACGTCCCGTCGGTTCTGGCCACCCCGCAGTGGATCACCCAGAAGAACGTCGAGGACGTCGTGAAGGCCGGCCAGGCCAAGGCGTCGGACATCTGCGCTGGTGACGTGGCGGCGCTTTGCACCAAGTTCGGCGTCAGCTGACGCCATGACCGCGGTGGGGGGGGGGGGG
>DASVDW010000136.1:0-3655 GCA_036380925.1 Acidothermaceae bacterium
CACGATCACCCGTACGGTGGCTCGTGGCGAGAAGGTGGCCATCACCGGCTTCGGCATCTTCGAGAAGGTCGAGCGGGCGGCGCGCATGGCGCGCAACCCAGCGACCGGCGCGAGGGTCAAGGTGAAGAAGACGTCGGTGCCCAAGTTCCGCGCCGGCACGCAACTCAAGGCCGTCGTCAGCGGCGCCACCAAGCTCGGACCGGTCAAGGCCGCAGCGGCCAAGTCGGCGCCGGCTCGTGGCCGGGCCGCAGGCGCGGCGGCGGGAAAGAAGACCGCTGGCAAGAAGGCGGCGGCCAAGAAGGGCGCGGCGAAGAAGGCCACCACGGCGCGCGCGACCAAGAAGGCAGCGCCAGCCAAGCGCGCCACCAAGGCCACCGCCAAGAAGGCGGCGCCGGCGCGCAAGGCGGCAACGAAGAAGACGGCCGCGAAGTCGGCTGGCCGCAAGACCGCGACCAAGCGCGCGGCCAAGCGGTCCTGAGGATCGCACCACTCGAAACGGTGAGGCCGGGGTCCGGACGGACCCCGGCCTCACCGTTTGCGGGCCTCTCGAGCTGCCCCGGTTCGACATCGCAGCCGCTCGCACGGGAGACTGACAGTCGCAGGTCGCGGCATCGGGTGATAGTCGTCAAGGAGGTCGTTGGGTGCGTCCAGGCCGCCGTCGTGGTTGGTTCCGCCTTCTCGCATTCCTCGTCAAGCCATGGCTGTGGGCTTTGACGAAACCGCAATGGCGCGGCATGGAGAACATCCCGCGCACCGGCGGTGTGATCATCGTCGCCAATCACGTGACCGTCCTGGACCCGTTGACATTGGCGCATGCGATGTACGACGGCGCGCGACGGTTACCGCGGTTTCTCGCCAAGGTGGAGTTGTTCAACACGCCCCTCGTTGGCGCGGCGCTCCGCAAGGGCGGCCAGATACCGGTGTACCGCCGCACCCGCGACGCGGTGAATTCGCTGCGCGACGCCGAATCAGCCCTTGCCGCGGGAGAACTCGTCATCATCTACCCGGAGGGCACCTGCACCCGCGACCCCGACCTTTGGCCGATGGCGAGCAAGACCGGTGTCGCGCGACTGGCCTTGGCGAGCGATGTGCCGGTCATTCCGGTCGCGCACTGGGGTGCGCATCGCATCCTGGCCTACAAGTCGAAGCGGCCCAGCCTCTTTCCGCGTAAGCCGGTTCTGGCGATCGCCGGCCGGCCATTCGACATGTCGCCGTACCGCGGGAAGGATCCGACCAACGAGACGCTTCGCGAGATCACCGACCGGCTCATGACCGAGGTCAAGACCTTGCTCGGGGAGCTGCGGCAGGAGACGCCACCAGCCGGTCTCTTCGTGGCCAGCGCCGCTGCCACGGCGGCGTCGACCGTCGACGAAGCACCCACGGGCGCCGCGTGATGAAGGCGGCGATCTTCGGAGCTGGCTCGTGGGGCACCGCCTTTGCGATGGTGCTCGCCGACGCCGGCACCGATGTGACGCTGTGCGCGCGCCGCGATGAGATCGTCGAGGCGGTCAACACGGCGCACGAAAACCCTTGGTACCAGCCCGGAATCAAGCTCCCGACGCAGGTCCGCGCCACTGCTGAGCCGGCCGCTGCCCTTGATGGCGCGCAGCTCGCCGTCCTGGCCGTCACCGCGCAGACATTGCGCGAAAATCTCGCGCGCTGGGTCCCGTTGTTGCCGGGCGACGCCTTGCTGGTCAGCCTCATCAAGGGCGTCGAGCTCGGCACGACGAAGCGGATGAGCGAAGTCATTCGCGAGGTCGCGGACGTGCCGTCCGATCGGGTCGCCGTCGTCACGGGCCCCAACCTGGCTCGGGAAATCGCCGAACGGCGCCCGAGCGCCGCGGTCGTCGCGTCGTCGTCGCCCGAGCAGGCGAAGCGGTTGCAGTCGGCGTGCCAGACGCCGTACTTCCGGCCGTACACCAACACCGACGTCATCGGTTGCGAGCTCGGCGGCGCGTTGAAGAACGTCATCGCGCTCGCCGTCGGCATGGCCGACGGCATGCAGCTGGGCGACAACGCGAAGGCGTCGCTCGTCACCCGCGGCCTGGCCGAAACCGCCCGGCTCGGTGTGGCGCTGGGCGCCGACCCGATGACGTTCGCCGGCCTGGCGGGTTTGGGCGACCTGGTGGCGACCTGCGCGAGCTCGTTGTCGCGAAACCACAGCGTCGGCGAGCGGTTGGGCAAGGGCATGAGCGTGGCGGAGGCGTTGAGCGCGACGACGACGACCGCGGAGGGCGTCGCGTCGTCCAAGTCGATTTTGGAGCTCGCCCGCAAGCACGACATCGACGTGCCCATCACGGAGGTTGTGGTCGCCGTCCTCTACGAGCACCTGCGGCCGAGCGAGGGCGTCACCCGACTCATGACCCGCGCCACGAAACCGGAACGGCACGGGCAGTAGCGGGCCCCTCGCCCCCGCGCCGGATAGGGTCTCGACGTGGACAGCACCGATCAAGCCGGTTCGGACCAGCGCTCGACGCGGCCCCGTGTCGCGGTTGTGTTTGGCGGCAGGAGCACCGAGCACGCGATCTCCTGTGTGACGGCAAGCAGCGTGCTGGCGGTCCTCGATCGGCGCAAATACGACGTCGTGCCGATCGGCATCACCCGCGAAGGTCGTTGGGTGCTCGCGCCGGACGAGCCGGAAAAGTTGGCGATCCACGGCGGCGAGCTACCGGAGGTGAGCGCCTCCGCCCAGGCGGTCGTGCTCGCGTCCGACCCGACCAGGCGTGCGCTGGTCGTCCACGAGCCCGACGCCGCGCCGCAGCTGCTGCGCGGTGTTGACGTGGTGCTGCCGCTGCTGCACGGCCCGTACGGCGAAGACGGCGCCATCCAGGGTTTGCTTGAGATGGCGGGCGTCCCGTATGTCGGCGCGGGTGTTTTCGCGTCAGCCGCCGCCATGGACAAGCAGTACATGAAGCTGGTGCTGGCCGGCAGCGGGCTGCCCGACATCCCGCACGTAGTGGTGACCGCGCGGCAGTGGGAGCGCGACAAAGCAGCCGTGCGCGAATCCGTCGCCAGCCTGGGTTTTCCCGTCTTCGTGAAGCCGGCGCGTGGCGGCTCGAGCATCGGGATCAGCAAGGTGCGCGAAGTCGGGGGATTGGACGACGCGATCGAGCTCGCGCGGCGGGCCGACCCGAAAGTCATCGTGGAGGCGATGATCGAGGGGCGCGAGGTCGAGGTGGGTGTGCTTGAGGCGCTCGACGGCGGGCCGCCTGAGGTCAGCGTGCCCGCGGAGATTGTGGTCCGCGGCGACCGCGAGTTTTACGACTTCGACGCCAAGTACCTCGACGACACGACGCGCATTGACGTGCCCGCGGATCTGCCGGAAGCCGTCGTCACCGAGATTCGGCGGCTTGCCGCGCTGGCCTTCGAAGCGCTGTCTTGCGAGGGACTGGCTCGCGTCGACTTCTTCGTCACCCCCGAGGGCGAGCCGCTCGTGAACGAGGTCAACACCATGCCGGGATTCACCCCCACATCGGTGTTTCCGCGGGTGTGGGCGGCAACTGGCTTGTCGTACCCCGCGTTGGTCGACCGGTTGGTGCAAACAGCGCTGCGCCGGCGGCCTGGCTTGCGCTGAACAGGCTTCTCGGTCTGTTTCTGGTGGGGCGGCCGTTGCCTGCCGGTGGGCGAAGGAGTTCGCTTCGGCCCGCAGTCGACG
>DASVDW010000137.1:0-5784 GCA_036380925.1 Acidothermaceae bacterium
TGCGCGCCGGCGCGCTGGTGACGCCAACCGGTGGCCCGATGGTGATCCCGGTCGGCGAATCGTTGTTGGGCCGCGTGCTCGACGGCCTCGGACGTCCGATGGACGACAACGGCCCGCTGGTCGACGTCGAAAGCGTGACCGTTGAAGGGAGTTCGCCGCACCCGCTTCGTCGGTCGCGGATCGACGAGCAACTGTCGCTCGGAGTGCGAGCACTCGACGCCCTCGTGCCATGTGGACGCGGCCAACGGCTTGGCGTGTTCGCCGGCTCCGGCGTCGGCAAGTCGTCTTTGCTGTCGATGATCGCGCGCGGCACCGAGGCGGAGGTCTCCGTGATCGCGTTGATTGGCGAACGCGGTCGCGAGGTCCGTGAGTTCATCGAGAACGACCTCGGACCGGAGGGATTGGCGCGATCCGTGGTGGTGGTGGCGACGTCCGACGAGCCGCCGCTCGTGCGGTTGCGCGCGGCCTTTGTGGCCACCCGAATCGCGGAATGGTTCCGCGATCGAGGCGCTCACGTCGTGCTGATGATGGACAGCCTCACCCGATTCGCCATGGCGCAGCGCGAAGTCGGTCTCTCGGTGGGCGAGCCTCCCGCGACGCGCGGGTACCCGCCGTCGGTCTTCGCGCTGTTGCCGAAGTTGCTCGAGCGCGCCGGCGCGGCCGAAAGCGGCAGCATCACCGGCCTGTACACCGTGCTCGTCGAGGGGGACGACATGAACGAGCCCATCGCTGACACCGCCCGCTCGATCCTTGACGGGCACGTGGTTCTCACCCGGCGCCTTGCGACGAGCGGTCATTTTCCGAGCATCGACGTTCTCGAGTCCATTTCGCGTGTGACGAGCGCGATCACCACGTTGCAACAACGCGAGGACGCGACCGCGCTGCGCAGGATGATGGCGGCGCATCGCGACGCGCGTGAGCTCATCGAGATTGGCGCGTACGCCCCCGGCTCCAACCCGTTGGTCGACTCCGCGGTGCGGCTGCGATCGCGCATCGACGCGTTTCTGCGCCAGGACATCATGGCGATCACGCCAGCCGCGCAGGCGTGGAACTGGTTGCACGACCTGGTGGCCGCGTGAAGCGCTACGTGTTCTCCCTGCAGCGGGTGCTGCGTGTTCGCACCACCCAGGAAACCGTTGCGCGACAGGCGCTGCGAACCGCGGCCGAGCACGCCGCCCACGCCGACGAAGACTACGACCTGAAGCTGCGCAACTACGAGGCGAACGTGGCCAGCGCGGCATCGCTGCGCGGGACCGTGCTGAACATGTTGGCCCTTCGCGGCGCCGCGTCGATGCGCGCCCGAGAGGTCATCGACGCCGAGCAACGGCGCGACGACGCGCACCAGCAGCTCGCGACGGCCCATGACGACTGGGTGGGCGCAAAGCAGAAGGTCGGCGCGCTCGAAAGCCTCGACGACAAGCAGCGCACGCAACACCGCGCCGCCCAGGAGGCCGCCGAGCAAGCGGAGATCGACGACATGGTCAACGCACGCCGCGCGCGCCGGGCGACCGAGCCACCGAACGGGGAGGCGCCACGGTGAGCGTCGTCGAAGATGTGCAAACCCGGATCGCCGCGATCAGCCAGCTGTTCTCGTCGCTGACGCCGCAGACCGGCGCCGCCGTTGGCGTCAACTCGTCGGTTCAGACGTATGGCAGCGAGTTCGAGTCGGCGCTGGCGACCATGTCGTCGGTCGACGCCGCGAACCCAGCGGAGGGCCGGTCAGCGACGATCCCGAGCGGGCCGGTCACCGGTGGCGCCGTCGTCGCCGCCGCTGAGAAGTACCTCGGCGTGCCGTATCTGTATGGCGGGACCGACCCGAGCAAGGGCCTGGATTGCTCGGCTCTCGTCCAGCGCGCGTACGCGGATCTCGGAATTTCGCTGCCCCGCACCAGCCAGGAACAGGCGAAGGTGGGAGTCCCGGTCACCTCTCTCGCCGAGGCGCGGCCGGGCGACCTGGTGTGCTTCGGCGACCCCGCCACCCACATCGGCATTTACGCCGGCGACGGCGAGATGGTGGTCGCGCCGCACACCGGCACGAACGTGCAAGTTCAAGAAATCACCACGACGCCAAGCACGATTCGGCGTGTCGTCGACTCCGCGCCCAGCGTCGGCGCCCTGACGATGCGGCCGGCCGCGCTCGCCGCCGGGGTCAGCACCAGCTGGCCGGCGGGCGCGACGGCATACAGCAAGGCGTTCAGCGCCGCCGAGCAGCGTTACGGCTTGCCCACCGGCATACTGTCCGCCGTCGCGCACGCCGAGTCGAGCTATCGCCCGGACGCCGTCAGCTCCGCCGGCGCGATCGGGCTCATGCAGTTGATGCCAGCGACGGCGAAGGCGCTGGGCGTTGATCCCACGAATCCCGCGGACGCCATCGACGGCGCCGCGCGGCTGCTCAAAGGCCAACTCGACAAGTACGGCTCGGTGCCGCTCGCGCTTGCCGCGTACAACGCGGGCGGGCCCGCGGTCGACCGGTACAGCGGCGTCCCGCCGTACCCCGAGACCCGCAACTACGTGCAGAAAGTGATGTCCTACATGAACGAGGCCGCATGAAAGCCATCAGCCCCGCGTTGCCGATGACCGCGCCGTCGCGGCAATCGAGCGGCTCCGACACCTCCGCCGACGACGAGGTGTTCGGCGCGCTCATCGCCGCGGTGATCGGCCCCTCCGCCACCGGATCGGTCACGCCGTCCCGGCCCAGGGCGGACGACACCACCTCCCGTGTCGACAGGCCGGACGACGCGCGGCGCGCGGCCGCGGGCGCGCGTCCCGAGCAGGCGGCCGATAAGCGCGGCGACGACGACGCGTCGCAGCCGGACTCAGTCGCCAGCCACGACCAAGACCACTCTGCCAACCAGGCTGACAACGCGAGCCAGCTCGCGTCGCCGACCGCCGCGAAGCCCTCTGACGCGGCAAAAATCCCGGCGAAGCTGGCAAAGGCGGCCGCCGCGCTCGCGCACGCGCTCGCCAAGGCGTCGGACGGTTCGGCGAAACCCGCTGGCGGGCAAGAGGCTTCGGCCCGCGCGGCCGTGCCGACCCAACTGACCGCCCCGGCTGGCAGCGCGCTCACCGAAGGCCAGCTGCCGTCGCAGCTCATCCCCGTCGCGAGTTCCGCGCACGACATGGCCCGGCCTGCCGTGGCAGCTGCGCTCGGCACGCCCATTGGCGCCGACACGGCCAAGAAGGCGGCTGCCGCCGACCCGGCGCCGACCGCAGCCACACCGCCGACCGCGCCGCTGTCGACCGCCCAGCCGCCGACCGCCCAGCCGCCGACCGTGCCGGCGCCGGCACCGCAGCCCGACGCGACGACCAACGCCCGGACGCCGGCCAGCTCCCACCCGTCAGTCGCGACACCGCAACCCGGCCCCGCCCAGGCGTCGTCCGCCGCTCTCGCGAGCGCAGCCGTCGCGGCGGCGCCGACGGGGGTCGGCGATCAGCCGGCCGCCGACGCGAAACCTGGCGTGCCCGATCGATCGACCGCCGCGGATGGGACCTCATCGCTGGCCACCCAGCTGCCGCAGGCCGCCCAAATGACGGCACCTGCGCAACCGCTCGCGATGAACACGCCCCAGCCGCAGCTCCCGCCGCCGCCGCAACCGCCGTATCCCTCCGGAGCGGTCGCGCAGCAGGTCATTCAGGTGGTCGCGCCGTTGCGCAGCGCGAAGGACGGCGACTACACGTTGTCGCTTCAGCTGCATCCGGCCGAGCTCGGCGCTGTGACGGTGCGGGTTGAGGTGCAGCAGGGCGTGCTCTCCGTGCACCTGGCGGCCGACCACGCGCACGGGCACGAAGCGCTGAGCCAGTCGCTGGCCGACCTGCGCACGCAGCTGCAGTCAAGCGGTGTCCGCACCGGAGACATCGCCGTGGTCGCGGCCAAGCAGTCGTTCGCGCCCGCGCACCACGATCAGCAGCACCAGACCGGCAGCCGGCATCCGCAACAACCGCCGCTGCGTGACGACGCCGGCGGTGAACGACGTCCGCGTGACCACACGCCGCGGCGCCCAACGGCGCGCGCCGTCGATGACAACCTCGACGTCCGGATCTGAGGAGCAGCACGATGACCAACCCCATCGTCGGTGTCGGAGCCACACCGAGCACGGCGCCCGCGACCGCGTCGTCCGATCTCGTCGACCTCGGCGGCATCAACAGCAACACATTTTTGAAGCTGCTGGTCGCCCAGCTGAGCCACCAAGACCCGATGAACCCGACGGACAGCAGCACCTACATCACGCAGGAGGCGCAGTTCGCGATGGTGCAGAGCATGAACGCTCTGGCCAAGCAGAACGCCGCGATCCTGCAAAGCCAGCAAATGCAGGAGGCCACCGCGTTCATCGGCAAGAACGTCACCTACGTCGACGCCAACGGGGTGCAAAACGTCGGCGTCGTCTCAAGCGCGTCGCCCGGGTCGGACGGCGCGGTCGTTCGAGTCGGCGACATCCAGGTGCCGGTCACCTCGATCACTTCGGTGTTCGTCGCGAACGCCGCCGCTTCAGGCTCCTAACCAAACAACGCCCAGCACCACCAACAAACCGAAACGAGGAATCCGCATGCTTCGCTCGCTCTTCGCCGGAGTCTCCGGTCTGCGCGCGCACCAGACGATGCTCGACGTCGTCGGCAACAACATCGCGAACGTCAACACCGTCGGGTACAAGGCGTCGTCGGTGGAGTTCGAGGACACGCTCAGCCAGGCGCTGCGCGCCGCCGGCGCCCCGCAGAACGGCCAGGGTGGCACCAACCCCGCGCAGGTGGGCCTGGGGGTGCAGACGGCCGCGATCAACACCGCGTTCACCCAAGGTCCGGCCGAGACCACCGGTGTCGACACCGACCTGATGATCCAAGGCGACGGCTTCTTCATCGTGAACAACGGCGGCCAGCAGGTCTACACCCGTGATGGCGCCTTCAAGTTCGACGCGAACGGCAACCTCACCGCGGCGAACGGCGCGCTCGTGCAGGGCTGGCTCGCGCAAAACGGCGTGGTCAACACCAGCAGCTCCATCACCGCGATCAAGCTGCCGCTGGGGACGTCGATGCCGCCGACGCCGTCGACGACCGCGACGCTCGCCGGCAACCTGCCCGCCGACGGCGCCGGCTCGCCGATCACCAACGATCTCAAGGTTTATGACGCGAAAGGCCAGCTGGTCGACGTCGCCCTCACTTACAAGTGGGACACCGCGAGCAGCACCTGGTCGTTGAACTTCAACGACCCGTCGGTGGTGCCACCGGCGACGCAACCGGCCGCGGTGAACCTCGCGTTCGACGGCAGCGGCAAGCTGACGACGACGTCGCCGGTGACGGTGACGCTCAACGGTCAGAGCATGAAGCTCGACATCTCGGGGCTGACCGCGTTCGGCGGCGAGAACACCGCCGCCGTCATCACCTCCGACGGCAACGCGATGGGCTCGCTCGCGTCGTACTCGATCTCGCCCGACGGCACGATTCAAGGCGTCTTCACCAACGGGATGAAGCAGCCGCTCGGTCAAATCGCGATGGCGACGTTCAACAACCCCGGCGGATTGGAGAAGGTCGGCAACTCCGAGTACTCCTCGACGGTCAACTCCGGCCAAGCGCAGATCGGCACCGCCGGCACCGGCAGCCGCGGCCAGCTGGCGTCGGGCGAGCTCGAGGGCTCGAACGTCGACCTGTCTCAGGAGTTCAGCAACCTCATCATCGCGCAGCGCGGCTTCGAGGCGAACTCCAAAGTCATCACGACGTCCGACGAGGTGTTGCAAGACCTGGTGAACCTGAAGCACTAGTAGCCCGAACGCAGCAGCGGCGGTTCACCCGGCC
>DASVDW010000138.1:0-9113 GCA_036380925.1 Acidothermaceae bacterium
GATGGGCAACGACAACGCCTCGGCGCGCTTCAAGTCCTTGCTGACTTGCCCGCTGATTTCCTTGTTGAGCGGCACCAGTCCGGCGTAGTCGATCGTGACGCCCGGCAGATTCGCCTTTGCCAGAAGGGACTTCACGGTCTGGAACGACGCCGTCTGCGACGAGTCGGTGTCGCCCGCGAGTTGCAAGGTGGCGTAGGTCGCGTGCCGGTCGGTGGAGATGAGCTGCGGCTGCTTGGACGTCGCATAGCTCAGGTAGCCGGGCACGACGCTGCGCGGCAGGGACGCGAGCGCGTTCTCGATGGCCGCCGCCACCTGCGGGTCGGTGACCGGCTGGCTCGCGCTGGTGAACAGCACGGTCGCGTCGGACGACGGGACGTGGAGCTTGTCCTTGATGTCGTTGGCTGCGAGCACGGACTCGCTGTTGGGGTTGTAGTAGCCGCCGGCGGAAAGCCGCTTGGTGACCGAGCCGCCCCAAAGTCCGGCCAGCACGATCACGGCGAGCCCCACGAGCAAAACCACCCCGCGGCGGGTGTACACCGCGCCGCCCAATCGCTCGAACATCGAAACCCCTAAGCGCCCCGGCGTGAGGGCCAGATTAGTCGCGCGTCGGCAAGACCGGCCGGTCGAGCGTCAGGACACCGGCCGCACCGCGACGTCCGCGCTCAACAGACCGACCGCGAGCTCGGTCACTCGGCGCACCCGCTCGACCTCTGCGCGGTGGAACGGCGGCCCGGAGGCGCGTCCGCACACCAAGGCGACGTCGAACGGGTCGAGCGGCGCGACCACCAGCTGAGCGCCGTTCTCCTCCATCGCGAGCGGTCTGACCGCGGCGTGGGATGGCACGACGATCTCGTGACCAGGGTCGGCGTTGGCGTACCGCAAAACCGGCCCGAACTCGCCATAGGAGACGCTGGCCGCCCAGTCGGCGCCAAACGCGTGCGCCGCCATGTCGACGAGCGTGTCAAGGCCGCGCGCCGCCGTCGCCAGCACCTGGCTGAGCAGGTCGAGATCTGGAAACGCGCCAGGCACCTGCCGCGAACGGCGCATACCGAGCACCCGCACGCCCCGCACACCCGCGAGGCGGTCGGACAGCGCGGACGACGGCCGCGATTCGGGCCACGACAAGTAGATGTCGTCGATGGCGCGCCCCGACTCTCGCTCGAGCACCGTGATCGAGCGAATGTCGGCGCCAACGGCAGCCATCGCGGCGGTGATCTGGGCGAGCACCCCCGGTCGGTCGGGAACGCTCACGCGCACATGCGTCAACATCGGGCCCACCTCGCGATCGGGGACGAGTGCTGCCTACCTTGCGGTCGCCACGTTTCTGATTGGTGAACGCGCGGCTACCGCGACGTCAACGCTCAGGTCGGTCGAGCTGTTCGACAATGCTCTCGCGAAGACCCCGCGACGCTCTAGTCCTTGCGGCCAGCCCCGGCGAGGCGCCCCGCGACGGAGGCGCCGCGAGGAGCTGACGGTTGCCGCTGACACTCGACGGGCACGCCGTCGATCTCCACCACGGCGCGCGGGCCGACGAGATCGGCCAGCTCGACGACAAATTCAGCCAACCGGTCGGGACGGTCGGCGACCGTGACGCGGCCGCTCACGCCGTCCGGCAGCGAGATCTGATCAGGCCGCTGGCGCGGCGCCGGGGGTTCGCCCGGCGGGTGCGCGATCGTCGCGGCCTTGAGTCCACTCGCGTGCGCGCGCCGCACGATGGCCGCGAGCACGGTGTCGAGGCGATGGACGGTTGGCTCCGTCAGCGAAATTGTGAGCCACCCGACATCGCGCTTCGTCTGCACGCCACGATCGTGCCAGCGCGGCCCGCGAGGCGCCGCGAGGCGCGCCGGGCCGGCGCCGCGCGGTGGCGTCAGAACTGGAAGCGGGTCAGCCCGCCCGGCTCCGTGCCCAGCGCCACCGTGGCGGACCGCGGCTCGATGCGGTACACGTGCCACGGCGGCGGCCCTTGCGCGGGCGCGTTGAACGGCGCTGTGATGCCCGATCCGCTCTCATCCGGTCGGGCCGGCCAACCTTGGTCCGCCCAGGCCTTCGCGATCCGCGCCACCGCGTTCGGCTCGGTCACTCGGACCGCGTCGCCTTCGATCACCACGTCCGCGTCACGGATCGACATCGCGACCGAACACCGAGCGTCGCGTGCGACGTTGCGCGCCTTCCGCGTGCCGGCGCCGGTCTGAAACCAGAACGCACCGTCCAGCCAAAGCGCCCCGACCGCGGTGACGTGCGGGCTGCCGTCCTCGTTGATCGTGGTCAGCCAGGTGGTTCGGGAGTTGTGCGCGTCCGGGGCGGGGGCCAACCGCGCGCTGAGCTTGTCGACGACGCTGTCCCAGTTGACCGGCGGCAGTCCGTCAGCCGCCCCGAGGTTGATGGTGTCCATCGCCGGCTCCTTTGCCATCCCGTGTCAGCGCTGCCAGCGCTGTCAGCGCTGTCAATGCTGTTGCCCGAGAAGACGTGCGAGGAACGGCAAAGTCATCGGCCGGCCGGCTGTTCGGCCGCCGCGAACGCCTCTCCGAGCAGTTGCAGCCCCTCGGCGGCGTCGGCGGCCGACAGCGTCAGCGGCGGTGCGACGCGCAGCACGTTGCCGAACAGCCCACCCTTGCCGACCAGCAATCCGCGCGCCTTGGTCTCTTCCATCACCCGCGTCGCCGCCGCGGCGTCCGGCGTCGTGGAACCCGGAACCACCAGCTCGACACCGATCATCAGCCCCTTGCCGCGCACGTCGCCGATGAAGGTGTGCCTCGCTTGCAGATCTCGCAGCCCCTCCAGCAAGGCGGTGCCGACTTTCGCGGCGTTCGCCTGCAGGTCATGGGAAAGCACATAGTCCAGCGTGGCGTTGGCCGCCGCGGTCACCAGCGGGTTTCCTCCGAACGTGGAGATCGAGTTCGCGCTCAGGCAATTCATCACTTCGGCTCGCGCGACGACGCCCCCAATGGACATCCCGTTGCCAAGGCCCTTGGCGAATGTCATCGCGTCCGGCAGCACACCGTGCGCCTCGATGCCCCAGAAATGCTCGCCGGTGCGCCCCCACGCGGTCTGCACCTCGTCGGAGACGAAAAGGATGCCGTATTCGTCGAGCACCTCTTTGAAGGCGGCGAAGAAACCGTCCGGCGGTGTGGCAAATCCCCCGACGCCTTGGATCGGCTCGGCGATGAGGCAGGCGACGTCACCCGCCGTCATCGTCGTGATGACGTCGCGCAGGTCGGACACGCACGCCGCGGTGAACTCGGCGTCGGGCAGATCGGCGAACGGGCTCCGATAGCGATAACCGCTGTGCACGTAGTGCACGTTCAGCGGCGTCAGACTCGACGCGCTCCACCCGCGGTTGCCGGTGACGCCCATTCCGGCGAACGACCGACCGTGGTAGCTGTTGCGCAATGCCAATACTTGGTTGCTGCGCCGATACTGCGTCGCCAACAGCAGGGCCGCCTCGTTCGCCTCGGTGCCGGACGACGTGAAGAAGACTCTGGCGTCCGGTATCCCCGACAGCGACGCGATTTTCTCGGCGAGCTCGATTTGCGCCTGGATCAGGTACAGCGTGGAGGTGTGCACGACGCCGGTGTCAAGCTGCTTCTTGACAGCCTCACGCACCTCGGGAACGTTGTAGCCGAGCATGTTCGTCAAGATTCCGGCGAAGAAGTCGAGGTACTCGCGGCCGTCGCCGTCGATGACACGGCAGCCCTCGCCCGACACGATCTCGATCGGCTCGTCGTAGTAGAGCGCCAGCCACGCCGGCAGCACCGCCTTGTGCCGGCTCAGCAGCGAACGCTTGTCAGCGACCATCACCATCACACTTCCAGGTTTGTCATGACGTGTTTGACGCGGGTGTAGTCCTCGAGCCCGTACATCGAGAGGTCTTTGCCATAGCCGCTGTGCTTGAAGCCACCGTGCGGCATCTCGGCCACCAGCGGGATGTGCGTGTTGATCCAGACGCAGCCGAAGTCGAGCCGCTTCGCCATTCGCATCGCCCGGCCGTGATCCTTGGTCCACACAGACGACGCGAGGCCGTACTCGACTCCGTTGGCCCAGCGCACCGCCTGATCCTCATCCGTGAAGGATTGCACGGTGATGACCGGACCGAAGACCTCGTTTTGGATCAGCTCGTCGTCCTGGCGCAGGCCGGCCACGACGGTGGGCTCGTAGAAGTATCCGACCTCGCCCAAGCGGCGGCCGCCGATCTCGAGCCTGGCGTGGTCTGGCAACCGGTCGACCATTCCACTGACTCGCGTCAGCTGATTCACGTTGTTCACCGGGCCGAACAGCGCGTCTTCGTTCGATGGCGGCCCGACCACGGTGCTGCGAGCCTGCTCGGTGAGCGCGGCCACGAAGTCGTCATGAACGCCTGGCGCGGCCAACACCCGCGTCGCGGCCGTGCAGTCCTGCCCGGCGTTGAAATAGCCGGCGACCGCGATGCCCTCGGCCGCCTTCTCCACGTCAGCGTCGTCGAAGACGACGACGGGCGCCTTGCCACCCAGCTCTAGGTGCACCCTTTTCAAATCCGCCGCGGCCGACCCGGCGACCTCCATACCCGCGCGCACGCTGCCGGTGATCGACACCATGGCCGGCATCTCGTGCTCGACCAGCAGCCGACCGGTGTCGCGGTCGCCGCAAATCACGTTGAACACGCCCGGCGGCAGGAACTCTCCGAGGATCTCGGCCATCATCACCGTGGTCACCGGCGTGGTGTCCGACGGCTTCAACACCACGGTGTTGCCGGCGGCGATGGCAGGCGCCCACTTCCACACCGCCATCATCATCGGGTAGTTCCACGGCGTCACCTGCGCGCAGACACCGACCGGCTCGCGCCTGACGAACGACGTGTGGCCAGCCATGTACTCCCCGGCCGACTTCCCTTCCAGCACCCTGGCCGCGCCGGCGAAGAAGCGAATCTGGTCGACCATCGGCGGCATCTCTTCGGACGCCGTCAAACCCAGCGGCTTGCCGGTGTTCTGCGATTCAGCCGCGACGAACTCCTCGGCTCGCGCCTCGATCGCGTCGGCGATTCGCAGCAGCGCGCGCTGCCGCTCCGAGGGCGTCGTGTCGCGCCAGCTCTCGAACGCCCGCGCGGCCGCGGCCATCGCGAGATCGACGTCTACCGCGCCCGACAACGGCGCGCTCGCGAAGACCTCACCGGTGCTGGGGTCGATCAGCGGCGACGTGCGGCCGCTGCGGGTGTCGACGTGGCGTCCGTCGACGAAGTTGCGCAACACGCGCTGGCCGGCGGCCGTCGTCGCCGAACCGCTGGACGCCGTGGACTGCGGACGAGGAGCTGCGGTCATCGCTGGCCTCCTGACGTCGAGCCTGAGCGGTCGGCTCGGGCACGGCTGATGGCAGCACAGCCTAGCTACGGATTCCCTCGCCCGCCGCGGCCGTCGTCCGCCGAACCTCCACCCGCGATCGGCCGCGCCCGGCCCTCGACGTGCGTGAGGATTGACCACGAAACCCGACCACGGGATTGTGGAGGCTGATCGCGGTGAACCGGAGCCCGACCGAAGGCGGCGGGGCGCCAACGACGCAGGGCTACTCGCGCCGAGCGTTCTTGCGGATGGGCGGGCTCGCCGCGGCCACCCTGGCGGCCGGTTGCACGTCGAACGCCGGGACGCCGAACTCCAAGACGCCAGCCTCGAAGACGCCGCACGCCGGCGGCCCGCCCACCGGCTCCTCGACGTCCTCGACTTCCTCGACGTCTTCGATGCCGTCCGCCGCCGCGCTGCCGACCGACGTCGCGTTCCCGACGGACTTTTGGTGGGGCGCGGCGACCTCGGCATATCAGATCGAAGGCGGGGCGACCGCGGACGGCAAGGGCCCTTCGGTGTGGGACACCTTCGCCCATCTGCCGGGGAAGATCATCGACGGCAGCACCGGCGACGTCGCGGCCGACCACTACCACCGCTACGCCGACGACATCGCGCTGATCGCTTCGGTGGGCCTGCGCAGCTACCGGTTCTCCATCTCGTGGCCGCGGGTGCTGCCCGCCGGCGCCGGCGCGGTGAACCAACGCGGCCTCGATTTCTACAAAAGACTGCTGGACGGGCTGCACGACCGCGGCGTCCGGCCGATGCCGACGCTGTGGCATTGGGACACACCGCAGGCCCTCCAAGACGTCGGAGGCTGGGAGAACCGCGACGTCGCGAGCCGGTTCGCCGACTACGCGGCCTTGCTGGCAAAGGAGTTGGGCGACCGGGTCCCGATCTGGCTCACGCTGAACGAGCCGAAAACCGTCGTCCAGGTCGGCTATCTGTACGGCGCCCATGCCCCCGGCAAGCGCGACGCGCACGCCGCGTACGCCGCCGCGCATCACCTGTTGCTCGGACACGGCCTCGCGACGCAAGCGATCCGCGCGGAAAGGCCGTCCGCCAAGGTCGGCATCCCACTCAACCTCACCCCGGTCTACCCGGACGACCCGACCGACCCGGACGCCGTCGCGGCCGCGAGCGCGCGCGACGGCCTGGAGAACCGGTTCTACCTCGACGCGGTGCTGAAGGGCAGCTATCCCGGCGACGTCGTGCAAGCCCTTGCTTCGCAAGGCGTCACGCTGCCGGTGAAGGACGGCGACCTGAAGACCGCCGCAGCCGGCGTCGATGTGCTGGGCGTCAACTACTACGGACCGACCGTTGTCGGCGGCGGCGGCAACGACGTGCGGAAATACCCGACTTCACAAGCGACGTGGGAACAGATCTACCCGGCCGGGCTGCGGGACATGTTGAGCCAGGTCAAGCAGCGGCACGGCGATGTCACGATCTCGATCACCGAGAACGGCATTCCGACAACCCAGAACCCTGACTCCGACGGAGTCGTTGACGACACCGACCGCGTCGAGTACCTGCGCACGCACTTGCTGGCGCTCGGGCAAGCGATGTCCGACGGCGTCCGCGTCGAGGGTTATCACCTGTGGTCGCTGATGGACAACTTCGAATGGGCCGAGGGGTACACCCAGCGTTGGGGCATCACCCGGGTGGATTTCGATACATTGAAACGGACGCCGAAGCGCAGCGCGCACTGGTACTCAGGAGTGATCGCGGCGAACCGCGTCACCGGCTAGCTAGGCCTCGAACAAGGGAAAGCACACCGCCATGGCGGACAATCCGATCGATGACGCGTCGTCCTCGACGCCGGCGGAGAACTCCGACGAGTTCGAGAAGCTCGTGCTCGACGACGACTTCGTCCGCGGCGGCGCGTACGAACCGCCGGCACGGACCCGCGCCGCGATCGCACGTCACGGCGACCGGCAATCGAGTTGGCGGCACGGTGGCGGTTCGCCCAAACCGCAGACGCCGCGCACGCCCGACGGGCGGCGGCCGGGGGCGCGACCGACGCATCCGGCGTTGCCGTCCCCCGCGATGGCGCGGCTGCCGCTGATCATCACGATGATCGTGGTCGGGATCGCCGCGTTCCTCGTGTTCCGCTGACCGCTCGCGGCGACGACGGGCTACGTTGAGCGAGCGCGAGCCTTTTCCGCGGCACGGCTCCGCATACCCCGTCTAGCGAGGTGAGCATGACCGCGCAAACCGTTGTGCCGCTCGGCGGGCCGTCGGTCCCGCAGGTGCGTCGGGTGGTGACCGCGATCCCCGGGCCGCGGTCGGTGGAGTTGGCGGCGCGCCGCGCCGCGGCGGTGCCGCGCGGAATCGGTTGCACGCTGCCGGTTTTCATCACGCACGCGGGCGGCGGGGTGCTCGTCGACGTCGACGGCAACTCGCTGATCGACTTCGGCGCCGGCATCGCCGTCGTCAACGTCGGCAACAGCGCCGAGCAGGTGGTGAACCGAGTCGCGCGTCAAGTGGCGCGGTTCACCCACACCTGTTTCATGGTCACGCCGTACGAGGCGTACGTCGCGGTGTGCGAGGCGCTGAACCGGCTCACGCCGGGCGACCACGACAAGCGGTCCATGCTGCTGAACTCAGGCGCCGAGGCGGTGGAGAACGCCGTGAAGATCGCCCGTTGCCACACCGGGCGGCAGGCGGTGGTGGCGTTCGACCACGGCTATCACGGCCGCACCAACCTGACTATGGCCCTGACCGCCAAGAACATGCCGTACAAGCAGGGCTTCGGTCCGTTCGCGCCGGAGGTGTACCGCGCGCCGATGGCGTATCCGTTCCGCTGGCCGACCGGGCCGTCACGCTGCGCCGAAGAGGCCTCGGCACAGGTGTTCGAGCTGATCGACAACCAGATCGGCGCGCACAACGTCGCAGCGGTCGTGGTCGAGCCGATCCAAGGCGAGGGCGGCTTCGTCGTGCCGGCCGAAGGTTTCCTTCCGGCGATCGCCCAGTACTGCGCGGCCAACGGCATCGTCTTCATCGCCGACGAGATCCAAACCGGGTTCGCCCGCACCGGCGCGATGTTCGCCTGTGAGCACGAGGGCGTGGTGCCAGACCTCATCACCACCGCGAAAGGCATCGCCGGAGGGCTTCCGCTCGCCGCCGTCACCGGGCGAGCCGACATCATGGACGCGGTGCACCCGGGTGGGCTCGGCGGCACGTTCGGCGGCAACCCGGTCGCCTGCGAAGCCGCGCTCGGCGCAATCGCGACCATTGAGGAACTCGACCTGGTGGCCGCCGCTCGCCGCATCGGCGACGTCATGTTGCCGCGGTTGCGCAGGTTGCAGGAACGGGTCGACGTCGTGGGCGACTTCCGTGGCCGCGGTGCGATGACCGCGATCGAATTCGTCAGAGGCGGCGGCGATAAGACGCCGAACGCGCAGGCCGCCGCCGAGGTCGCGCGTCGATGCCACGCCGAGGGCTTGCTGGTGCTCACGGCCGGCACCTATGGCAACGTGCTGCGCTTCCTGCCGCCGTTGGTGATGCCTGAGCACCTACTGGACGAAGGTCTGTCGATCCTGGAAAACTCCGTCGCCTCGCTGTGACCGGGCGAGTTCACGCGCGCGCCGCGCCGAGCTGGCTTGGTTCGAACGTCGGCCCCGCGGCCTAACCACTCGTCGGGAAGCCGAGGTTGATGCCGCCATGACTCGGGTCGAGCCAGCGCGCGGTCACGACCTTTCCGCGGGTGAAGAAGCGCACGCCCTCGGCGCCATGCGCGTGCGCGTCGCCGAAGAGCGACGCCTTCCAGCCGCCGAACGAGTAGTACGCCATGGGCACCGGAATCGG
>DASVDW010000139.1:0-2160 GCA_036380925.1 Acidothermaceae bacterium
GAAGGTCGCCGGGTGCAAGCCATTCGCGTTCTCCACCCGGATCACCGCGAGGTCGCCCTGCGGGTAGCGGCCGACCAGCGTCGCTTTCAGTGAGGCCGCGCCGGTGGCCAGTCGCACCTGAAAACTCGTCGCGTCACCAACGACGTGATCGTTGGTGACGACGTCGCCCTTGTCGTCGAAGATAATCCCGGAGCCAAGGCCCTGCCCGTTGGTGATCTCCACCACCGATGGCAGTACCGAGGCGACCACGCGCGCGTAGGCATCTTCCAGGGCAACGGCCGGGCCGGCCGGCGACGCCGCCGGCGACACCGGCGCGGTTGCGGCACTGCTCGGCGAGCCGGAGGCCGACGCGGTGCCGGACGGCGACGCCGTGCCGGACTGCGCCGAGGACTGATGTGAGGTGGTGCAACCGGCCAGAATGCCTGCCATTACGGCAAATCCGGCTGTCGAGGCCAACGCCTTCCGACGCAGGAACCGGTCCCCTACGGGCGACACAGGCATGGCGGCAGCGTTCCCGACAGATGCGGGATCAATCCGGGTGGCGTGCCGGCCGCCAGATCGTCGTTTGCTTTCGTTCGGTGCCCTCGACGGCGAGACTGGTCGAAACGTCGAACGCCGTGACCGGTTCCAGTTGGTCGCGCGGCAGGTAGCTGCGTCCCGGATCGGCGAGTAGCACCGCCGCGCCGCCGCCGGCCGATCGCTGCAGAAAGCCCAGCAGCCGTGCCGACAACTCGCGCTCGTAGCAGACGTCTCCGGCCAGCACGACGTCGAACTCGCCGGCGCGGTCGTCGTCCAGGATGTCGGCCTGCAAGGAATCCACCGCGACGTTGTTCGCGCGCGCATTCAACTGCTGCGCGGCCGCGGCGAACGGGTCGACGTCGTTGGCGACGGCGTGGGCAGCGCCGGCCTTCGCCGCGGCGATGGCGACCAACCCGTTGCCGGAGGCGACGTCCAGCACCCGGCGCCCACGCACTAGGTCGGGATGGTCAAGCAGGTAGCGGGCCAGCGCCTGCCCGCCCGCCCACGGGAATGACCAATACGGGACCGGCGCGTCCGGTGCGCCGAGCGAGGTGAGATCCCAGACGCGGTAGGCGTCCTCGCTCGCGTAGACGACGATCTCGGGCACCAGCGGCACCGCGACGAGTGCGGTACTGGCGCAGACCGCGATGTAATGCTCGACGTCGGGCGCGCCCGGGTCGCTCAGCTCAGCCCCGCGAGCGCAGCGAGGCCCGAAACGCCAGGCACTCGGCGTAGGTCGGCAGGATTCCGTCGGCGGCCGCCTGCTTCAGAGTGGGCGCGGCGGCGTCCTTGTCCGAAAGCACCGGCTCGACGTCGTCCGGCCACTGAATCGCAAGCTCAGGATCGAGCGGATAGACGCCGTGCTCGCGCTCGGGGGCGTAGCTCGTAGAGCACAGGTAGGTGACCACCGCGTCGTCGCTTAGCGCCATGAAGGCGTGCCCCAAGCCTTCCGACAGGTAGACAGCGCGCCGGTCGACGTCGTCCAGCCGGACCGTGTCGACGGCACCGAATGTCGGTGAGCCGGCGCGGATGTCGATCACCACATCGAGGACGGCGCCGCTTGGGCAGTACACGTACTTGGCCTGAGACGGCGGCACGTCGGCGAAGTGGATGCCGCGCAGCGTGCCGCGCCGCGAGACCGACTGGTTCGACTGCGCGATGGAGAGCGGATGGCCGATCGCGGTCGCCACGACATCGGCGCGGTACCACTCCAGGAACACGCCGCGGGCGTCGGGGAACTGGCGCGGGGTGAACTCCCAGGCGCCGGGCACGGCCAGTTCACGAACCTCCATGGCCGCTGAGCCTATGGCATCGATGTGGTCGTACCGCGGGCGAACCGCCGCGAGTAGCGTCAGCCGCGTGCTTGCCGCCTCGGTCGTTGCCTTCGCCCCGCCCGATTCCGCCGACCCGCTCGCGGGACTGCACATCGGCGACGTCGCCGAGCCGGTGCCGCCGCCCGGTTGGGTCGCCGTCCAGGTACGTGCCGCGGCGTTGAACCGGCACGACCTGTGGAGCCTGCAGGGTGTCGGGCTGGGTCGCGACGACTTGCCCAGGGTGTTGGGCTGCGACGCGGCCGGGGTCGACGCCGACGGTCGCGAGGTCGTGGTGCACGCGGTGATCGGCGACGCGGACGCCGGCCAC
>DASVDW010000140.1:0-3182 GCA_036380925.1 Acidothermaceae bacterium
CGCCTCCGCGGCCAGGTCGACGTCGCCGCTGTAGCCCTCATTGAAGACCAGGTACAGCACTCGCAGCACGGTCGCCAAGTCGCCCGGGCGTTCGAGCGGTTCGCCGGCGATTCGCGCCTTCGCCCGGCTGATCCGCTGCGCCATCGTCGCCTCCGGCACGAGATACGCGTTCGCGATCTGTTTCGTGGTGAGCCCGCCGACCGCCCGCAACGTCAACGCGACGGCGGACGACGAAGACAGCGCCGGATGCGCGCACAAGAAGTACAGCCACAACGTGTCATCGGTTTCTGGCACCGGACCGGCTGGCGGTTCCACCGCAACCGCAGCTTCACGCCCGCGCCGCGACGACTCCGATCGCATCTGGTCGAGGTACTTGCGCCATGCGGTGGTGACCAGCCACGCCTTGGCGTCGTCCGGGGTTTTGCTTTGCCAGCTTCGGAGCGCGCTGACCAGCGCTTCTTGGACGGCGTCCTCGGCCGCCGCGAAATCCGCTCCGCGCCGGACGAGGACGCCGATGACCGCGGGCGTCAACTCCCGCAGCAACGCCTCGTTCACTCGGTGACCGTCTGCGGCATGGCCAGGAACGGCCGCACCTCGAGCCACTCGTAGATCGGCTCCCCGCCCGGCCCCGGAGCCGCGGACAGCTCTCCTGCCAGCTCGACCGCGCGCTCCCACGAGTCGACGTCGATGACCATCCAGCCGGCGATGAGATCCTTCGTCTCCGCGAACGGACCGTCGACCACCGGCGGCTTTCCCTCGCCGTCGTACCGCACGAACGCCCCGTCCGGGGCGAGCGCCTGACCGTCGACGAACTCGCCGGTTCCCTCGAGCCGGGCGGCGAAGTCGCGCATGAAGCGGATGTGCGCGTCGACCTCCTCCGGCTTCCAGGTGTCCATCGGTGGGCAGTCGAACGTCGGCTCGGGGCGGCCGCCGCGGTAGTGCTTGAGCAGCAGGTACTTCATGGGAGTCTCCTTCGCCATCCTGCGGCCTGTCGTGGCCGCTCTCACCCCATGGACGGAGCGGCTCCCCGATTCTCGACATCGTCGCCCGTCAGCGAGCTTCCTGCGCGTGAGAAAGGCCTAACCTTCCTTGACCACGATCGACCTGGACGCCTAGCACGTCAGGTCTTGAACCACCGGGTGCGCCGCAGCGTCGAGACGAAGGTGAGAACTCGCCGGACGGTCGTGCCGCGGCGACGAAGCTGTGCGCGCCGGTATCCGGACTGGGTCGCTGCCGGCAGCCTGCTGGTCGCCTCGCTTGTCTCGCTCGCCGGATGCACCGGCGACCATCGGGCGAACGGTTCGACCAGCCCGACGCTGCGCGTGCTCCAGTTGAACCTGTGCAACAGCGGTGTCGCCTCGTGTTACACCGGTCGGTCGGTGACCACGGCTGCCGCGCTGATCGCGGACGAGCAACCCGACGTTGTGACGCTCAACGAGATCTGCCGGGACGACGTTCCGCAACTGCAGCGGTCGATGTCAGTGGCCCACCCCGGCAGGTCGGTCGAAACGGCGTTTAAGGCTGACCCCGACCGCCCGACCAATGGGCCGTACAGGTGTGCCAA
Organism: Acidothermaceae bacterium; assembly: GCA_036380925.1. Lineage (GTDB taxonomy): Bacteria > Actinomycetota > Actinomycetes > Acidothermales > Acidothermaceae > JAICLV01. The sequence continues at coordinate 1,565 of DASVDW010000140.1, forward strand.
CGGCCAGGAGTTCGGGATCGGCGTGCTCGCCGCCGTTCCGGCCTCGGCTTCGGATGACCGCGTGTACGGCGACGTCTATCCGATCCAGGACTTGACTGATCCCGAGGAGCGGGTCTGGCTCTGCGTTCACGCGGGGGGCGCGTTCTACGCGTGCGTCACGCATGCGGCCAGCGAGAGCACCTCGACCGCGGTCGAGCAGTGCCGCCATTTCTTGCAGTCAGCGGTGCCGACTATGCGCCGTGAAGGCGGCGACGACCAGGTCGTTCTCGGCGCGGATCTCAACCTGCCCGCCCATCATTCGCCAGGCCCGCAGTCGTGCCTCTCACATGGGTACCAGCTCGCCGATGACGGCGCCCGCCAGGACGTCATCACGAGCTCGGAATTCGCCGTGCGATCACGCGCGGTGATCAGCATGCGAGGCACCACGGATCACCCCGCGTTGTTGGTCGACCTGATCCGGCCGACCTCGAGATCCTCACAAGACAGCGGGAGTGGATCGGGCCGCAGCTGAGGCCTTCTACTTCCTGCCGACGACGCAGCGCGCCGCGCCTGGCACGCGGATTTTTCCCGCGACCGCGTATTCGCCGACCTTTGCGATCACCGCATCGGCGATTCGCCGGCGCGCCGCGTCGTCCACTTTCTGCAACGCCGCAACGGCGAGCGAGACGTGTTCGCTCATCATTTCCCAGTACTCCGTGGGCGATTCCGTCACGAGCTCGACGTCGACGTCCCACTCGACAACGTCGCGCAGGCCGGCGGCTGTGTAAAGCGAACTGACGTAGCCGGGCCCGGCGCAGCGGAACATGTGCGGCCCGTTCGGGTCGGGAGGCGGCAGTTGCGTCTCGGCGCCGATTGCGTCCATCACGATCGCGGTCCACGGGTTGGCTTCGGGCTTCACCCACACCGAGGCGCCCAAGCGCCCGCCCGGCTTGAGCACCCGCGCGAACTCCGCGGTGGCCGCCGCGACGTCCGGAAAGAACATGTACCCGAACCGCGCGGAGACGCTGTCGAACGTCGCGTCGTCGAATGGCAGGTCGTCCGCGCTGCAGACCACCGTTTCGAAGTTCGTGATGCCCTGCGCGGCGCCCCGTCGCAACGCGATGTCGAGCATCTCGGCAGAGAGGTCGGTGAGGACGACGTGGCCGTGCGGCGCGAGCTTCGCGATGGTCAGCCCCGGCTCGCCAGTGCCTGCGGCGACGTCGAGGTGACGTTGCGCGTCGGTGATGTGGAGCCGCTCGATCAGCGCCGCGCTGACCGGACGCATTTGACCCATGATGATGGCGTCCCACTTTTCCCAGCCGGCTGACAGCCCGGCCCATGCCGTTCGCTGAGCATCGCGAATCTCGTCGCCGGACGGCATAGCAGCCTCCACATCACGCTCGAACGCGTTACTGAAATCCTGCCCTCCCGCGCAGCGCGTTGACCAGCGGAGACCGGGCGTCGCCTGAAGAACTCAGCTGCTCGCCGTCCCAGGACGGCCGTACGGTGTCAGCGTGATGCTGCTTCGTCGAACGAGCGCACGCGCGCTCGGCGCCGCCGCTCTCGCCGGCCTGTTCGCCGCCGGCTGCACGAGCTCGAGCCATCCCGCGGCGCAGGGCTCCGCATCGACCGCTGCGCA
>DASVDW010000141.1:0-4039 GCA_036380925.1 Acidothermaceae bacterium
GGCGGCTATCTCTCACGATTCACGTGGGTGGGTGTCATGCCGCTGGCGATGCGGTCAGTGCCCGCGCGGCTCGGAGATCAGCACCTGCTGAAGCGCCTCGAACTCCTCGATGCACTTGCCCGAGCCCATCGCCACGGAGTCGAGCGGGCGCTCGGTGATGTGGATCGGCATGCCGGTCTCGTGTCGAAGCCGCTCGTCGAGACCGGTCAGCAGCGCGCCGCCGCCGGTCAGCACGATGCCGCGGTCCATGATGTCGCCGGCGAGCTCGGGCGGGCACTTGTCGAGGGTGGTCTTCACCGCGTCGACGATGGCGTTGACCGGCTCGTCGATCGCCTTGCGGATCTCAGCGGCGCTCACCCCGATCGTTTTCGGCAGGCCGGAGACCAGGTCGCGGCCGCGGATCTCCGCGTGCGGCTCGTCGGGCGCGGGGAACGCCGAGCCGATCGCCATCTTTATCTCCTCGGCGGTGCGCTCGCCGAGCATCAAGGAGTACTCCTTCTTGACGTAATTGATGATCGACGTGTCGAGCTCGTCGCCGCCGATGCGGATCGACTGGCTGGTGACGATGCCGCCGAGGCTGATCACCGCGACCTCGGTGGTGCCGCCGCCGATGTCGACCACCATGTTGCCGGTGGGCTCGTGCACCGGCAGCCCGGCGCCGATCGCGGCGGCCATCGGCTCCTCGATGATGTAGACCCGCCGCGCGCCGGCCGCGTAGCCGGCGTCCTTGACCGCGCGCTGCTCGACCCCGGTGATGCCGCTGGGCACGCAGACCACGACGCGCGGGCCGCGGGCCAGGTAGCGGCGGCGGTGCACCTTCTGGATGAAGTAGCGCAGCATCCGCTCGGTGGTGTCGAAGTCGGCGATGACACCGTCCTTGAGCGGGCGGATCGCCACGATGTTGCCCGGTGTGCGGCCGATCATCCGCTTGGCCTCGATGCCCACCGCGAGGATGCCGCCGGTGTTGGTGTTGATCGCGACCACGCTCGGCTCGTTGAGCACGATGCCGCGACCGCGGACGTAAACCAAGGTGTTGGCGGTGCCAAGGTCGACGGCCATGTCTCGGCCGAGGAACGACAGGTTGGTTGACATGAGACCGCAAACCTTCCGATCGGACGACTGCGCAGCGCAGCCATGCTACGTGGTCACCCCAGTTTCGACCCAAAAGCCGCACCGGGTCCCCGCTCCCGGGTTGATCACGTTAAGGACGTGTACCTGCCCCACGACACCTCCACAGGCCTGTCCTGGGGCAGGTACACGTCCTTAACGTGATCAACCCGGACGGCGCGCGGCGGGCGGCGTCAGGCTAGGTCGGGGAAGAACAGCGCGATCTCGCGGGCGGCGGACTCCGGCGAGTCGGACCCGTGCACCAGGTTCTCGGTGACGACCAGCCCGTAGTCGCCCCGGACGGTTCCGGACGGCGCCTTCACCGGGTCGGTCGGGCCCATCATGGTTCGCCAGGTCTCGATCGCCCGCGGCCCTTCGGCGACGGCGGCCAGCAGCGGGCCGGAGGTGATGAAGTCGATCACCGACTCGAAGAACGGCTTGCCGGCGTGCTCGGCGTAGTGCGCCTCGGCGGTCGCTCGGTCAAGGGTGCGCAATTCGACCGCGACCAACGCCAGCCCCTTGCGCTCCAGCCTTGACAGCACCTCACCGACGAGACGACGCGCCACGCCGTCCGGCTTCACCAAAACGAGCGTGCGCTCGACGTCCGACACCACAACTCCCAAAAAATCCGCGCCTGATCGCGATAGTGCGCAGGAGCCTACTTCAGCAGCAATCCGCTGAGCCGCCGGGTCGCGACGAACAAGCCGACCAGCCCCATCGCCACCAGGTATCCGAGGTTCGCGAGCAAGCCCAGATGCACATGACCCACCACCAACGCGCGTTGCACGTCGACCGCCTGATACAGCGGTGTCCAGCGCACGATGTGGCCGACGATGTCGGGGTACGTCGAGAGCGGATAGAACGTCGCTGAGAAAAGGAACATCGGCAGGATCGACAGGGTGACCCACTCGAAGTCCTGCCAGCTGCGCATGAACGTCGTCGCCGCCATGCCGCAGGCCGCGAACGCGAGCGCCTCGAGAATCGAGAATGGCAACGACAGCAGCACCCACCACGAGTGCAGCAGGCCCATCGCAGCCATCACGACGAGAAACGCGCTCGAGTAAATGACGCCACGCGCCAACGCCCACGTGATCTCGCCGGTGGCGATGTCGAGCGGACCAAGCGGCGTCGACAGCATCGCGTCGTACAGCTTCGCGTGCTTCATCTTCCAGAAGATGTTGAACGTCGAGTCGTAGATCGCGCCGTTCATCGCGGACGACGCGAGCAGCGCGGGCGCGACGAAGACGGTGTAGCGCACGTCCTGCCCCGCGACGGTGATGTGCGGGATCAGCTTGCCGAGCCCGACGCCGATCGACAGCAGGTAGAACAGCGGCTCGAAAAAGCCCGAGACGATGATAATCCAGCTGCGCTTGTAAACCATGAGGCTGCGCTCGACGAGCACATGCCCGCGGCCCACGCCGAGACCCGCGAGCGCTTGATACGGCGCGATTCTGGCGACCAGGGTGGCCATCGCTAGTTCGCCAGCTTCGCTCGGTAAACCCGACGCGCGATGGCGACGCCAACGACGACGAAGGCGACGAGGTACAGCACGTGCAGCGGGACCAGCCAACCGGCGCCTGGCTCGAGCTGCCCGGTGGTGAGGTCGCGCGAGAGCCGGACGCCGTGCCATAGCGGCGTGATGTACGCGACCGGCCGGATCACCGCCGGCAGTTGCGTGACGTTGAAGAAGACGCCCGAGAACAAGAACATCGGAACGATGCCGAAGCGTTGCAGGGCGGCGAAACCGCTGTCGCGATCGCGACTCGCGGCAAACGCGGTGATCGGCGCCGCGAACGCTAGGCCCACGAGGACGCACACGGGCAGCGCGAGGATGGCGAGCGGCGTGCGCAGCGCGCCGAACGCGGCGATGATGGCGAGGTAGACGGCGCACGCAAGCAGCGCGCGAGTCGCCATCCACAACAGGTGACCGGCCAGAATTGCCGATGGCGTAAGGGGTGTCGCCGCCGCCGCGTGGTAGTTGCGGATCCACTTGAACGAGCCAAGCACCGGGTAGGTCGACTCGAAGCTGCCGATCTGCATCGCGGTCGCCGCGAGCAGCCCTGGTGCGACGAACTGCAAGTACGTCAAGCCATTCGTGCCTTGGCCGCCCTTGACGAGCGAGCCAAGCCCGACGCCCATCGCGGCCAGGTACATCACCGGGCTCACGATGCTGGTGATGACGGTGCCGCGCCAGGTGCGCCGGTAGACAACGAGCCAGTACGCGTAGGAGCGCGCCACCCGCGACGACGTCAAGGCGACCATGTCAGTCGACCAGACTGCGGCCGGTGAGCCGCAAGAAGACGTCTTCGAGCGTGCTGCGCCGCACCAGCACCGACACCGGTGTGAGGCCGCGATTGTGCACCTCGGCAAGGCAACCATCGCCGTCGGCGGCATAGAGCAGCACCCGGTCTGGCAGCACCTCGACCCGGTCGCCAATCCCACCAAGCTTCTCAGCGGCGATCTCGTTCTCGCCCAGCGAAAAGCGCAACTCGACGACGTCGCGGCTGGAGTACCGCTCGATCAGCTCGCGCGGTGAGCCCTCGGCGGCGATTCGGCCCTTGTCCATCACAACCAGGCGGTCGCACAGTTGCTCCGCCTCGTCCATGTAGTGGGTGGTGAGCACGAGCGTCACGCCCTGTTGTTTCAGGCGAAACAACCGGTCCCACACGACATGGCGGGCTTGCGGGTCGAGCCCGGTCGTCGGCTCGTCGAGCAACAACAGCTGCGGCTCGTTGATGAGCGAGCGCGCGATGGTGAGCCGCCGCTTCATGCCGCCTGACAGCGGCTCGACCGTGTCGTCGGCGCGATCGAGGAGTTGCACGAAGTCGAGCAACTGGTCGCCACGCTCGCGCGCGACCGCACGGGGCAGACCGAAATACCGGCCGTAGATCAGCAGGTTCTCGCGAACGGTCAGCTCAAGGTCGAGCGTGTC
>DASVDW010000142.1:0-14177 GCA_036380925.1 Acidothermaceae bacterium
CATGCCGTCCGCGGGCGTGCTGGGCCCGAAGCTGCGCGGTTGGCACGACCATCGGGTGCTGCTCGAGGTCGGCGTCACCGTCGACCGCGGCGGCCGGCGGGAGACCGGCCTCGAACCCGGGGAGCTCGACCACGGCCAGCACGACGGTGATCGCGACGTCCTCGCGGTGAGCACCGCCGGGATGCTGGTGCGCCGCGACGTGTGGGACGAACTCGGCGGTCTGGACCGCGCGCTGCCGTTGTTTCGCGACGACATCGACTTCGGCTGGCGGGCCAACCTCGCCGGCCATCGGGTGGTGGCCTGCTCGCAGGCGGTGGTCTATCACGCGCAAGCCGCGGCCGCGGGCGTTCGCCGCATCGATTCCGCGTCGCCATATCCGCGCCGAGTCGACCGCCAGGCCGCGCTGCGCACGATGGTGGTCAACGCCAGCCCCGCGTGGCTGCCGTGGATCGCCGCTCGGCTGCTGGTGGCGTCGCTGGTCCGGGCGCTGGCCTTCGTCGTCACCAAGCGCCCGCTCGACGCGTGGGACGAGACCCGCGCGGCCCTCGCCGTTTTCGGCCGGCCGCGCGCGCTCGCCAAGGCGCGGTCGGCCCGCCGGAAACGGTGGGTGGCGCCGCACGCCGACGTCCGCCGGCTGTTCGCGCCGCGCGGGACCCGGTTTCGGTACTACGCGGAGGCGTTCTCTCAGCGGGTCGCCACGGTCGCCGCGGACGATCCTGACGATCGGCGCGGCTTGTTCCGCCGGGTCGCCTCCCAGCCCGGTGTGCTGCTGGTCGCCGGATTGCTGCTCGTCGCGCTGATCGCGCAGCGGCAGGCGCTCGGCGGCGGCCTGCACGGCGGGGCGTTGTTGCCCGCGCCCGCCGGCGCCAGCGACTTGTGGAACACCTACACCCAGCACTGGCACCCGACCGGCTTCGGCAGCTGGGCGGCGGCGCCGCCGTACCTCGCGCTGCTGGCGATGCTCGCCGCGGTGCTCTTCGGCAGCGCGCCGCTCGCCGTCCAGGTCTTGGTGTTGGGTTGTGTGCCGCTGGCCGGCTTGTCGGCCTATCTCGCCGCCAAGCCGCTGGCCCCCGTGGCGAGGGTCAGGGTCTGGGTCGCCGCGACGTACGCGTTGCTACCCGTCGTCACGGGCTCGGTGTCCGGCGGCCGGCTGGGCGGCTGCGTGGTGGCCATCGTGTTGCCATGGGTGCTGTCCGGCCTCGCGCGGGCGTTGCTGCCGGCGTCCGGGCCGGACGACGCGCGGCGCGACCGCGGGTTGCGGGCCGCCTGGGTCGCCGCCGTGCCGCTGACGATCGCGACCGCGTTCGACCCGACGGCGTACCTGCTGCTGGGCGCGGTCATCTTCATCGCGTTGGTGTGGGCGCTCGCGCGACGCGCCTTCCTTCGGGCCGGTCGCGCGCTCGTGCTCCTCGCCGCGCCTCCGGTGTTGTTGCTGCCGTGGACCGCCCGGCTGGTGGACCATCCCGCGCTTGTCGTCGCGGGGGTGGGCCAGGTGTCGCCGGGCCTGCAAAGCCCGGATCTGGCGCCGATCAACGTGTTGCTCATGCACCCCGGTGGGCCCGGCATGCCGCCGGTGTGGCTCGAGGCGGTCGTGGTGCTGGCCGGGCTGGCCGGGTTGCTGCAGCTCACCAGGCCGGGGCCGGCCCGGCTGGGCTGGCTGCTCGCGGTCGTTGGGGTGGTCGGCGGGCTGATCGTGACGCATCTGCGGGTGAGCGTTCCGAGCGGGACCGGGCCGGTGGTCGCGATGCCCGGCTGGCCAGGCGCCGCCACCACCCTCGTCGGCGCCGGGCTGCTGATGGCCGCGGCGGTGGCGGGCGCGCGGTTGCGCGACCGGCTGTCCGCGGCCAGCTTCGGTTGGCGCCAGCCGGTGGCGCTGCTGATCACGGTGGCCGCGGTGGCCACCCCGGTCGCCGCGGCGGCGTTGTGGCTGAACCGCGGCGTCGGCCCGCTGCTGCGGTCCGGCGGCGCCGAGGTGCTGCCCGCGTTCGTCCGCGACGCCGACGCCAGCCGCGGCCAGCCTCGCACGATCGTGTTGCGTCCGCCGACCGCGTTGCCGCTCGGCGTCCCGACGTCGTCCGCTCCGACCGACACGGTGACGTACGCGTTGCTGCGGGACCGCTCGCCGCGGTTGGGAGACGGTGATCTGCCGCCTGATCCGGGGCAGGTCGCGCTGCTCGACACCGCGGTCGCCGACCTCGCCGGCGGGTTCGGACGGCGGGCCGCGACCGAGTTGGCGCACGCCGGCGTCCGGTACGTGCTGACGCCGGAGCGCGACGACGCCGGTCTGGCCACCCGCATCGCGACCGCCGGCGGGCTGCTGCCGAAAACCCACGACGGCGGCTGGGTCGTCTGGCAGGTGCAGACCGACGCCGGCCGGCTGGCGATCGCCACCGAAGGCGACGACACCTGGCGGCTCGCTGACGGCTCCGGCGCGGTCGGCAAGGACAGTCCGCCGATCACCGTGCCGTACGCGCCGAATCCGCGGTTGCTGGTGCTCGCCGAGGCGCCGTCGGCGAACTGGCGGGCGGTCGCCATCGGCGCGACCGGGAACGCGCGGGTTCCCCTCGCGGCCACCACGATCGAGGGCATGCAGGCGTTCGCGTTGCCGACCGCGGGCGGGCAGGTCGTCGTCCAGCGCGCCCCTGACCAGCGCGCGAACTGGCTGGTCTTCCAGCTGGTCGCGCTGCTCGTCGTGCTCGGCGCCGCGATTCCGAGCGGACGACGGTCGGACCGTCGCGGGCCAGGGCGCCGCGGCCGAGCGCGCGCCGCGGGTCGCGCCGACGACGCCGCCGACGTGCGCGACCCGATCGGGGCGTCCTCGTGAGGCGCGACCCGAGGCTGCTCGCGGTGGCCGTCGTGGTGTTCCTCGCGGCCGCCATCACCTGGGCCGCGGCCAGCGAGCCGGCGCCCGGCCGGACCGCGTCGCAACTGTCGACCGCCGTCCCGATCACCAACGCGGCGATGGTCTGCCCGCAGGCCGGCGGCACGCCGTCCGGCGGCGCCGCGCGCGTCGGTTACGCCGCGTTCGGGACCGATCCGGCCGACGTCGCCGCGTCGTCCGCCACGACCACGCCGCTCGACCCTGACGGCGTGTCGACGCCGCTGCAGATCAAGACCGGGCACGCATGGGTGATCGACGGGCCGAAGACCGTCGGGCCGGTCCAGGTGGGCGTCAACGGGCCGCTGGCGACCCGGCTCGGCGCCGTGCAGTTCACCCGGCAGAGCATCGGAAAGACCTGGCAGGCCTCGGCGTCCCCTTGCGAGCAGCCGACGACGCACGCCTGGTTCGTGGGATTCTCGACCGGCGTCGGGGCGCACGCCACCTTGCTGCTGAGCAACGTGGACGATGTCGCGGCCACCGTGAACGTCGGGATCTACGGCGACACCGCGCCGCCGAACACCGACGCCAAGCACGGGTTGACCGTGGCGCCGCGGACCCAGCTCGCGGTGCGCCTCGACACGGTGGCGCCTGGCCTGTCGAACGCCGCCGCGGAGGTCACCGCGACCGCCGGCCGGGTCGTCCCGGCGCTGCGATTCGACGCGCAAAACGGCTCGATCCCGCTCGGCGTCGACTTCCTGTCGCGGGCCGCCGACGCGTCACCCACCCAAACGGTGCCCGGCATCCCAGGCGGCGAGGGCGCGCGCCGCGTGGTGATCGCCGCGCCCGGCGACGTCGACGCCACGGTGTCGGTGAAGCTGGTCACCGGCGACGGTTCGTACACGCCAACCGGGCTGGACGTCGTCGACGTCCCGGCCGGCGGCGTGGTCAGCGTCGACCTCGACAAGGAGTTGAGAGGCGCCCCCGGCGGCGTGGTGTTGAGCTCCACCGAGCCGATCGTCGCGGGCGCGGTCGCGACGCTGAAGCCGGACAAGTACGGCGGCGCCGACATCGCGTTCACCTCAGCCGTCCCGCCGCTGTCCGGGCTGGCGATCGCGGCGGGCGGCGAAACCGGCGCCGACCGGCACACCCAGTTGCTGCTCACCGCGCCGGGCGCCGACGCGCACGTGCAACTCACGCTCGTGCCGTCCAGCGCGGACGCCGGCCCGGTGGTCAGCCCGGTGACCGTGCCCGGCGGCACGTCCGTCGTCGTCGACTTGCGGTCGATCTCGCAGGATCAGGCGCCGGGGGTCGCGCTGTTGCCGCAGCCCGGCGGGCCGTTGTTCGTGGCGTGGGTGCTGCAGGAGGCGACCAAGAACACCGCCGACCTCACCTCGTTCTCGCTGTGGGGGCAGCCGACGTCGCTGTCGCGGCCGCCGGTGAGCGCGAACCTGATGGCCGGACTGCCGGGTCGCACCGCGGTCGCCTCACCGCCGAGGTCCGGCGCCACGGGCTCCGCGGCGCCGGGCTCTGACGCGCCAGCCTCCGACGTCCCGGCCTCCGATCTGCCGGATGTGCCGGCCTCCGATCTCCCGGACGTGCCGGCGTCGGACGCGCCGACTCAGTCGCCGTCGGGGTTGCCGTCGTCCCAGCCCTCGCCGTAGCCGGGGTCGACGATCTCGGGCTCCAGCCCGAGCAGCTCCGCGACCTCCTCGACGACGACGTCGTGCACCAGGTCGGCGAGCTCGTCAGGCGCTCCGGCGCGGGCTTCGATCGGACGCCGGTACAACACCACCTGCGCCGGGGACTTAGGCGTGCTCGGGCGGCAGGAGCCGAGCGGGATCGGCTCCTGCGGATCCCGGCCGAGCAGCGACGGCGGCGGCACTTCCTCGACCGCGAACTGCACCCGCGCCAGCTGGGTCGCCCAGCGGCTCTCGAGGTCTTCCACCGCGTCGAGCACCAGGTCGTCGAAAGCCTGCGCCCTAGTGCGGGAGATCGGCACGGCCGGTGGCGCGAGCGGACCGCGCAGGCCGCGGCCCCGGCGGTCTCGCCGAGATTGGCGCCGTGGCGGACGCGACTGGCTCACGAGCGGCAAGCGTAGGCACTTCGCGGCGGCCGGGACACCTTGGTCGGCGACACGCGGCGCCCAACTGGCGGCGGATCGAGCGCGGCGGGCCGTCGGGCGACTAGCCTTCGCGCTCGTGAGCACACTTCGTCGCTGCACGCGCACCGCGTGCGGTGAGCCAGCCGTGGCCACGCTCACGTACATGTACGCCGAGTCGACGGCGGTGCTGGGGCCGCTCGCGACCTACGCCGAACCGCACTGCTACGACCTGTGCGCGCGGCACTCCGCCCGGTTGACCGCGCCGCGGGGCTGGGAAGTGGTCCGGCTCGAGCTCGCGGAGCCGGCCGGCCCGACCCCCGACGATCTCGAGGCGCTGGCCGACGCGGTGCGCGAGGCGGCCAGGCCCGCGCCGGCGCCGACGTCGTCCGAGCCCGCGGCGCCAACCGTTGGCCGACGCGGTCACTTGCGGGTGCTGCTGCCCCCGCCGAACTGACCCACGTCGTCCGAGCGCTGTCCGTTTTGTCCTAGACACGCCGGGTGCTAAAGCCATCCGCGCGGTTAGGCCGATGGGGGGATGTCACCCGAACGGGCGCGGTCCAGCCGGGTGATCTTCGAATCGCCCGTCGACTCGCCAGACCTGATGACCGGAACCCAGGAGGAACCGTGCCGAAGTCCGCCGCCCGGACACCCCGCCAATCCGCCACCCCGCTCAGCGGGCCCGCGTCGTTGGTCAACACGCAGGCTCGCCAGCTCATGAGGTGCCTCGGCTGCGGCAACGAGCACGTCACCGTGATCGCCATGACGTTGACCGACGGCTCGCGGGTCGACTTCGCCTCGTGCCATCGGTGCGAGAACCGGTGGTGGCTGCAAGACGGCGAGCCGCTGAGCTTCGACGCGGTCATTGAGAAGACCCGCAAGATCGCCTGACAATGCTTGGGTGATCCCTGGGTAGGCTGCCCTCTGCCGGCAATCCGCCGGCGTCCACCTGCGCGAGGTCACCAAGTGGGGAGGCAGCCGTCGTGCGCGACCTGTCGAAAATCGTCAAGGCGTACGACATTCGCGGGGTTGTCCCTGACGAGTTGGACGACGAGACGGTCCGCGCTGTCGGCGCCGCGTTCGCGCGTTTCACCAAAGCGCCGTCCCTTGTCGTCGCGCATGACATGCGCGAGTCGTCCGGACCGTTTTCCCGCGCGTTCGCGGAGGGCGCCAACAGCCAAGGCGCCGACGTCGTGCTCGCGGGCTTGGCCAGCACCGACATGCTGTATTTCGCGGCCGGCTTCCTCGACATGCCCGGCGCCATGTTCACCGCCAGTCACAATCCGGCGAGGTACAACGGCATCAAGCTGTGCCTGGCCGGCGCCAAACCGGTCGGCCAAGAGACCGGGCTGATGGAGATTCGCGACCTCGCGCAAAATGGCGTGCCGACCTACGACGGCGCGTGGGGCAAGGTCACCGAGCGCGACCTCGTCGGCGACTACGCGAGCTACCTGCGCCGACTGGTCGATCTGTCGCAGATCCGGCCGCTGAAGGTCGTCGTCGACGCCGGCAACGGCATGGCCGGCTACACCGTGCCGCACGTGCTCAAGGAGCTTCCCCTCGACGTCGTCCCGATGTATTTCGAGCTCGACGGCAACTTCCCCAACCACGAGGCCAATCCCATCGACCCGAAGAACCTGGTTGATTTGCAGGCGAAAGTGCGGGAGACCGGGGCCGACATCGGCCTCGCCTTCGACGGTGACGCCGACCGCTGCTTCGTCATCGACGAGCGCGGCGAGATCGTGCCGCCGTCCGCGGTGACCGCTCTGGTGGCGGTGCGCGAACTCGCGAAAACGCCTGGCGCGAGCGTCATCTACAACCTGATCACGTCGAAAGCGGTGCCCGAGATCGTCCGCGAGCACGGCGGCACGCCGGTGCGCAGCCGGGTGGGCCACTCGTTCATCAAGGCCACCATGGGTGAGACGAACGCGATATTCGGTGGCGAGCACTCCGCGCACTATTACTTCCGCGACTTCTGGCGGGCTGACTCGGGCATGCTCGCCGCGCTGCACGTGCTCGCTGCGCTCGGCGAGACACCAACCGGCACAACGCTTTCGCAGCTGCTGTCGCAGTACACCCGCTACGTCGCCTCGGGTGAGATCAACTCGACGGTCGACGACCAAGCCGCGGTGAGCGCGAAGGTGCGCGCGACGTACTCGGCGCGGCCGGACGTCGAGATCGACGAGCTCGACGGTTTGACCGTCACGGCCCCGACCTGGTGGTTCAACCTGCGGCCGTCGAACACCGAGCCGCTGTTGCGGCTCAACGTCGAGGCGGACGACAAGCAGACCCTCGACCGCGTTCGCGACGAGGTGCTGTCGTTGGTGCGCGGCTAAGGGCGCGCCATGAATCTCGACCCGTCGTTGCTGGAGATTTTGGCTTGCCCGGCGTGCCGCTCGCCGCTTCGCGTCGAACGGCTTCCCGACCACCCGCAAGACGCCGATCCCGAAGAGCTGGTGTGCTCGAACGCCGATTGCCGACGCGCGTATCCGGTGCACGACGACATCCCGGTGCTGCTTGTCGACGACGCGCGGGTGCTGTCGCCGGAGGCGCACGCCGCCTTGCCCGGCCGATGAAGTCGGCGCCCTGATGGACCTGCAACTCGACGAGCAACTGCTCGACGACGCCGACGCGCTTGCCGCCGCCGACCTCGCGGCGATGTTGCGCACCGTCGCCGGGTCCGGCGCGCAGGTGCGAGAGGCGGCCACGATGGCCGCGGAGGCCGGCGTTGAGTCGCTCGCCGAGGACCGCCCGCGCGCGGTCGTGTTGTCGGCGGTCGGGTCGAGCGCGGCCGCCTGCGAACTGTTGCGCGCGCTGGTCGCCGACGACGTGCCGTTGCCGCTGGTGGAGGCGTCCGGGCCGAGCCTGCCGCGTTGGGTCGGGCCGCTCGACCTGGTCATCGGCGTTTCCCGGTCTGGCACCGCCCGGCCCACGCTCGAGGCGATATCGGAGGCCGGCCGGCGCGGTTGCCGCATCGTCACGATCTGCGGCGCGATGTCGCCGCTCGCCGCCTTGTCGGATCGGATGCGCGGCGTGCAGATCGGCGTCGACCGCGCGCACCGGCACACTCGCGCCAGCCTGTGGTCGCTCGCGGTGCCGCTGCTCGCCGTTGCCGACGCGCTAGGTCTTGCCGCCGCGCCGGCGAGCGAGATGACGCTGGCCGCCGACCGGCTCGACCTGGTGGCGGAGACGTGCCGGCCCAGCAGCGAGTCCTTCGTCAACCCGGCGAAGAAGCTTGCCGTCGAGATCGCCGGAAACCTGCCGGTCGTCTGGGGCGCGGGCCCGTTGTGCCGCACGGCGGCGAAGCGGTTCGCTCGCCAGCTGCACGCCAACGCCAAGTACCCGGCCCTTGACGGTGGCTTGCAGGAGGCCGCGCACGGCACCATCGCGCTTTTCGACGGACCGTTCGCGGCGCCCGCGTCGACGGACGTCTTCCACGACCCGTTTGAAGACGAGACGCCGCAGTCGCTTCCCTTGCGCGTCGTGCTGATGCGCGACTCCGACGAGACCGACGGCGAGGCGGCGCTGCGGGTGGCCGCGAGCCGGCTCGCGCAGGAGCGCGGCGTGCGCACCAGCGAGATCGCCGCCGACAGCGGCCGCCCGCTGGAGCGGTTGGCGCAACTCGTCGCGGTCGGTGACTTCGCGAGCGTCTATCTCGCGCTCGGCATGAGGCTCGACCCGTCGCCCACCCGCGCCGTGCTCGAGATGAAAGAGCGGTTGGACGACGAGCGGCGACGACGTCCGGGCTTGGAAAACGCGTGAGCGAGCACGGCAGCAGGAAGGCGATCCTGGCTGCCCTGGCGGCGAACTTTGGCATCGCGATCACCAAGTTCATCGCGTTCCTCGTGACCGGGTCGTCGTCGATGCTCGCGGAGTCGGTGCACTCCGTCGCTGACACCGGCAATCAGGCGTTGCTCCTCTTAGGGGGCCGCCGAGCGCGGCGCGAGCGCGACCCCTCGCATCCCTTCGGCTACGGGCGGGAGCGCTACTTCTACGCGTTCTTGGTCGCGCTCGTGTTGTTCAGCGCCGGCGGGATCTTCGCGCTGTTCGAAGGTGTCGAGAAATTGCGCCACCCGCACGACGTCGAGGACGCGTGGGTGGCCATCGGTGTGCTGTTGGTCGCCATGGTGATGGAGTCGCTGTCGCTTCGCACCGCGCACGCGGAGTCGAAGCCGCTGAAGGGCTCGGCCTCCTGGATTCACTTCATCCGGCGGACGAAGAACCCCGAACTCCCCGTCGTGCTGCTCGAGGACACCGCGGCGTTGAGCGGCCTGGTGCTCGCGCTGTTCGGCGTGTGCATGGCGTTCGCCACCGGCGACGGCCGATGGGACGGCGTCGGCACGCTCGGCATCGGCCTGTTGCTGGTCTTGGTCGCGGTCACCTTGGCGGTCGAGATGAAGAGCCTGCTCATCGGGGAGGCCGCGTCGGCGGATATGGAGCGGGCGATCGTCGCCGCCTTGCTTGACGGGCCGGAGGTCGACCGGGTGATTCACCTGCGCACGATGCACCTCGGCCCCGAGGAGTTGCTGGTCGCCGCGAAAATCGCGGTCGCGCACGACAACACCGCCGACATGGTGGCGAAAGGCATCGACGCCGCCGAGCGCCGGGTGCGTGCCGCGGTCGGGCTTCAGGCCGTCATCTACCTGGAGCCCGACCTGGATCGCGGCAGCGCGCACGTGTGACGTGCGCCTGCCTCACAGCGGATTGAGTCGGTAGCGGTCGATGACGTCCGGAAGCCACTCGGGCCGGTCGAAGCTAAGCCCGTAGCGAGCGGCGATCTCGCCGACGGCGGCCGGCTCGGGCCGGCCCTGCGACGTCAGCTCGACGACCTCCCGGAAGAACCCTTCGAAGCCACCTGGGCTGATGATCTCGATCATCCGAGCCGGCGTCGTGCCCGCGTTCCACATCGTGTGCAGCTCACCGCGGGGCTTGGTGATGTAGCCGCCGGCGCCAAGCACCGCCTCGCGCTCGCCGGAGCGGAAACCGATCTCTCCCTCGGTGACGATCGAGAACTCGTCCTCGCGGGTGTGCAGATGCGGCGGCACGAGCGCGCCGACGGGGAAGGGGTGCTCGACGACCGACAGCACCCCGCCGGTGTCGGCGCTCCACAGTTTGAAGACGACGCCGATCGTGCCGAGATTGCCGGCCAGGCCCTGGCCCGGCTGGACCACGGTCAACGGCGGTGCGGTCGCGCCCATCACGACCTCCTTGGATTTGGCGATACAGTCGTGTTCTGTGAAATGGGTACGCCGCTTCGAGGCCGGTGTCAATAGTTGAGTGAACACTCGCGTTCAGCGAAATCGCGTGTCTACCAGATGCGGGAGCGGGCGCGGCAGGTCGACGACACCCGCAACCGCATCGTCGCGGCCACCGTGCGGCTTCATGAGACGGTCGGCCCGGCGGCGACCACGGTCGCCGGGATCGCCGCCGAGGCGGGCGTCACCCGGCTGACGGTGTACCGGCATTTCCCGGAGGAGGAGAGCCTCTTTTACGCGTGCTCGCAGCATTGGCGGGCGCGCCAGGCGCCGCCCGATCCGAATGTTTGGGCCGAGACGGGCGAGCTGTCGGCGCGACTGCGCGTCGGATTCGCCGACGTCTACCGGTTCTATCGAGCCGGCCAGTCGATGCTGACGATGATCTATCGCGACCTGGAGCTGCTGCCCGCGCCGTTGCGGCAAAGCATTCTCGCGCGCGAGGACGCCTGGTGCGACGCGCTGGTCGCCGGCAGCCGCAGTCGGCGGCTGCGCGCCGCCGTCGGGCACGGTCTCGCGTTTTCGACGTGGCAGTCGCTTTGCGTACGCCAGGCGTTGTCGGATCGGGAGGCGGTTGGCCTGATGTGCGATTTTGTGTTGGTCGCCGGTCGGCCGCGTCGTCGTCCGACCTGAGCGCGTCCGACCTGAGCGCGTCCGACCTGAGCGCGTCAGCCGAGCCAAGCGCGTAGCGCCGCGGTCGCGCGAGCGCAGCCGACGTCCGCCGGCGGTTCGCTGCGCAGCCGCAGCGGTGGCGCCTGCCACGCCGAGCTCGCGGCGGTGGCGAACTTCTCGATGGTGTTGTTGCCGCGCCCGAAGCTGCCCGCGCCGAGCAGGTAGCGGGCGACGTCGTACCGCACATCCGGATTCGCGAGCAGGGTCCCGTGCAATGCGGTGACCGTCTTGTGCGGAATGACCGACAGCGTGCGCGGTGGGACGCCCACCGCGTCGGCGAGCGGCAGCACCGCGAACTGCTTCACCCCGGCCACCGGGCAGCCAAAGACTTGGTTCAATGCGTCCGCGTGCGTCCCGAGCGATTGGATGAACGGGCTGTCGGCGGAGACGTGCAGCGGGGTGAGCGCGTTCGTGGCGTTGGCGATGCCGCGCAGCTCCCAGCCGGCGCCAAGACCCGGACCCTTTTGTCCGGGCGCCGGGTAACTGCCGCGCGCCGGCCGCACCAACGGGCTGAGCAAGACGACGTGGTCGACCGGCGGGTTGGGCGTTGTCAGCAGGTAGATCGTCGCCAGCAGGGAGCCTTCGCTCTCACCGACGATGTCGATGTGGTGACCGCTTTGCGCGGCCAGTCGATGCACCTGGGCCCGGAACTTCTCCAGCAGCACCGGCAGCGGTTGCTGCGTCGCCGCCGCGCTGTAGGCCAGCGGCTTGCCGTGCTTCGTCAGGCCGCGGTAGGAGAACTCCCGGGCCGAAAAGCCGGGGCCGAGGCTCGGCGCGTCGCCGTCCCAGTGCACGCCGTATCCGCTCACCAACAACACGTGGCGTTGGGGCTGCTGCGCGGCTTGCACGATCGTGTGGCGCGCGGGCGGCGGTCCCACCGCCGAACTCGGCGGGGT
Source organism: Acidothermaceae bacterium (assembly GCA_036380925.1). Lineage (GTDB taxonomy): Bacteria > Actinomycetota > Actinomycetes > Acidothermales > Acidothermaceae > JAICLV01. Next base: position 11,740 of record DASVDW010000142.1, read on the forward strand.
GGCCGCCGCGGTCACACCGAGCACGGTCACCCCGACCACGCCGGCCAGCCCGAGCGGGCTGACCGGCGCGAGCCGCAGTCGGGCCGGCCTGGCCAGCGCGTGGACGAAGCCTCGCCAGGCCCACGCGTCGGCCAGGCCGGCGACGACCGCGATCGTCGGCGCCCACCCTCTCGGCGCCGACACCATGACCGACCCCGCCACCGTGAGCTCGACGTAGCTCAGCAGCACCCAGCCCATCGAGCGCAGCCGCGGGTGTCGCAACCACCAGCAGTCGACCGGCCCGTGGTGAACGAAGATCGCGATGCCGAGGGCCGCCGGGATCGCGGCCAGCCACAGGTCGGAGATCGGGGCGAGCGAGAACGCGACGAGCAAGCTGGCGCAAGGGCTCAACAGCAGCGCGGCGACCGCGGTGGAGGAGATTCCGCGGGTGAGCGCCTTGCGCCACGACAGCGGATCGGCGGTGCGCGGCCAGGTGGCCTTCACCATGGCGGCGGTGAGCACGCCCCGCGCCGCGACGAGCAGGGTCGCCCCGCCGACCAGCGTCGGCCAGCTCCCTGCGTACGCGAGCAGCCAGCGCTCATCGTGGAAAACGCCCCACGGCGCTGGGGCGGCGACCTGCGGCGCCAGCGCGAGGGCGGAGCCGGCGCCCACGCGCAGCAGCGCGAGCGTCTCGAGCGCGACGAGCCCGACACACAACACCGCCAGCCGAGCGAACGCGGGCAACGCCGCGAACGGCGTCGCGAGGTGCGCGAGCGTCGTCCGGGGGGCAAACTCCCGGCGGGCGAGGGCCATGGATGGCGGTTACCCGGCTAACCGGAAGTTATGACGAGACAATCACGAAAAGATAACGGGATGATCACGGCGGTTGCCCGCACGGACGTCCGGGCGCGCCCCGTATCCTCATGCTGAACGATCGAAGCCGACTCGCCCAACCGCACGGAGTGCCCACATGACGCCCGACTTCAAGGTCGCCGACCTCTCGCTCGCCGAGTTCGGTCGCAAGGAGATCGCGCTCGCCGAACACGAGATGCCCGGCCTGATGGCGATGCGCGAGCGCTACGGCGAGTCGAAGCCGCTCTCTGGCGCGCGGATCACCGGTTCGCTGCACATGACCGTGCAGACCGCGGTGCTCATCGAGACGCTGGTCGCGCTGGGCGCGCAGGTGCGCTGGGCGAGCTGCAACATCTTCTCCACCCAAGACCACGCCGCCGCCGCCGTCGCGGTCGGCCCGACCGGCACGCCCGAGGCGCCCGCCGGGATTCCCGTTTTCGCGTGGAAGGGTGAAACGCTGGCGGAGTACTGGTGGTGCACCGAGCAGGTGCTGCGCTGGCCCGACGGCGACGGTCCGAACATGATCTTGGACGACGGCGGCGACGCCACCTTGCTCGTGCACAAGGGCGTCGAGTTCGAGAAGGCCGGCGCGGTTCCGGATCCGTCGACCGCCGAGTCGGAGGAGTTTGCCGTCGTCCTCACGCTTTTGCAGCGAACTCTTGCCGAAGACCCGCAGCGTTGGAGCACCATCGCGTCCGGTGTCCGCGGTGTCACCGAAGAAACCACGACGGGCGTGCACCGGCTGTACCAGATGGCGTCGTCCGGCTCGTTGCTTTTCCCGGCCATCAACGTCAACGACTCGGTGACGAAGTCGAAGTTCGACAACAAGTACGGCTGCCGGCACTCGCTCGTCGACGGCATCAACCGGGCCACCGACGTGCTCATCGGCGGCAAGGTCGCCGTGGTCTGCGGCTACGGCGACGTCGGCAAAGGCTGCGCCGAGTCGCTGCGCGGGCAGGGCGCGCGGGTCATCGTCACCGAGGTCGACCCGATCTGCGCGCTGCAGGCGGCGATGGACGGTTACCAGGTGACCACGCTGGACGACGTCGTCGCGACCGCCGACATCTTCGTCACGGCCACCGGCTGCGTGAATGTGATCTCCGCCGCGCAGATGTCGCGCATGAAGCACCAGGCGATCGTCGGCAACATCGGCCACTTCGACAACGAGATCGACATGGCCGGTTTGGCGAAGCTGCCCGGCGTTTCGCGGGTGAGGGTCAAGCCGCAGGTCGATGAGTGGGTTTTCCCTGACGGGCACGCGATTATCGTGCTTTCCGAGGGTCGGCTGCTCAACCTCGGCAACGCCACCGGGCACCCGAGCTTCGTGATGAGTAACTCGTTCACCAACCAGGTGTTGGCGCAAATCGAGCTGTTCACCAAGACGGCCGAGTACCCCGTCGGTGTGTACACGCTGCCCAAGCACCTTGACGAGATGGTGGCCCGGCTGCACCTCGACGCGCTCGGTGTGCGGCTGACCCAGCTCACGCCCGCGCAGGCGGCGTACCTCGACGTCCCGGTCGAGGGCCCGTACAAGTCAGACGGTTACCGCTACTAAGTCTGCGGCCCCATGGTCGGCACGTACCGCGACCGCTGGATCGAGTGCACTT
>DASVDW010000143.1:0-35197 GCA_036380925.1 Acidothermaceae bacterium
GAGACGCCGGTGAAGCCCGGATCGATGTCACCTGAGGCGACGCTTAGCCCGGACGACGCGTGGTGTGAGGTGCTGCTGAGCGTCGCGGGAATGACCGCGGCCGCGCACACCACCGCCACCACACCGAACATCGCGCCGCCAACCCGAATCTGCGCGCGACGTCGGGCGCCACGTGCCACTCGAGCGAACAAGTCCGGCGCGTCAACGTCGTCCGGTTCAAGGGAATGCATCGCGCGCCGCACGCGCTCGTCGTCCGGGATCATCTGCCTGCCTCCGTAACCCGTGGGTCGGCCGACAACCGCAGCCGCGCCAACGCTTTCGACGTCTGACTCTTGACCGTGCCGACCGAGCAACCCAACGCCTCCGCGGTGGCCGCTTCGCTGAGGTCTTCGTAAAACCGCAGCACCACAACGGCTTTCTGCCGCGGTGTCAGCGACGGCAGCAGCCGCCGCAACGCGTCGGCGAGGTCGGCCTCGGCGAACGCGTCAGGCGCTGCCACATCGGGCAGCTCCGACGTCGGAGTCTCGCCCCGCCACTTGCGCCGCCACCACGTGGAGTAGGTGTTGACCAGCACCCGGCGGACGTACGCGTCAGGCTCGCCGTCGCGGACGACGCGCGACCATCGCGGCCACACTCGCTCCAACGTCGCCTGCACGAGATCCTCCGCGGTGTGCTGGTTGCCGGTCAGCATCCGCGCCGTGCGCAAGAGCGCACGCTGACGCGCAGCGACGTAGTCACGAAAGCCCGGCGGCTCGTCGAACACGGCACCCCTGTCTGCGCGGATCTACTGGTTACACCAGGAGGACGCCGCGAAAGGTTGCCGGGTTGCCGCGGGGAATTCAGCCTTTGCGCGCGTGAATCTCCGCGATCAGCTGTGGGACGACGGTGTGCAGGTCTCCGACGACGCCGAAATCGGCCAGCTCGAAGATCGGCGCCTCGGCGTCCTTGTTGATCGCGACGATCGTCTTGGCGGTCTGCATGCCGGCGCGGTGCTGGATGGCGCCGGAAATTCCGCACGCGATGTACAGCTGCGGCGCGACGGTGACGCCGGTCTGCCCGACTTGTGCGGCGTGCGGATACCAACCCGCGTCGGTCGCCGCGCGTGACGCGCCAACCGCTCCTGACAACGCGTCGGCCAATTCCTCGATGAGCGCGAACTTCTCGGCCGCTCCGACGCCGCGTCCACCCGCGACCACGACCGACGCCTCGGTCAGCCCTGGACGCCCACCTGCGCGCACCGGCGAACGCGACACCACCTTCGCGTGCCGCCCACCGTCGTCCGCGACCGGAGCTGTCTCGACGGACGGCGAGGTCGGCGACTCCTCCGGGGTGACGCTGTTCGGCCGCACGGTGATGACCGGCGCACCCCGCGTCGCGGTGGCGTGCACCACCGTCGAGCCGCCGAAGACCGACTGCTCCACAACGACTTGCCCGTCGGACGACGTGACGTCGACCGCGTCGGTCAGCACACCGGCGTCGAGCCGCACCGCCAACCGGCCGGCGATCTCCTTGGCCTCCGGCGTCGAAGGCAGCAGCACTGCCGCCACGTCGCGAGACGACACCAACGACGCCAGCAACCCGACGACGCCGGCGGTGACGGACGACGCGACGCGTTCGTCGTCCGCGCTGAGAACCACCGAAGCACCGTAGCCACCGAGCTTTTCGACGACGGACGGCGACGGCGCGCCGACCACGACGGCGACCGGCGTGCCGAGGCGGCGCGCGAGGGTCAACAGCTCGAGCGACACCTTCGCCACGGTGTCGTCGGCGTGCTCGATCAGAACGAGAACCTCAGGCATGGCGATCCTCTACAAGAGTTTGCGGCTGGCGAGGAAGTCGGCGACGCGCGCGCCGGCGTCGCCCTCGTCCTTGATGACGGTTCGCTCGCCGCGCGGTGGGCGCGCGGTGGAGTCGAGCACCTTCGTCGCCGCGGCGCCAAGGCCGACGGCCGACGGGTCGATCGACAGGTCCCCTAACGAAAGCGTCGACGTGGGCTTCGACTTCGCCGCCATGATGCCTTTGAACGAGGGATACCTGGGCTCGTTGATTTTCTCCAGCACGCTCACCACGGCTGGCAGCGTCGCCTCGACCTCTTCTTGCGCCGCGCTGGTCACCCGAGTGACCCGCAACGTCGGCCCGTCCACCGCGACCGCGCTGGCGAGCGACGCCTGCGGCACCCCGAGCCGCTCCGCGAGCATCGCCGCCATCACGCCCATGCGCGCGTCGGTCGACTCTGAGCCGAGCAAGACAAGGTCGTAGCCGATCCGCTCGATCGCCTTCGCCAAGACGAGCGACGTCGCGAGAGCGTCGCTGCCGTGCAACGCGTCGTCGACGACATGCACCGCCTCGTCAGCCCCCATCGACAGCGCCTTTCGCAACGTCTCGGCGGCGGACGCCGGGCCCATGGCGAGCACCACGACAGTGCTGCCGTCCTGAGACTCCTTTAGCCGCAAGGCTTCTTCGATGGCGTAGGTGTCGAGTTCGTCGATGACACCATCGGCTGCGGCGCGGTCGAGCGTCTGGTCGGCGGGATCGAGCCGCTTCTCAGACCAGGTGTCGGGCACCTGCTTGACGCAGACCACGATCTTCATGTGCGCGGCTTCCTCCTCGCGGCGTCGTGAGCGCGGCTTGATCCTGGGCCGTTTCCGGGACTCTACCCGCGATAGCGTGCCTGCCATGGACCCGAGGTTGCGCGCTGTCTGTGACATGTTTCTCGCCGAGCTTCGCGAGGGGTCGGGTCTGCACGAGTACGACGGCCAGATCCAAGATCTCTCCCCGGACGGCGTGCGCGCCGGCATCGCCCGGCTCGGCGGCGAACCGCTCGCCGACGCCCACGACGAGGCGCATCTGACGGCGTTTGAAGAGCACACCAAGCTGGTGTACGGCGAGCTGGAGTTGCACCGCCGGTTGCCCAGTGTCCATCACGCGAACTTCGACCTCTCCTGCTACGACCGCGCGTACGCGCCGGAAGCGGAGCGGGCCGCCGCGAAGCGGGCCCATCTGACGCTGTGGCCCGAGGCCGCCGACATCGCGCTGCACGCGCTCGACGAGGTGTCGGCGCCGGTGGCCAAGTCGCTGCTTGGCGCCTTCCGCGGCCTGTCCGCAGGCCTCGACCCGGACGACGAGTTGGCGTCACGGGCGCTCGACGCGCACGGCCGGCTGATGGCGCATTTGCAGGACGCCTCCGAAAACGGCGCACCGGACGCCGCCCTCGGCGCCGAGGCGCTCGCCAAGCTGATGGGCGTCATCGAGGCGACGCCGGTCGACCTGGGCAAGCTCGCCGAGCAGGCCGACGCGGAGCGCGACCGCCTCATGGCGATGCTGCGCGAGGCGTGCGCGAAAGTCGACGCCGACGCCGATCCGCGCGACGTCGTCCAACGGCTCGTCTCACAGCACCCCAACGCGAGCGGCATCTTGGCTCAGGCGCAAGCCCAGGTCGACGAGGTGCTCGCCTTCACCCGCGAGCACCAGCTCGCGCCCTACACCGACGGCGAGTGCCTGGTCGCCCCCGCGCCGGAGTCCCGGCGGTGGGCGATGGCGATGATGGCGTGGGCCGCCCCTGAGGAAGACGACGCGCCCTCCTTCTACTGGGTGACCCCGCCTGACGAGAGCTGGCCCGAGGACGACGTCGAGCAGTGGCTGCAGGTCTTCAGCGACGCGACGCTGCCGGCGATCACCCTGCATGAGGTGTCGCCTGGCCACTTCGCGCACTCGCGGGCGCTGCGCCGCGCGGCCACGCCGGTGCGGCGGATCCTGATGTCGCCCAGCTTCACCGAGGGTTGGGCGCACTACGTCGAGGAGCTGTCGCTCGAGCTCGGCTTTCGCGGCGGCGACCCGGCGTTCACGGTGGGCGTCGCGATCGAGGCGCTGGTGCGAGTGACCCGGCTGGCGGCGGCGATCGGCGTGCACACCGGCGCCATGACGGTCGAGGACGCCGCCACGCGCTTTGAGCACGACGCGTTCCTCGGCGGCTCGGCGGCGCTGTCGGAGGCCCGGCGGTCGACCTTCGACCCGACCTACGGGCGTTACACCTGGGGCAAGCTGGTGATCCGCGACGCGGCCGCGTCGGCCCGGCGACGCTGGGGCGCCGACTTCTCGATTCCGCGCTTCCACGCCGCGCTGCTCGACCTCGGCGCTCCCCCGCTCGGGCTGATCGGAACCGCCGTCGACCGCGGCTAGCGACCGACGAACTCGGCCTTTCCAGGCCCTTGTTCGGCGAACGAGCGCATGCCGATCAGCCGGTCCTGCGTGCCGAACAACCCGGCGAACAGTTGCCGCTCCAGCACCAACCCGTCGTCCAGGCCGACCTCGATCCCTTCATCGACGGCCCGCTTCGCCGCGGCGAGCGCCACCGACGGACCGCGCGCGAACTGCGCGGCCCATGACATCGCACGCGCCAACAGATCCTGCGCCGGCAGCACCTCGTCGACCAGCCCGAGTCGCAGCGCCTCGTGGGCGTCGATCGTGCGCCCGGTGAAAATCAGCTCCTTCGCTCGCGACGGACCGATCAGCCGGGGCAGCCGCTGGGTGCCACCCGCGCCCGGTATGACGCCGAGCAAGATCTCCGGCTGGCCGAGCTTGGCGTCGTCCGCGCAAAACCGCACGTCCGCGGCGAGCGCGAGCTCCAGCCCGCCGCCGAGCGCGTAACCGGTGATCGCCGCCACCACCGGTTTCGGGATCGCGGCGACCGCGTTGAACGCCGCCTGCAGCGGTAGCGCCCGCGCGACCATCTGCGGGTGGCTCATCGCCGCCATCTCCTTGACGTCGGCGCCCGCCGCGAGCGCCCGCTCACCGCCGTAGATCACCACGGCACGGACGTCGTCGCGCCGCGCCGCCTCCTCGGCGACCAGCCGCAACTGGTCTTGCATCGCGGCGTTCATCGCGTTGACCGGCGGGCGGTCGAGTCGCAAGGTCGCGACGCCGTCCGCCACCTCGAGACGCACGTGACTGGCTTCGCTCACGCTGGCACGCTACCCGTCGCGCCACGCCCGGCGCGATCACCAGGCAGGATGGGGCGTGTGGAGGTTTGGCCCGGGCGTTGGCGCCCGCTCGGCGCGACGCCCGACGCCAGGGGCGTCAACTTCGCGCTGTTCGCGGAGAACGCCGAGGCGGTCGACTTATGCCTGTTCGACGAGCAGGGGTCCGAAACCCGGGTGCCGTTGCGCGAAGCGACGTACCGCATCTGGCACGGCTACCTCCCCGGCCTGCGACCCGGCGCCAGGTACGGCTTTCGGGTCGACGGTCCATTCGACCCCGCGCGCGGTCACCGGTTCAACCCGAGCAAGTTGTTGATCGACCCGTACGCGCGCGCCCTCGACGGCGACCTGGTCCTTGACGACGCGGTCTTCGGCTATCCGCCGGGGCGCGACGACACGGTCCAAGACCACCGCGACTCCGCGCGCTTCGTGCCAAAGTCCGTCGTCGTCCACGACACCTACGACTGGGGCGACGACCGGCCGCCGGCGACGCCGTGGTCCGACACGGTGATCTACGAATTGCACGTGCGCGGCTTCACCATGCGCCACCCTGACGTGCCGCCGGAACTTCGCGGCACGTACGCCGGCCTCGCGCATCCCGCCGCGATCGAGCACCTGACCCGGCTAGGCGTCACCGCGGTCGAACTGCTGCCGGTGCATCATTTCGTCACCGAGCCGGCGGTCTCCCGACGCGGTTTGGCGAACTATTGGGGATACAACTCGCTGGGCTACTTCGCCCCGCATGCGGGGTACTCGTCGTCCGGCTCACGCGGCGAGCAGGTCAGCGAGTTCAAGCAGATGGTGCGCGCGCTGCACTCCGCAGGCCTGGAGGTCATCCTCGACGTCGTCTACAACCACACCGCCGAAGGGGACGAGACCGGGCCCACGCTCGCTTTCCGCGGAATCGACAACGTCGCCTATTACCGGCTTCGCGACGGCCGCTTCTACGTCAACTACACCGGCACCGGCAACACCCTCGACGTCCGGCACTCCCACACGCTGCAGTTGATCACCGACTCATTGCGCTACTGGGTCACCGAGATGCACGTCGACGGGTTCCGCTTCGACCTCGCGTCGTCGCTCGCGCGTTCGATGCACGAGGTCGACAAGCTTTCGTCGTTCTTGCAGATCATCCACCAAGACCCGGTGCTCTCAGGCGTCAAACTGATCGCCGAGCCATGGGACGTCGGCGAGGGCGGCTACCAGGTCGGCGACTTCCCGCTGCTGTGGACCGAATGGAACGACCGTTTTCGAGACGCGGTAAGGGATTTCTGGATGTGCGGCATGACCGGGGTGCGCGAGCTCGGGTACCGCCTCTCCGGCTCTTCCGACCTTTATCAGGACGACGGGCGCCGGCCGTACGCGTCGATCAACTACATCACCTGCCACGACGGATTCACGCTTCGCGATCTCGTCTCGTACGACCGCAAGCACAACGAAGCGAACGGCGAGAACAATCGCGACGGCGCAGACGACAACCACAACTGGAACTGCGGCCACGAGGGCGAAACCGACGACGAAGTCGTGCTCCGATTGCGCGACCGCGCGGTGCGCGGGATGCTCGCGACCCTGCTGGTCTCGACCGGGGTGCCGATGCTCGCGCACGGTGATGAGATCGGCCGCACGCAGGCGGGTAACAACAACGCGTTTTGCCAAGACAACGAGATCAGCTGGCTCGACTGGGGCTCGGCGGACCTCGCGTTGCTCGAGTTCACTCGTCGGGTCATCGCGTTGCGCAACGCCCATCCGGTGCTGCGGCAGCGATTGTTCTTCACCGGCACGACGTTGCACGGCAACGGCACCAAAGACCTCGCCTGGTTCGGACCCGACGGCGCCGAGATGACGCCGTCCGACTGGTACGACATGCGCACCCGAACGATCGGCATGTACCTGTCGGGAAAAGACATCCGCCAGGTCGGTCGGCGCGGCGAGCCGGTGTTCGACGACTCATTCTTGATCCTGCTGCACGCAGGTCTCGAGCCGACCGCGTTCAAACTGCCCGGCCCGCCGTGGGCGAATGGTTACCAGGTCGTGGTCGACAGCAGCGCGCAACTCGACGACGCCACCGTCGACGCGGGGACGGCCTTCGACCTGCCGGCGCTGTCGCTGGTCGCGCTGCGCGCGCTCGGCTAGCGGAGGCGCCGGGCTACCGCAGGTCTCCGGTGACCATTCCCTCGGTCACCGGAGGCAACGTGATGAGCCCCAGTTCGGCGGGTGTCGCAAGCAGGTGATCGTTGGGCAGCACCCGCACGCTGTAGCCGAACGGACCGGTTCGATCGAGCAGCATTTGACCCTCGTAGACCCAGGTGCCGTCGTCGCGTTTGTCTACCAGCCGCAACGACGCGTACGTGGGTTCCGTGATGTCGTCGTGCTCGTCGACCCGGCCAAACGCCACCTGGACGTCGACATCGCCGTCGGACAGCTCCCCGAGCGCCACGACCGCGCGCAGCGACACCTGCGTGCCGAGCGACAGAGCGTTCGACAACTCGTGCGCGTCGACGTGCTCGACCCGCACGCCGTGCCATCCGGCGCGCACCCGCTTTTTCCAAGCCGCGAGTTGGCGGGCGCCCGCGAACTCGTCGCCTCCCACCGCGCGAAACGAGCGCGCGGCCGGCCAGTACAGCCGTTGGACGTATTCGCGCAGCATTCGAGTGGCCACTACCTTCGGGCCGAGCGAGGCCAACGTGTGCCGCACCATCTCCAACCAGCGCGTCGGCAGCCCGTCGCCGTTGTGGTCGTAGAACCGCGGCGCAGCCTGGGTTTCGAGGATGTCGTAGAGCGCGGCCGCCTCGAGCTCGTCGCGACGCTGCTCCGGCAGGTGGTCGGCGCTCGGTATCGCCCAGCCGTTGTCGCCGTCGAACCACTCATCCCACCAGCCGTCGCGGATCGACAGGTTGAGCGCACCGTTGAGCGCGGCCTTCATGCCGGAGGTGCCCGACGCCTCCAGCGGACGCAGCGGGTTGTTCAGCCAGACATCAGCGCCCGCGCACAACCATTGCGCCAGCGCCATGTCGTAGTCGGGTAGGAAGACGATGCGATGGCGGACAGCGGGGTCGTCGGCGAACTTCACGACCTCTTGGATGAGCCGCTTGCCACCGTCGTCCGCGGGATGCGCCTTGCCGGCGATCACGAACTGCACCGGCCGGTGCGGGTCGAGCAGGATCGAGGTGAACCGCTCCCGATCTTGCAGCATCAACGTCAACCGTTTGTACGACGGCACCCGACGGGCGAATCCCACCGTCAGCACGTCGGGGTCCAGCGCGGTGGAGATCCAGCCGAGTTCTGACTCGGCGGCGCCGCGCTGCAGCCACGAGTCGCGCAACCTGGCTCGCGCCTGCTCCACCAGCCGGGCCCGCAACGTGCGGCGGACCTCCCACAGCTCGCGGTCGTCAACGCTCTCGGCGCTCGCCCAGGCCTCGCCGTCCGACTGCAAATCGACGCCGCGGCGGCCGCACACCAGGTCGCGAATCTGCGGCGACACCCAGGTCGGGGCGTGGACGCCGTTGGTGACGGACGTGATCGGGACGTCGGATTGGTCGAACGACGGCCACAGGCCGGCGAACATCGCCCGGCTCACCGCTCCGTGCAACAACGAAACGCCGTTGGCCCGCTGTGCAACCCGCAGACCCATCACCGCCATGTTGAAGACCGCCGGGTCGCCGCCCGGATAAGTCTCCGCGCCCAGCGCGAGGACCCGGTCGATGGGCAGCCCGAGCGCGTGGTCGGGCGCGCCGAAATGCTGCTCGACGAGTTCGCGGGGGAATCGGTCAATGCCCGCCGGCACCGGTGTGTGGGTCGTGAACAAGGTGCTCGCCCGCACCACCTCAAGCGCCTCGTCGAAACTCAACGACGCGGCCGCCATCAACTCGCGAATCCGCTCCAACGCAAGGAACCCGGCGTGGCCCTCGTTCATGTGGTAGACCTCGGGCTCCGGATATCCGGTGAGGCGGCAATATGCGCGCACGGCGCGCACGCCACCGACGCCGAGCAGCATCTCCTGGCGCAGCCGGTGGTCGCTGCCCCCGCCGTAGAGGCGGTCCGTGACGTCACGCTCCGGCGGCGCGTTTCCCTCGACGTCGGAGTCAAGCAACAGCAGCGGCACGCGGCCCACCTGACACAGCCACACCTGGGCCTGCAGATCGCGACCAGGGAGCCGGATCGGCACCATCAGGGGGGCGCCGTCGCCGTCAGCGAGGAGCGTGAGCGGCAAACCGTGCGGGTCGATCGGCGGATAGCGCTCTTGCTGCCAACCGTCCCTGGAAAGCGATTGGTTGAAATATCCGCGGCGGTATAGCAATCCGACACCGATAACCGGCACACCAAGATCGCTGGCCGTTTTCAAATGGTCACCGGCCAAAATGCCGAGACCGCCCGAATATTGTGGCAGCACCGAGGTGATGCCGTACTCGGGAGAAAAGTAAGCGATGGCCTTTGGCGCGTCGGAACCGATGCCTTGAAACCAGTGTTCCTGAGTCATGTAACGACGCAGGTCGGCGACCGCCGCGTCGAGTCGGGCGAGGAATTGTTCGTCGGCCGCGAGCTGGTCGAAGCGCTCGGGCGGCACTTGACCGAGCAACTTCGCCGGGTCGGCGCCCACCTCGCGCCAGGTGCGCGGGTCGATCGACTCGAAAAGCTGCAGCGTTTCGGCATGCCACGACCAGCGCAGGTTCTTGACGAGTTCATCAAGCGCGCGCAATCGCTGGGGCAAGACGGTGCGGACGGTGAATCGTCTGATCGCTCTCACGCGGACGACCTTACCCGGCCGTACCTCAAAGCACGCGGTGCCCGATATCGAAACAGCCAGGGGTGGGTATGGCCTCGCATATGACGCGACGAAAGATCGCCCGGAGTGCACCACGGCCCTCGCGGCGCCCCGCCTCGGCCCGATAGCTTCATAACCGATGAGCGCGAAGGACACCCCCACAGGAAGCGCCGCCTCAGCGAGCGCCGCACGGCGGTCGGCGACCGGCCCCCGCACCCGCGCCGGCGGCGGCGCGCGCAAGCCGAAGCAGCCCGCGACGGCGCGCGCGACCGCGGACGTCCAGCCGGCGTTGGCGATCACCTCCGAGCGGATCCCGATCATCGACGTAGCGCCGGCCGTCGAATGCGGCCGATGGCCGGCCAAGGCCGTCGTGGGCGAACAGCTCAATGTGTCCGCGACGGTCTTTCGCGAGGGGCACGACGCGCTCGGCGCGAACGTCGTCCTGGTTGACCCGCGCGGTCGGCCGGGGCCGTTCACGCCGATGCGGCTCGTCGCGCCTGGCACGGATCGCTACGAGGCGACGGTGGCGCCGTCGTCCACCGGTCTGTGGAGCTTCCACATCGAGGCCTGGGGCGATCCGCTGGAGACGTGGCGGCACGACGCGCGCATCAAGATCCCCGAGGGCCAGGACGTCGAGCTGATGCTCGAGGAGGGCGCCCGCTTGCATGAGCAAGCGGCGGCGGACCTGCCCGCCAGACAACGCGCCGCGATCGCGTCGGTGGCCACCGCGCTGCGGCGCGCCGGCGACCCGGTCGACCGGCTGGCCGCGGCGCTGACGCCGGAAGTGCTCGACCTGCTCGCGCGGCGACCGCTGCGAAGGCTGCTCACCAAGTCGCCGAGCCACCCGCTGTGGGTCGATCGCGAGCGCGCGCTGTTCAGCTCGTGGTATGAGTTCTTCCCGCGCTCGGAGGGCGCGTCTCTCGATCCCCCGCGCTCGGGCTCCTTCGCCGAAGCGGAGAAGCGGCTGCCGGCCATCGCGCAGATGGGTTTCGACGTCGTCTACCTGCCGCCGATCCATCCGATCGGCACGACTTTTCGCAAGGGGCCGAACAACTCCCTGGACGCCGACCCGGACGATCCCGGCGTGCCGTGGGCGATCGGCTCGCCCGAGGGCGGCCACGACGCCGTGCACCCGGACCTCGGCGCCATCGAGGATTTCGACCGCTTCGTCGCGCGGGCCAACGAGCTCGGCCTGGAGGTGGCCCTGGATTTCGCGCTGCAGGCCTCTCCCGACCACCCGTGGATCAAGGAGCACCAGGAGTGGTTCACGACCCGCGCCGACGGGACGATCGCGTACGCGGAGAATCCGCCGAAGAAGTACCAGGACATCTACCCGCTGAACTTCGACAACGACTACGAGGGCCTCTTCAACGAGGTGCTGCGGCTGTTGCGGCATTGGATGGGCCACGGCGTGCGCATCTTCCGGGTCGACAACCCGCACACCAAGCCGGTCGCCTTCTGGGCTCACCTGCTCTCGGAGATCCGCGCCACCGATCCTGATGTGCTCTTCCTCGCCGAGGCGTTCACCCGGCCGGCGATGATGCGCGAGCTCGCCCGGGTCGGGTTCCACCAGTCGTACACCTACTTCACCTGGCGCAACACGCGCACCGAGCTCGAGGAGTACTTCACCGAGCTGTCGCACGAGACGTCCGATTACCTGCGGCCGAACTTCTTCGTCAACACCCCCGACATCCTGCACGCGTTCTTGCAGCAGGGCGGGCCACCCGCGTTCAAGATTCGCGCGGTGCTCGCCGCGACCGGCTCACCAAGCTGGGGCGTGTACTCGGGGTTCGAGCTGTTCGAGAACACCCCCGTCCGACCCGGTAGCGAAGAGTATCTCGATTCCGAGAAATATCAGTACCGGCCGCGAGACTACGTCGGCGCTGAGAAGGCGGGTCGCAGCCTGGCCGGATATCTGGGCCGCCTCAACCACGTCCGGCGCGAGCACGTCGCGCTGCAGCGGCTGCGCAACCTGTCGCTGCACAGCGCGGACAACCCGCAGGTGATCGCCTACTCGAAGCGCGTCGTCGGGGCCGACACCGACGACACCGTGCTCGTCGTCGTCAACCTGAACCCGTTCAACGTCTCAGAAGCCACCGTGTCAATCGACATGCCCGCTCTCGGCTATGACTGGGCCGATCACTTCGACGTCGTCGACCAACTAAGCGGCGCCCGGTACCGATGGGGTCAGCACAACTACGTGCGTCTCGATCCGCACACCGAGCCGGCGCACGTGTTCGTGATCGACAAGACGGGCGACCCGCGATGAGCGTGCCGGGCGCGGAGCCGGAGCGACCGGTCGACCCGCAGTGGTACAAGCGCGCCGTGTTCTACGAAGTGCTCGTCCGCGGATTCGCCGACAGCAACGGCGACGGCACGGGAGATCTCAAAGGTCTGACGTCGAAGCTCGACTACCTGCAGTGGCTCGGCATCGACTGCGTTTGGCTGCTGCCGATCTACCAGTCACCGTTGCGGGACGGCGGCTACGACATCTCCGATTACTTCACGATCCTCCCGGAGTTCGGCGACCTCGGGGACTTCGTCGAACTCGTCGACGAGGCGCACAAGCGCGGAATGCGAGTCGTCGCCGACCTGGTCATGAACCACACCAGCGACCAGCACCCGTGGTTCCAGGCGTCGCGCGAGGACCCCGCCGGCCCGTACGGCGACTTCTACGTGTGGTCGGACGACGACACCCGTTACCGCGACGCTCGGATCATCTTTGTCGACACCGAGAAGTCCAACTGGACGTTCGACCCGGTGCGGCAGCAGTACTACTGGCACCGCTTCTTCGCCCATCAGCCGGATTTGAACTTCGAGAACCCGGCCGTGCAAGAGGCGATGCTCGCGGTGCTGAGGTTTTGGCTCGACCTCGGCATCGACGGATTCCGGCTCGACGCGGTGCCATACCTGTACGAGGAAGAAGGCACGAACTCCGAGAACCTGCCGCGCACGCATGAGTATCTGAAGCGGGTGCGCAAGGAGATCGACGACCTTTACCCCGACCGCGTGCTGCTCGCAGAGGCGAACCAGTGGCCCGCCGACGTCGTCCAGTACTTCGGCGACGGCGACGAGTGCCACATGGCTTTCCACTTTCCCTTGATGCCGCGCATCTTCATGGCGGTTCGGCGGGAGCAGCGGTTCCCGATCTCGGAAAGCCTCGCCCAGACGCCCGACATCCCCGAGACCTGTCAGTGGGGCATCTTCTTGCGCAATCACGACGAGCTGACCCTTGAGATGGTCACCGACGATGAGCGCGACTACATGTGGGCGGAGTACGCGCAGGACCCACGCATGAAGGCGAACATCGGCATTCGGCGAAGACTCGCGCCGTTGCTCGACAACTCCCGCGACCAGATGGAGTTGTTCACCGCCCTGCTGCTTTCGCTGCCTGGATCGCCGGTGCTGTACTACGGCGACGAGATCGGCATGGGCGACAACATCTGGCTCGGCGACCGCGACGGCGTCCGCACGCCGATGCAATGGACGCCCGACCGCAACGCCGGCTTCTCCAACTGCGACCCCGGGCGGTTGTATCTGCCGGTCATCATGGACCCGCTGTACGGATATCAAGGGCTCAACGTCGAGGCCCAGATGCGCACCTCGACGTCCTTGTTGCACTGGACGCGGCGGATGATCGAAACGCGCAAACGCCACCCCACGTTCGGCTGCGGGTCCTTCACCGAACTGGGCGCGTCGAATCCAAGCGTGCTCGCGTTCGTGCGCGAATTCGGCGACGACCGTGTCTTGTGCGTCAACAACCTGTCGCGATTTCCGCAGCCGGTCGAGCTCGACCTGCGCCGTTACGAAGGCGTCGTGCCCGTCGAGATGCTCGGTGGCATGCATTTCCCCCGCATCGGAGAACTGCCTTACCTACTCACCCTGCCGGGCCATGGCTTTTACTGGTTCACCTTGCCGACTCCCCGCGACGAGGGTTGACGGCTCTGGAAGGAGGCGACATGACAAGCGACGCCGAGGGCGACGTCATCGCGCAACTGGCCGACCTGCTGCGTGAATGGCTGCCCAAGCAACGCTGGTTCGCCGGTAAGGACCGTGAGGCGCGCTCGATACGTGTGGTGTCGCGTCGTGACCTCGCCATCAGCGCTGTCGACTCCGATGACGCGGGGCCGACGTTGTTGCATCTGATCCTCGACATCGACGGCACGGTCTACCAGATCCTCATCGGCGTTCGCCCGGAGCTTCCCGCTCAGCTCGACCACGCTTTGGTCGGCCACCTCGAAGGCTTCGGCATGCTGTACGACGCGACGCACGACCAGACCATCATGCGCCAGATCCTGGTGTGGATTCGCGACGACGTCGCGCTCGACGGCGTCACCTTCCGGCCCGAGCCCGGCGCGGCCATCGACGTCGACGCGCCGAGCCTGGTACTCGTCGGCGAGCAGTCCAACACGTCGGTGGTGTATGGCGAACACGCGATCCTCAAGCTGTTTCGCATCTTGGCGCCCGGAACCAATCCAGATCTGGAGATCACCCGGGCGCTGACCGAGATCGGCAACCCGCACGTCGCGGCGGTGCGAGGCTGGATCGAGGCGCCGCTGGAAGGTGTGCCGACCACCCTGGGCGTGTTGCAGGAGTTCTTGCGCAACGGCTCGGACGGTTGGGCACTGGCTCTCACCAGCGTGCGCGACCTGTTCGCCGAAGGCGACCTGCACGCCGGCGAAGTCGGCGGCGACTTCGCGGCCGAGTCGGAACGGCTCGGCATCGCCACCGCGGACGTCCATCTGGCGCTCGCCCAGGCGTTGCCGACGTCTGTCGCCGCTTCGCGCGCGGTCAGCGAGCTAGTGGCCTCGATGCGGGCGCGGCTCGCCGCCGCGGCGTCGTCCGTGCCTAATCTGCAACCCCATGCGGCGGCGATCGACTCGGTGTTCGACGCGCTCGCGAGCTCGCAGGAACCGCTGCAGCTGCAGCGAGTGCACGGCGACTACCACCTGGGACAGGTGATGCGCACCGAGGCGGGCTGGGTGCTGCTCGACTTCGAAGGAGAGCCAGGTGCGCCGATCGAGGAGCGGGCGGCGTTGTCGAGTCCGCTGCGCGACGTGGCCGGCATGCTCCGGTCGTTCGACTACGCGTCGCGCTATCTGCTTGCCGACCACCCTGGGGCGCCGCAGCTGGAGTACCGCGCGACCGAGTGGGCTGACCGCAACCGCGACGCGTTTTGCGTCGGCTACGCGAAGGCGGCGGGCCGCGACCCACGCGAGGAGCATCTGCTGCTGCGCGCGTTCCAGCTCGACAAGGCGGTGTACGAGGTCGTCTACGAGGCGCGCAACCGACCCGGCTGGGTCCACATCCCGCTCGGGTCGATCGAACGGCTGCTCGCGGCATGACCGACGACAAGAGCGGGGAGGGAACCGAAATGGGGAACATTTCCGGGCCAGCGTCCGCCGTCACGCCCATCGCGATCTCCCCTGCGGAGATCGACCGGCTCGCGTCTGGCGCGCATCACAACCCGCATGGCATTCTCGGCGCGCACGCGCGGGACGGCGCCGTGACAATCCGCACGTTGCGTCCGAACGCGCGCGAGGTGACCGCGCTCGTCGATCTGACCCGCGTGCCGTTACGCCACGAGCGGGGTGGCGTGTGGGTGGGGGCCCTGAAGGGCGACACGGTGCCCGATTACCGCATCGAGGTGAAGTACGACGACGGCTTCCCGCACGTCGTTGACGACCCGTACCGCTACCTGCCCTCGCTTGGCGACCTCGATCTGCATCTCATCGGCGAGGGCCGGCATGAGCAGTTGTGGGAGGTGCTCGGCGCGCACGTGCGCAGCTACGACACTCCCCGCGGCACGACCACCGGCACGTCGTTCGCGGTATGGGCGCCGAACGCCCGGGCCATTCGGGTGGCGGGCGACTTCAACCACTGGAATTCGCAAGCCCACCCGATGCGCTCGCTGGGCTCGAGCGGCGTGTGGGAGCTGTTCGTGCCAGACGTCGGCGACGGCGCCAAGTACAAGTTCAACATCCTCGGCGCCGACGGCAACTGGCGCGAGAAGGCCGACCCGATGGCGTTCGCCACCGAGATCCCGCCGGCGCAGGCATCGGTGGTCTTCACGTCGTCTTATGAATGGGGCGACGCCGCGTGGCTGGAGTCGCGGGCCCGCCGGGACGCGTTGCGTGAGCCGATGAGCGTTTACGAGGTGCATCTCGGCTCGTGGAAGCAGGGCCTGGGCTACGCCCAGCTCGCAGACGAGCTGGTTTCTTATGTGCGCGAGATGGGTTTCACGCACGTTGAGTTCTTGCCGGTGGCCGAGCATCCATTCAGTGGGTCGTGGGGTTATCAGGTGACGTCGTACTTCGCGCCGACGTCGCGCTTCGGCTCACCCGACGAGTTTCGAATGCTCGTCGACCGGCTGCACCAAGAGGGCATCGGCGTGATCGTCGACTGGGTGCCGGCGCATTTCCCGAAAGACGATTGGGCGCTGGCTCGGTTCGATGGCACGGCGCTGTACGAGCACGAGGATCCACTGCTGGGCGAGCACCCCGACTGGGGCACGCTGGTCTTCAACTTCGGACGACGCGAGGTGCGGAATTTCCTGGTGTCGAACGCCATCTTTTGGGCCGAACAGATGCACATCGACGGGCTGCGCGTGGACGCGGTGGCGTCAATGCTCTACCTCGACTACTCGCGCAAGGAAGGCCAGTGGCGGCCGAACATCTACGGCGGCCGGGAGAATCTCGACGCCGTGTCGTTCTTGCAGGAGATGAACGCCACGGTGTACCGGCGGGCGCCTGGCGTGGTGACCATCGCCGAAGAGTCGACCGCCTGGCCCGCGGTGTCGAAGCCGACGTATCTCGGCGGCCTCGGGTTCGGCTTCAAGTGGAACATGGGCTGGATGCACGACTCGCTGCAGTACATCAGCCACCCGCCGATCTACCGCTCGTACCACCACAACGAGATGACGTTCTCCATGATGTATGCGTACTCCGAGAACTTCGTGCTGCCGATCTCGCACGATGAGGTCGTGCACGGAAAGGGTTCGTTGCTACACAAGATGCCAGGCGACCGCTGGCAGCAGATGGCCAATCTGCGGGCTTTTTTGGCCTACATGTGGGCGCACCCGGGCAAGCAGCTGCTGTTCATGGGTTCTGAGTTCGCGCAAGACAACGAATGGTCGGAGGAGCGGTCGCTCGACTGGTGGCTGCTCGATTACGCGGAGCACTACACCGTCCAGCAGCTGGTGCGCGACCTCAACAGCACGTACCGGCGAATGCCGGCGTTGTGGCAGACCGACATCGACCCCGACGCGTTCCGCTGGATCGACGCGAACGACGCGAGCAACAACACGTTCTCGTTTATGCGTCGGGCCGGCGACGGCTCGATGCTGGTGTGCGTGGCGAACTTCTCCGGCGTGCCGCACGAGGGGTACCAGCTCGGGCTGCCGGCGGCCGGGCGCTGGGACGAGGTCATCAACACGGACGCCGAGGCGTACAACGGCAGCGGGGTCGGAAATCTCGGGGCGGTGGAGGCGACCGACGCGTCGTGGCACGGGCTGCCCGCGTCCGCCGTCTTGCGGGTTCCGCCGCTGGCGACCATGTGGTTGGCGAAGGCGCCGTAGCGCTGATCACCCGTTGAGTCCCGCGCTACGACCAAGTTCCTGGGCGGCCCGCCGATCCGGCACACCGAGTCGGTCGAGGAGGGCGGAGATCTGGTTACGGACCGTCTTGGGTGCGAGGTGAAGCGACCGGCTGATCGCCGCGTTGTCCGCTCCATGCGCGAGCATCTCGAGGAGGTCAAGCTCGCGCTCGGACAGGTGAGCCAGCTGAGGCCCGCCGCGGCGCGGCCGGGCCTCGCCGAGCGCCCGCGCGACGTACGGAGCGACCTCAGCGCTTAACACCAGTTGGCCGGCCGCCGCGGTGCGCACCGCGCGTTCGATGTCGGCGCTGGCCGAGCCCTTGACGAGAAAGCCCGCCGCGCCCGCGGCAAACGCGTCAGCCAGGTGGCGGTCATCTTCGTGCAGGGTGAGCACAAGGCAGCGACAGGTTGGCAGTGCGCGCCCGAGTTCGGCGATTACACCAACTCCGCCGAGTTTCGGCATGTCGAGGTCAATGATCGCGACGTCCGGCCGGGTGCGGAGTGCCTGGTCAATGGCGGCGCGGCCGTCCTCAGCGTCGGCGACGACCTCGAGGTCGTCGCGACGGTCGAGAATGAGGCGGAGCCCGTCGCGCACCACCGGGTGGTCGTCAGCGATCAGAATGCGGATTGGACCGGTCATAGACGTCACTCAGCTCGCCGGTGCGGCAGCCGGGCGACCACGGTGGTTCCTGCTGAGTTCGCGGTTGTTATGTCGAGCTCGCCGCCGACCGCGAAGGCACGCTCTCGCATCGAGTGCATCCCTGTTCCCGTCGTGGCTTCGGCGGCGATACCGCAACCGTCGTCGCTGATCTCGATGTCGAGCGTCGTCGGGGTGTGCCTGAGCCTAATCGTGCAGTGGCTGGCGTTGCTGTGTTTCACGACGTTCGTCATGGCCTCAAGGCAGATTTTGTAGGCGGCGTCTTCGACCTGCGCGTTCAACTCGGGCAGCGACGCAGGCGTGTCGAGGTCGAACGTCGGTGCGTGCGGTGAAGCGAGTCGCGAGGCTGCGGCGGCAACGGCGGCGGGGAGGCCGAGTTCCTCGAGCTCACCCGGCCGCAGGTTGCGCACCATCCTGCGCACGTCGTCGGTTGTGCGTGCCGCCTCCCGGTGCAACCTGCGCGTCAGGCTGCCGAGCTCGCCGTCACCCGCCAGATCCGCGGCAACCTCGAGCTGAAGGGTGAGGCCGACGAGCGCCGGGCCGACGCCGTCGTGTAGATCACGGTGGATCCGGTGGCGTTCCTCCTCGCGGGCGACCAGCAACCGCTGCTGCGCAACCCGCAGGTCGGTCAGCAACGCGACCACTCGCGCGGCGACGCCGCTGTGCCGAGCGAGGTCCGCAAGGGTGCGCCGGTCGAGCGGGGACAGCACACCCGCGTCACGGCGCGGCGCCGCGACGAGGCGACCGACCAGGCGATCGCCGACGGTCACGTCGAAGGCCTCGGGGTCGGCGACGGGCTCGCCTCGCTCGTGGGCGACGCGCCATTCGCCGTCTTCCGTGACCAACTGCATGGCGGCATACGGCAGCCGCAGTGTTTCTCCCGCGGTCTCGACGACCGCCGCCACCAGTGACTCCGGATCGTCTGAAGCTTCCAACCGGACGCCGAGCCGGTGCAGCAGCAGCTGTGGATCGTCGGCAGCGCCAAACAGCCGCCGCGACACCAGCTTTTGAACCCACGCGCGGATCGGTGCGAACGCCACCGCGACAACGCCTGCCGCCGGTAGGGCGACCAAGGGCCCGCTGCCACGGGTGAGCTGTGCGGTCGCGACAGCAACGCCCAAGTACAAAGCGAGCAGCACCGTCGCCGAGCCGAACGCGACGAGCGCCCGGTTGAGTGCGAGATTGAGCTCGTACAGGTTGCGACGCGTCAACGCGATCGCGACTGACGCAGGGAAGATCAGCAGAATCAAGCCAAACCCGACGCGACCGGCGGGCACCGCTAACCACTTTCCGGCCAAGACAATCAGCAGCGTCGTAGCCAGCCCAACGACAACGATCTGGATACGCCGCCGCGCCTCGAGGTCGTGGCGCAGGCGAAGCCACCGTACGGCGATGACGCCGAGTGCCGCCAGAGTGCAGACTTGCCAACAAATCTCAGCTCCGGCGTTGACCGCGGTGAAGTCAGTCGTTCGAGTTCCATGGCTGGCGACCCAGACCGCGAATCCAGCGGAAAAGACCAGCGGCACGACAGCTGCGGCCACCCATGTGTGGCGCGCGACCCGCTCGCCCGCGACCGGGAAAGTCATCGCGAAGAGCAAGGTCGCCATACCGGAGACCAGATATCCGCCGGTACCGACGTCGGCCCAAACCACGAACCATGGCCTGGCCCAGAAATCGACCACCTGCGGCCAAGCCAGCGCGGACACCGCGGAAGACGCCCAACCGGCGGCGAACAACAGGAAGGCGTGAGCGGCGCGCTCGTCCGGCCTGCGCCTTAAGAGCCATCCGGCGAGGACAAGCATCGCCAACGAGACGACGAGCACGTCCGGCTGCTGCGCACCGATCAGTTGAAGCAGGTCCGGATGCGCGCGTAAGCGCACCACGACGTCGCGCAGCTCGCCCGCATGGCGGACCTGATACGTCAGCGCCTCACCCGGCGCCGTCGACCGGGAGTGCCGCGCGGCCAGCACGTCGGACGCCGGGACTCCGTTCACCGCAACGAGCACGTCGTTCCCGCTGATACCCGGGACTGTGCCGGCAGGCGACAGCGCAACGCCACCATCGGCGAAGGTCTGTCCCGGCGGAATGGTGAGCACCCCATCCGCGGGTAACGCCATCCGAACAACCAGCAGCACGCCCGGCAGGATCAGGAGCCAAAGCGCGACCGACAGCGCTATGCGGCGCGATCTGCGCGCACCAACGTCCATCGCGCCTCCCAGCAGCCGGATCTCGGTTCGCATCGTGCGCCACGCAGTGTCCCGCACGCGCGGGCCAGCTGTCCCGAAATGAGGGACATCTGCCCGCGGACGCCGGGACGCCGCAGCCCGCAGCCTTCACGTTGGCCGGGGATCCACCCCAGCCGCCAACCAGGAGGTGACATGCGAGTCATCAATGCCGGCGCCTCGGCCGGCCTGCTTACCGCGGCGACCCTGTTCGCCACCGCGGCGCCCGCGAGCGCACACACCGGCGAGCCGATTGTCGTCGTCCACCCAGGGGAATCGGTGCAAGCCGCGATTGATGCCGCGCCTCCCCACGGCACGGTGATCCTCACGGCGGGCACTTACCCGGAGAACCTCCTTGTGACGAAGCCGCTGACTCTGCGCGGCGTTGGCGCTGTCCGGCTGGTGCCACCGACATCGATCACCACGAATCGGTGCACGAAGGACGCGGACGCGAATCTTCCGGACGGGCAATTGCTTCCCGTCGGCATTTGCGTCACGGGCACGCTGGGAGGGCCCGCCGACCCGGGAGCAGGCGATCTTCCGAGCGTTGTCGAACCGGTGGCAGACGTTCACATCGCCAGCCTCGAGGTAGACGGTTTCGCAGCAGGTATCGAGTCCGACGGCACCGCAGGGCTTGTCGTCACCGACTTCACGGCGAACGGCGACAACGACAGCATCGACTCCTTCTACGGCACCGGCACAGTCCTCGCCCGCATCACGGTCACTGGCGCCACCGGATATGCGGCCGTGTCGCTGCAGCGATCGCGCGACGTTCGCGTCACTGACTGCACGTTCACGGCCAACAGCGGATTCGGCCTGTCTCTGCTCGACACCCGCGGCGCGCGCGTCAGCGCCAACACGTTCGTCGACAATGCCGGCGGGATAGCGGTGGTCGACACCCCGGCGGGCGAGTCGGCCGGTGATGTCAAGATCGCCGGGAACACGATCGAACGAAACGACAGCTACTTTCCTGGCGATGGCTCCGCGCCATCGGTAAGCGGCGTCGGCATCGCGCTCGTCGGAACAGTCGACAGCCAAGTGTCGGGAAATCATGTCCTCGACAACGTGCCTGCCGTTGACGCGATGTTCGGCGGATTCGGAATTGGGTTGTTCGACGCGACG
Organism: Acidothermaceae bacterium; assembly: GCA_036380925.1. Classification (GTDB taxonomy): domain Bacteria; phylum Actinomycetota; class Actinomycetes; order Acidothermales; family Acidothermaceae; genus JAICLV01. The sequence goes on from DASVDW010000143.1 coordinate 21,334, forward strand.
GCGATCACCGGTGGCGCCACAGCCGACCACAACCGCGTCACGGGCAATCGAATCAGCGGTTCGCCCACAGATGTCCTCAATGCAAGTGGCGGCGCCAACAACGTCATCCACGGCAACGAGGCGAGCTGATGCAATGTCGAAACGAAAGGACACACTAATGTCAGGATCGCGAAGCCGGCTTGGCACCGCCGCCGTCCTTGCCGGCGTTCTCTTTGCCGCCGGACTGTTCTCGGTCTTCCTCCTGCCGGGCGGTGGCAAAGTCACTGACCAACAGTTCACTGATTTCTACAACTCAAGCGGACGCCGGGGTGCCGCTCTGCTGCTGTTCTTCGCCCTTGTCGCCGGCAGCTGGTTGATGGCTTGGTTCTTCGGCGAGCTGCGCCGAGCATACGCGCCAGGTGCGCTCGCCGACTTCGCCGAACGCGCGGCATGGCTTGGCGCGACGGCGACGGTTGTCGGCGCCGGCGTCGCACTCGGCCCGGTCGGGGTGCAGATGAACTCCGGGAGGACCTTCGTGGGCATCCCTGTCGCACACGCCTTCGACCAGGCCGGACTGCTCATCCTCATCGTTGGAGGCGTTTACTCGTTCGCGCTGGCGACGTTCCTCATGTGCTTACACGCGAGCCGAACATCAAGCGCACCAAGGTGGCAAACCGTCACCGGCCGGATCATCGCCGTCCTGTTGCTGGCGTCCTATGTCGCATCCCCGGCAATGCTGCTTCCGCTTTGGGCAATCGTGGTGGGCGTCACGTCACGACGCGCACGCAAGACGACTGGTCTTGAAGCGGAGCTTGCGAGCGTCTAAGCCAACCGGTTGGGTGGTGGGCCAACCGACGCCCACCGCCCAACCGCACGCACGACCGTGTGGCTCGCGAAGCCCGGTTCGTGACTTTCGCCTCTTTTGACCGCCGAGTCGGGCGGCAAGCCTGGGGCTGGCAAGGGAGGTACGTCATGTCACAGGTCTCGCTTGACCAATACAAGGCGGAGGAGCGACTGCTGGCGGCCCGCGAAGGCCAACGAGGGTTAAGAATTCACGCCGCGATCACCGTCGTCATCGTCGTCGCGCTGGCGGTGGTGAACGTGTTCGTGGCCTCCGAGTTCCCTTGGGCGGTGTTCCCGGCGATCGGCATGGGCCTGGGGGTGTGGTTCCACTGGTACTTCGGAGTGCACCGCGGCGAGGAACTCATGATCCGCCATCAAGACGAGGTAGAACGCAAAGCGCACGACCTCGCCAGGTAGCCCTTAGCGGCAGCGTCGTGAGCTGCGCGGTTGCGACGCAGCGACGAAAGAAGACGCAGCGACGAAAGAAGGTGGGCGGCGATGCCTGTTCCCACTGACGAGCCGGTTTGGTGGGGCTCACTGATTTGGTTGATCGGCGTGACCGCGGTCGCGTTCGGCATCGCCTGGTTGTCGGGCACCCGGCTGCGCATCCGTCGACCCTGGTACGTGCCGATGCTGTTCGCGTTGACCGCTGGTCTCGCAGTCGGGTACGTCGCGTGGCTCGGGGTGGATGTCAGCGCCGTGGTGACGGCCCGATGGGGATGGGGTCTGCTGGCGGCCGCCCTGGCGGCGATCTTGCTCTACGCGCCGATGCGACGCCAGCCGGTCACCCGGCACGTTCAAGGGCGCCAGTTGCGGTGGGAGCTGCTGTGGGAAGGCGGTGTCTACGGCGTCGCCGAAGGCGTGCTGCTCTCGGCGTTGCCGCCGTACATCACGTGGCAGATGGTCCACGCCTTGGGCTGGACCGGCGCCGGTGGAGCCGTGGCGCGGTGGGGGCTGCCGATCGTGGCGGCGGCCGCCGTCGTGATCATCCACCACCTCGGCTACTGGGACTGCCGCAACATGATTCTGCTGCCCATCACTTTGGCGCTGAGCGTGCTGACGATCGGTTTCCTGGTGACCGGCAGCTGGATCGCGCCGGCCCTGGGACACGTGTTCATGCACTTCGAAGCGACCACGCACGGCGTGGAGATGCCACCGGTAGAGCGGCCGGTCAACGCCGCGGCGGATAGAAGGACCAGAGCGCGCGCCGTCGCGGCATAGCTGGTGCTGCTCACGGCAAGCGTTGAGGATCACGCCGAGCCCGCGCGCATGCGCCGGACGGGCGAGCTTCGTCGCGGCGAGCGCCGCAGCAAATAGCCCGAGATGTCTATCTCTTGGCGGGCTGGCTAACCTCGCGGACGGTCCGACCGATGGACATGCATGGCGAGTCGCATGGCGATGGATGGCGCAATCGGCGCTGTCGCGCACCGGTGCCGCCCTCTTTCCCGAATTCGGGGTTTGCCCTGGCCGACGGAGCTCTCCGAGCAGGTCCGCGGCGTCTTCCTCGCCGCAGCGGTCATCGGCAATGTCCTGGTGCTACCCACCGTGTCCCCCCGCTATGGGCTGTCGGCGGTGACTTCGGTGCTCGCGGCGGGGCTCTTAGCTGCGTTTTGGGTGCGCGGATTTCGACGGCGTCGCTTCGCCTGGTGGTCAGACGTCGTGGAAGTCGGGCTGCTGGCGCTGATGGGTCTGGGCCAAGGCTCGGTTTCGATCATGCTCGGTCCGATCTACAACGGGATCTTCTTTCGGTCGCTGTACGGCGGCGCCCGCAGTGCCGTGGTGAGGGCTGGCGCGTACACGGCGCTCATGGACATCCTGCTCATCGTTCGGCCGGTGCACGACCACATGCTGCAGCCTGGACCGCTCGTCGGTTGGTTGCTTCCGAGCCTGGCGATGTGCACACTCACCGACCGCATGTTGGCGATAGCGCTGGCGCGCCGGGAGCAGGCCGGTCGGCGCGAGCGGCTGCTCACCGAAAGCGGCAACCGGCTGTTGCAGGCCCATCGTGAGGACGAGGTTCACGAGATCGGTCTCACTGCGGCGATGTCGCTGCTGGCCGGTGTGCCTGCGGCGTCGGTCGCATTGCTGGTGGCCGGCAGCGATGGCCCTCAGGTGGTGGCCACTCGACGCGTGGGTGTGGCCGCGGCCGCGGCGGACAGCGGGTCGCAAGCCCAGGTGATCGAGCTGCCGGTGCGAACCGATCGGGGCGCCCCGACGAGCTTGCGCGTGAACTCGTCTCGGCCGCTGCGCGCCGACCTGCGGCGGTCACTGGAGGCCTTGGTCGGCCAACTGGCGTTGGGACTCGGCGGCGTCCGGCTTCAGGAGGAGATGGCACGTCGTGCGATGCTCGACGGACTCACCCAGCTGCCGAACCGGAGCAGCCTTGGCGAGCGGCTCGAGGCGGCGCTGGCCGCAGGAGGCGGCATAGCCGGGGTATTCCTGGACCTGGACGACTTCAAGACCGTGAACGACGCCCTTGGCCACCAGGTCGGCGACCACCTGTTGCAAGCGGTGGCTGGCAGGCTGCAGTCATGCATGCGCCCTGGCGATGTCGTCGGCCGGCTCGGCGGCGACGAGTTCGCCGCCGTGCTCCATGACGTGCGGTCCGACACGGACGCTGTCGCAGCTGCGATGAGGATGCTGGTCGCGCTGGACCAGCCGTTCAGCATCCAGGGATACGAGATCGCGGTGCGCACCAGTGTGGGAGTTGCCGTGGCCAGCCGGAGCGACACAACAGCGACGCTGCTGCGCAACGCGGACACGGCGATGTACGTCGCCAAGGCGAAGGGCAAGGGTCGATGCGAGCTCTTCACGCCGGCGATGCATGAAGCGGTCAGTAGCGAATACGCCCTACGCGATGACCTGCAGCATGCAGTCGAGCAGGGACAGTTCGTCCTGCATTATCAGCCGCTGGTCGACCTTGACACCCGCGCGATCGTCGGTTTCGAAGCGTTGGTCCGCTGGCAGCATCCGCACCGCGGCCTCCTGCCACCCGCTGACTTTCTGGCTCTCGCCGAGCGCAGCGGCCACCTGCACGCGATCGAACGTCGCGTGCTGCTCGACGCTTGCCACACCATGAAGCAATGGCACGGACGGCGGTCGGGCGAGTCTCTCACCATCGGCGTGAACCTGTCCGCGACGCACCTCCAACGGCGTGACGCGATCACGTCGGTACGTGCGGCTCTGGACGCTTCTGGGCTTCCGCCGCAGAACCTCTTCATCGAGATCACCGAGCACACCGACGCTGACGACTGGTCGCGCGTCGCGGCGACACTCACTCAACTCCGGGCACTCGGCGTGCGGATCGCCCTCGATGACTTCGGCACCGGCTACTCGGCGCTCAGTCTCCTCGCCGAGCTCCCGGTCGACTCGATCAAAATCGACCGGAACTTCACCGGCAACGACAACAGCGCGCATCTGCTTGCCGCCGTGTTCGACATGGCGCACGGGCTCGGGTTGAACACCGTCGCTGAAGGCGTCGAACGCGTGGAACAGGAACGCATGCTGCGCGAAGCTGGCTGTCAACTAGCGCAGGGCTACTTGTACTCGCGCCCTATCCCCGCCGACGAAGTGCCGGCGCTCCTCGCCAGCCACGCAGACACGGTCCTGTCCTCCGCTCGGACCGAGGGCATCGCCGGTTGAATCAACGCAGCGCCCGACGCGATCGCCGCGACGACTCGGCTTGCCTCTCCGACCGCTGTGGCGACGCGTGGCGACAAGCCAGCGCCGAAGCCCACGTCGGTCACCTCGACGCCCACGATCGTGAGCTCCTCCGGCAGCGACCCCAGCGCGCGGCCAAGTTCGATGACCTCCGGAATGCCAACAGCGTGTGTCCCGCCCGACCCTCCGCGAGCGGGCAACGGATCAGCGCCAACCTGCTCCACCCTCACCGAACCGCCCGGCCGGCCACTCAACACCGCGTCGACCACCACCACCCGTCGGTAGCCGACCCACGCTTCCAGCAGCGAAATGGGCGTCGCCAATGTGACCACGTCGACACCCCGCAGCCGCTTCTCCAGCAGGGCCGCCGCGACCACCAAACCCACACCGTCGTCGCGCCGATCAAGCCGGCCGACGCCGGCGACCAGCACATCACCGCGCGCCATCGTCACTCGCGCTCGATCCGCAGGTCGAGAAAGTGCGTCGCGCACGAGATGCACGGGTCGTAGTTGCGGATCGTCTGCTCGCACCGCAACGCCAGCACCTCCTCCGGCAGGTCAATGAACGACTCCACCACCTGGCGCAAGTCTGCCTCGATGGCTGGCTGATTTTGCGATGTGGGCGGCACGATGCGCGCGGCCTCTATCGTGCCGTCATCCGAGATTTGGTAACGGTGGTAAAGAATCCCGCGGGGCGCCTCGCTCACGCCATGCCCGACGCCAGCTCGCGGCTTAACCGGAACCGAAGCAGTGGGCGCGCCATCCCAAGAGTCGAGGATCGACAGCGCGTCTTCACACGCCTGCACGATCTCGACGGAACGGACGACGATAGAGCGGAACGGGTTGTGGCAGCTGCGGCCGAGTCCGGCCTTCTGCGCCGCGGCGCGAGCCAACGGTGACAGCCGGTCGTAGTTCAACGAATACCGGGCGAGCGGCCCGACGAGGTAGCTGTCGACGTCGTCGAATTTCGCGTGCAACGCGTTCGACCGCGCGACGTGCTGCTCACTGATGTGGGCTTCGAAGTCGTCGGCGGGAAAGGTGACGCCGTTGCTCGCCACGATGACGCCGTTCTCGATCGGGTATTCGCCGTTTGCAGGACGCAACGACAGGTAGTCGTGTGAATGCTCGACGTCGGGAAAGTCGAATCCCGCGGTGATTTCAACGGTGGCGATCGCGTCGTCCAACGCCCGCGCCACATCGGCCCGGACGGCCCGAAGCTCTGACAAGGTCGGCAGCCGATGAAAACCACCGACGCGCACGTTGACCGGATGCACCGCGCGGCCGCCGACGGCGGTCATCAGCGCGTTCCCCGCCTTCTTCAGCCGCAGCCCTCGCTCGACCACGTCGCGATGGTCTTTCGCCAGCTCCACGGCGCCGGGGTAGCCCAAGAAGTCGGGCGCGTGCAGCAGATACACATGCAGCGCATGGCTTTCGATCCATTCGCCGCAATACAGCAGTCGTCGCAACCGACGCAACTCTTCTGGCAGCTCGACTTCGCACACCTGCTCCATCGCCTGGCAGGAGCTGGTCTGGTACGCGACCGGGCAGATGCCGCAGATGCGCGCCGTAATGTCGGGCGCCTCTGTGAACGCCCGACCCCGCAAGAGCGCCTCGAAAAAGCGCGGCGGCTCGAAGATCTGCAGCTCGACTTCGCCGACTTCGCCGTCGCGGACGCGGATCCGCAGCGCGCCCTCGCCCTCGACCCGGGCTAGGTTTGCGACCCGGAACAGGTAGTTAGCGTCGGGCTTTGTCGTCATGAGTCTCGCTCCCGGAACGGAAGGGTTCCGCCGCCGCGGTGAACTGGTGGAAGACGCGTCGCACGTCGCGCTCGCTCAATCCCGTCTCGTGGAGTTTCGCCGCGAGCGCGGGCACGTTGGTGATGCGCGCCGGGCCGTAGCAACCGAAGCAGCCACGACCGTACGACGGACACAGCGCGCCGCACCCCGCCTGGGTCACCGGCCCCAGACAGACCAACCCTCGGGCCACCGCGACGCACACATTTCCCGCGCGTTTGCACTCCGCGCAGACGCCCTCGGTCGGGTTCTTGGGCGTTCGACCCGCGAGAAAAGTGGTGATCAGCTTCAGCAGCTGGTCGCGGCCCACCGGGCAGCCATGCAGCTCGAAGTCGACCGGCACGTGCGCGGAGATCGGTGTCGACTCGGCGAGCGTGCTGATGTAGTCGGGATGCGCGTACACCAGCGAGGTCCACTCGGCGACGTCGGCGAAGTTGCGCAACGCCTGGATGCCGCCACTGGTCGCGCACGCGCCGATCGTCACCAGCGCCTTCGACATCGCGCGCACCCGGCGGATGCGCTCCGCGTCGTCCGCGGTGGTTATCGATCCCTCGACGAGCGACAGGTCATACGGTCCGGGCTTGGTCGCCGCGCTCGCCTCGGTGAAGTAGGCGATGTCGACCTCGCCGGCCAACGCGAGCAACTCGTCCTCGAGGTTGAGCAGGCTGAGCTGACAACCGTCGCACGACGCGAACTTCCAGACCGCGAGCTTCGGCAACCGGCGACGGGCGCCGGTTCGCGCTGACGAGGGCGTGGCAGCCATCTCACAACTCCCGCGCCGTCATCAAGGCGGCGACCCGGTCGTAGCGAAACACCGGGCCGTCGAGACAGACGAACAGCTCACGCAGCTGGCAGTGGCCGCACACGCCGATGCCGCATTTCATGCTGCGCTCGAGCGACACCTTGACCCGGTCGGGTCGCAACCCAGCGGTGACCAGCGCGTCGGCCGCGATGCGCATCATGATTTCCGGGCCGCACACCAAGGCGAGCGTCGCGTCAGGGTCGAGGTAGGAGCGCGGCAGCACGCTGGTCACCAGACCAACGTGCCCGCGCCACTCCGGTGTCGCCGCGTCGACGGTGACGGCGACCTCGATGTCGAAACGTCCGCGCCAGTGCTCGAGCTGGCGGGTGAACAGCATTTCGTGCGGCGCCCGAGCGCCATAGACCAGGAAGACCCTGCGGTAGCGCGGGCGATGCGCCAGGATCTGCAGCAGCGCCGGTCGAAGCGGGGCCAATCCGATGCCGCCCGCGACGATGACGACATTGCCGCCGACGCCGTCCGCGACGTCCCAGCCGACCCCGTACGGTCCGCGCAACAGCAGCGTGTCACCCGGACGCGCCGAGACCAGCGCGCGGCTGGCGTCACCCACCGCCCGCACGGTGTGCTCCAGATGGTCCGGGTGCGCGGGGTCGCCGCTGATGGAGATGGGCACCTCGCCCCAGCCGGGCCGTCCGACGACGGTGAACTGACCGGGCGCGAACGGCGTTGGAACGCCGTCGAGGGACGCGAGCGAAAGCGTCGCGGTGTCGGCCGTCTCACGTTTCGTTTGCTGGACGACGTACGGTCGCGGCAGCATCGGTTCGCCGAGTTCCCTCGCGAGCTCGGTGCGTGTCGGCGCCGCCGTGTCAGTCATTCGCCGGCACCCCGTAGACGTCGGCCATCCGCACCCGCGCGGCGTGCATCCGCTGATACATCGCGCTGGAAACACGCTGTAGCAGCACGTATCCGACACGCGGCTCGTCGTCGCACTTGCGCCGCAGGCAGCTGGCGTCGATCGAGACCGCGCTCGTCTCCTCCACCGCTCGGGCGTCGAGATTCCAGCGGTACGGCGGAACGAGCCACGACAATCCGGCGATCTCACCGGTCGACACGGTGTCGACGATGAGTCTCGACCCCGCTGTTCGCACCAGCTCGAGCGCCACCAGGCCGCGTCGCACAAGGAAGAAGCGGTCCGCTGGCTCGCCGGTCCGGAACAGGTATTCGTCCACGCCGAAGTGCTCGTTGTGCGCGCAACCCGCGACCAAAGCGAACATGTCGTTGCCGAGGTCGCTGAAGATTGGTTGTTCGGAGAGGAGTTGGGTGAGGTCCTTCATCGCCCCTCCTTGTCGGAAGCGGTCGCAGGTCGCACCGAGAGCCGGGCGAGTTCCTCGGTGATGTCGATGCCGACCGGACACCACGTGACGCAGCGCCCGCAGCCGACGCATCCGCTCGTGCCGAATTGGTCGATCCACGAGGCGAACTTATGGGTGAGCCATTGCCGGTAGCGGGCTTGCGTCGACCGCCGGATCGGTCCGCCGTGGATGTAGGAGTACTCGACGACGAAGCAGGAGTCCCAGACCCGCTCGCGCCCGACCGGGCCGGCGAGGTCCTCGACGTCGTTGGTGGTGACGCAAAAGCAGGTGGGGCACACCAAGGTGCAGTTACCGCAGGAGAGGCACCTGCTCGCGATGTCGTCCCACTGCGGGTGCTCCCGGGCCTCGTAGAGCCGGTCGCGCAGTCCGTCGGTGTCCACCCGCCGCTCGATTCGCGCGGCCGCCCGCTCCGCGACGTCGTCCGCCGCGGTGCGTTCTGCACTGGACGCCGGCCGCGAGGCGATCGCCGCCACCACGTCTGCGCCCGCCGCCGTGCCGGTGTCGACGACGAAGCGGCGCCCCTCGTCGTCCACGAGTTCGGTCAGCAGGACGTCGTACCCGCCGGAGGGCTTGGGGCCGCCGCCCATCGAGGTGCAAAAGCACGTCTGCGACGGATGGCCGCAGGTCACCGCGACGATGAACGTGTTGCGCCGCCGTGACACGTAGTCGGGGTCGATGAAGGCGCGGTCGGCGAACACCCGATCCTGGACCTCGATCGCGCGCAGGTCGCACGCCCGGACCCCGAGCAACGCCCGCGGTGTGTCGTCCAGCGGCTCGGGAACCGGCGCCGCGGCGGTGGTGTGGCGCCATAGCATCCGCCGCGGCGGGAAGAGAACGGGTTTCCACGACGTCGCGCCGCTGGCGAAGCCGAAGAACTCGTCCGCGCCACTCTCGCTCAACCGGTACTCACCGGGCTGCTGGTGGTCGGCGACACCTCGTGGCAGGTCGTCGATCGAGTGGATCTCTGCAGCCACGATCCCGCCCTCGCGCACGGTTGGCCCGACGACGGTGTAGCCGCGTCGGATCAACTCGTCGATCAGCGCCTGCAGACCGGCCACGTCGAACACGACGCAGGTGCTCGACGACTCTGCTGCGGCATCCCGCAGCGACGCGACAGCCACGCCTCGATGGTTGGCGCGGCGACGGCGCGGCGACAGTGCCTTTCGTCCCGGGCGGCGGGGCAGTCGGGCCGAAATGGCGTGGAATGAACACCCGCCGTCCGGCATTGTGCTCCACGTGCCCAAGCCGCCGCCCGCCGCCCGTCGTCCGATCTTCTCCCGTGACAACCGGCTCCCCCGGCGGCTGGCCCAGCTCTACATCGGGCTGATCCTGTACGGCGTCAGCGACGCCATGCTGGTGCTCGCCGGTCTCGGGCTCGACCCGTGGGACGTCTTCCACCAGGGCCTGTCGCGCACCATCGGGCTTGGCATCGGCACCTGGTCGATCATCGTCGGCGCCGCGGTGCTGTTGCTGTGGATCCCGCTGCGCCAACGGCCCGGCTTCGGCACGTTGTCGAACGTGATCGTCATCGGCGCGGTCGTCAACCTCGTGCTGGCGCACGTCTCAGCGCCGCACGACATGGGCGCCCGGGTCGCCACCCTGATCGCCGCCGTGGTGCTCAACGGCGTCGCGACCGGCTGCTACATCGGCGCCGGGCTCGGCCCCGGTCCGCGCGACGGGTTGATGACCGGCTGGGCGGCGCGCGGCCATTCAATCCGCCTGGTCCGCACGATCATCGAAGTCACCGTCTTGATCGTCGGTTTCGCCCTGGGCGGCACCGTGGGCGTCGGCACCGTCCTGTACGCGGTCAGCATCGGCCCGCTCGCGCACGTCTTCATCCCGATGATGCGGGTGCGGCTGGCGCCCACGACGCCCTAGCAGAGCGGCGCGACTGCGAGATCTGAAAGTCGGTCTGCGGCCTGGGCAGGGCAACTGCGAGCAGTCGACATGCTGGCTCGCGTGGGTGGCGAGGAGTTCGTGCTGGTCCTGCCCAACACGTCGGTCCAAGACGCCGAGTTGGTGGTTGCCAAACTGCAGGGCGCGACGCCGCTCGGCCAGACCGTCTCGGCGGGCCGCGGCCGCAACCGTGTCGAGCGGGCGTTGAGCAGCGCGGTCTGATCAGCTCAGCTTCCGCATCCACGCAAGGAACTTCGCCCGCGATTTGGGAAAGCGGGTCCCAGGGTCGATGCTGTGCCGCCCAACCGAGGAATCGACGTCGAAGTACTGCTCGTAGGCCACGTGGTTTCCCGGGTTGGTCATGAACGCGAACATCTGGTCGATGTAGCGCGGGTCGTCGCCCCGCGCGCCTCCGCCGCCGAGCACACCCCACTCCGGGATGGCCATCGACTTGTGATGGCGTGCGGCGAACCGGCTCCAAAACGCGAGCCCGTGGTCGCCGTTCAGGAGCGTGCTCCAAGTCGACGTGTCGTAGCTGTCGACGCCGACGAAATCGACGTACGCGTCGCCCGGGTAAGCCTGCTCCGCTGGGAATTCCCCCGCTCCGACGGTCGGATTCCAGTCAAAGCGGAATTGACTTCCCGCGGCAGCGCGCATGCTGGTGACGACGTGCCGGAAACAGCCGACATACTCCGCGGCACGTCCCTTCGCCGCCCACCGATACCAACCTCCGTTGAACTCCCAGCCCGGACGCACGATCGCGTCGGCAAGCCGAGCGGCGACCAGGTTGCGCGCGAGTTCGGCCCAATGCCGGTCGTAGCGACCACCGGCGCAAGACGCCAGCGAACCGTCCCCAGCATCGGGAAACATCGGCAGCGAGTACTCCAGCCGCAGGTCACTGCCACTGTGCGGCCGAAGCAGCCATTGCGGCCGGGTCATGCCCGTCCAGTCGTCCGCGGCCGCGAAATCCAACACCTGCGCCAGCGGCGCTCCCGTCGTCCGCTCGAACCTCGCCGCCGCGGCGAGGCCGCTCGCGCCGGGTCCTGCGTAGACGCCGAACCGAGGCGTCGACGTCCTGGTCGTCGGCGACGCCACGACAAGAGCGACGGCGGTGAGGAGCACCGAGATCGCTATGAGCGCGACAAGTGCCTTCGCGGACGGCGCACGCGCGCCGCGTCGGCCGGCTCCGCCGGCACCAGCGGCGCGGTGAACACCCACTTCTTGAACGACAGGAACCGCCACACCATCCCGAGCGCGAGCCCGAAGCCATTGGCCGCGATGTTGTCGGCGAGGGCGGAGGTGTGACCGAGCAGATCGTGTGAGATCCATAGGCATGCCTCTGCAATCCCGAGCCCGACCGCGGACAGCGCGGCGAACAACGGCAGCTCGCGATGCACGCCGGAGCGCGTCCGATGCCGCCAGGTCCAGTGCCGGTTCATGAAGTAGGAGCTGACCGTGGCCGCTGTGGTCGACACGACCTTGGCAACGGCGGCGTCGTGCCGCAGACCGAGCAGCAACAGGTTGAAAAGACCCACGTCGATGAGCAGATTCAGCACACCGACGGCGCCGAACGTCACCATCTCGCGCGCCCGCTTGGTCGCCCACCACATGTGCCAGCGCAGCTCGGCGAGTTGGAGCACGAAGCGCAAACCTTCGCGGGCGGAGGCCTTCGAATCGCCGCTTCGCCGCTCGGCGAACACGAATGGCACCTCCATGACCCGCACCCGATGCCGCACCAGGATCTCCAGCAAGATCTTGAAGCCGCGCGGCCGCAGCGAACTCAGGTCGATGGCGTCGCGGCGGACGGCGAAGAAGCCGGTCATGCTGTCGGTGCAACGGCGCAACCGCAGCGGGAACAACAGCGCCGCCAACCGGGTGGAGCCCGTCGACACCAGCCTGCGCAGTCCGCTGCCGAGCCCTTGCGCGCCGCCGCCAGGGCAGTAGCGCGACGCGACGACGGTGTCGACGTTCGGCTGACCAGCGGCCGCCATCAGCCGGGGGACGTCCTCCGGCGGATGCTGCAAGTCGGCGTCCATCACGATCACCCACGGCGAGTTCGCCGCGGCGATGCCCGTCACGACGGCGCCGGAGAGACCGCCATCGCGCTCGGCCTCCGCGCGGTGCACCAACCGCACCGGCACGTCGACGCGCTCCGACGCCTGCGCAATCACGGTAGGGGTGTCGTCGGTCGAGTCGTCGACGAAAATCACCTCGTCGATGCCCGCGCGGTCGCGGACCGCGTCAAGCCGCCGCACCAGCTCCGGCACGTTGCCCGACTCGTTGAACGTCGGCACCACGATCGTCACCGATGGCATGTGTCGTCAGCCTCCGTGCGTCGGCGCGGTGAAGACGGACCAGTGCCCGACAAGCTCGCCGCGCAAATACCGCGGCACCTTCGTCGTGAGCTGGTAATAGCCGGGATGCTGTTTTAGGTAGTCGTACACGAACGCGCCGAACGGCGTCGTCTGGTCGAGGTAGATGACGCCGAAGTAGTGCTGGTCGATCGCCTCGGCGTAGGCGGGCTTGTTGACCTTGCCGTCGTAGCTGAAGTAGTACGTGTCGTACCACTGATTCGGCTTGGTCTGCTCCCGTAGCTCGTAGCGCTGTGGCGCGTAGCGCTCGCCGAGGATCTTCTGATCCGGATGCCGTGCGATGGCCGTCGCCAGCACTGGACGAAGCGGCGCGTCGTCGACCCAGCCGGTCATGAACTGATGGGAGTACCGAAGTCCGGAACTCGCCAGCACCGCGAGCACGCCGGCCAGCGCCAGCCCGCTGACGATCCGCACTCCTCCGGCGCGACGCAACCCTCTGGCGAACAGGTCGCCGACAAGCGGCGCGGCGAAGACGATCCCGAACGCCACGTGCTTGGCGAGCGACGTCGCCTCGCCGATGCGCACCTGGTCCAGCGGGCCGATCACCGACCCGATGAGCAGCAGCGCCACCAGCAAACCCTGCCTGCGCAGTCGGAACAACGCGCCGACGAGAGCCAGCGCCAGCCACGGACCGACCCACATGGCGACCTCTTTGAGCAGGAATGATGGCGCGGCGTGGCTGAGGACATCCCGGCTCGATGTGGTCGAGCGGATACCGGGGACCATGCTGCGGCCCCACAGCTCGATCACCGCGTACGCGATGGTGAGCGTCGCGATCGCGGCGAACACCCCACGACGCAGAATCTTCCAGCCGTACAACGGGTATCCGACCACAACCGCGATGGCAATCACGATCGGCGCGTAGGCGGCGCCCGCGTACTTGGTCAAGAACGCGAGCGCCAACAGCAGCGCGACGAGCGGGCCCCATGCGAAGCCGTCGCGCTGCGCGCTGGCGATCGCGATCCACGCTGCCACCGCGACGAGGGCCATCATCATCGCGTCGTACGTCGCGAAGTGCGAGATGTAGATGACGGAACCGCAAAGCACAAACGAGGCCGCCGCGATGACGCCCGCCGCCCGGCCGAACAACCGGTTGCCGATGCCATACACCGCGACCGTGGTGACGACCGCGAAGAACAAGCTGACGTCGCGCGCCGCCTCCAGACCACCGACCGAGTCCGCCATGGCG
>DASVDW010000144.1:0-4944 GCA_036380925.1 Acidothermaceae bacterium
GCCGAGCAGGGCGCGAAGACCACCGCGGAAGATCGGGTGGTCGTCGGCGATTATCACGCGCAACACCTCGGTCATGGCGTCGGCACGATCGGCAGGCGCGCGCACACCACCGTTCCTTTGCCGTCGCTGGATGTGATCGTCAGCGTGCCACCGAGCTCGTCGGCACGCTCGCGCATACCGGTGACACCGACACCCGCGTGGTGGTCTGCGGGCAACCCGCGGCCGTCATCGGTGACGACGATGTCGAGCGCGCCGTTGAGTGACAGCTCCACCGCGCACCTGGTCGCGTCGGCGTGCCGGACGACGTTGGACAGAGCCTCGGAGGCGATGCGAAACGCGGCCACTTCGACGGCCGCAGGCAACCGCTGCGCCGTGTCGCCGGAAACCTCGACATCCACCGAGAGAAAAGGAGCGGTCGCCGTCAGCTGCTGGGCGTGCAACTGCAGTGCGCGCACCAGCCCGAGCTCGTCGAGCGCCGGCGGCCGCAGCCCGTAGACGACCCGTCGGATGTCGGCGATCGCCTGCTCGGCTTGACTCACGAGCGTTGCGAGGAGGGCGTCGGCGCGCTCGGGTGACGTCCGCAACTGCGCCCGCGCCGCGCCCAGCCCGAGGGCGACACCGGCCAGTGTGGGTCCGAGGCCCTCGTGCAGCTCGCGACGGAGTCGCCGCCTCTCCTCCTCTCGCGCGGTGATGAGGTCCGCGCGGGAGCGCTGCAGCGCAAGGGTCGCCTTGACGGCGTGCGCGGCGACGCCGACGTGCCGCGCCAGATCGGCCAGCAGCTGTCGGTCTACCGGCTCGAGCGGCTGCCCGACCGCGCGGGGCGCGACGAGCAGTCGGCCAACAGCGTCCGCTTGGTAGGTCAGCGAAAACGTCTCGACGTGATCCGGCCGGCGGCCGTGCTCGGCAGCGACCCACGACCCTCGCGAGGCCTCGTCCAACTCGACCGCGACGTAGGGCACCCGCAGCGCGTCGCTGACGGCCGTGACGACACCGGGCAACACGTTCCCAGGGACGATGGCGTGTTCGAGCTGACGGCCGATGCGGTTCATCACCTCATACGGCCGTAGCCGGTCACCGTAGAAGACCTGGTCGATGACCCGCTGCACCAGCCCGCGCAGCGGCTGGAAGAGGGCTGCGGCCGCGACCGCCGCGATCACGTGCTCGCTTGAACTCGCGTCGCGCCCGACACCGGCTTGGACAGCCGCGACGATTCCCAGATAGACGCCGGCGACGACAGCGCTCACGACCGCGTATGCCGCGGCGCGACGCACGACCAGGTTGAGGTTGTAAAGACGAAAGCGCAGCACCGCAATCCCGAGCGACACCGGGATCACGACGAAAGCCAGACTGAGCAGCGCGTCGCTGGCGTCTCGCGCGGCGTCGCGCAGCAGCAGGGGCGCCGGCAACAGCGCCACGGCGCCGAGGAACCACTTGAGCTGCTGCCGCTCGTCACCTTTCGACCGCCGCCATCGCAGCGTCAACGTGACCATGCTGGCGACGAGCGCGGCCAAGCCGAGCGGGGCGCTGGCCGCGATCATCGTCGACCACACGCCGCGAAGCGAGGGCACGGCGTAGGGGTTCATCCGCCCCGGGACGCTCTCCAAATTCTGCGGCATCAGCGCGTTACCGATGGTGGCGAGGGCGATGAACGCCCAGCCGCACCACAGCGTCGGCCGCCATCGTCTCGACAGAACTCGGCCGTCGGGAAACAGCTGCGGGATGATCCCGGCGAACAGCGCCGTCGTCGGGATGGCGGCCGCATCGGCGAGCCACGAGACCGCGACGCCGCCTGGCAGACCCGCGGCGGGGTGCGCGGCGGCGTACCGGCTGTATTCGCCGCCGGCACCGAGCAGGGTCAGGACGACGCCACTGACGCAAAACAGCGACCCCAGCCGGTTCTCCGGCCGTTGCCAGACCACGAGCGCCCCGACGACGGCGAACGCGACGCCGCCGACCCCGAACAAGGCGCCGAATCCTCGGCCGTCCGACACGGCCAGTACGACGCCGAGAATCCAGCCCGCGAGCGTGGCGGCGACAGCCGTGGCCGCCGCCGCCCGCATCGTTCGCTGTGTCACCGCCGTCCGCCCATCTGCCGACTCCGCGTCACAGCGAAGTCTCCCGGAACTGCGCGGCGTCGTCTGGCGTTCGCGCTGATCACCCGCGGGGCTCAGTGCAGCGTGTTGCCGACGATGGTGACGATCACCGCTAGGGCGCCGGCGCCCAGTCCGATCCACCACGCCGCGCGAAAGGCACGCGCACCCGTGAATTGCGATCGACCTTCGTGGCCGACAAGCGCGGCGGCGCCACCGAGGATGAGCGGGAGGCCGCTCCAAAAGATCGCGAGTGACAGCACCGACGCGACCGCCAGGCCGATGGCCCACCGCCGAGCGGCGGCCCGCTGACCAGCCACCGACCGTTGGGCCAGCGGCGCCAGCAGTCCGTAGACGATCCCAGCTGCCACGACGGCGAACACCAGCAGCTCCGGCACCGCCGACTTCTGCGAGCTGCTCGCCTGCGAGTCTCCGTACGCGCCGTAGGTCACGAGCGCCATTGCCAGGAGTGCGACGCCGGCGCCGATCCGCGCCGCGCGCGCCCGGCCGGCAACGCCAGAGCCATGCGTGTCCAAAGAAGCCTGAGCCTGAGTCATTCGAGTTCCTCCAATTCGATTCGATCGGACTGCGAGGAAGGCTGCCCGCGACTTTGTCCCACCGTCATGAGGCGGCTGTCCCGAGCCGCTCGGGAGATTTCCATCGGTGGACGACGGACGGGCGGCGTCCGGCGCGCCGGTCCGTGGTCGACGTGCCGCGTGCGCGGTCACGGGACGAGTGACTCGGCCGCGCGGGGGATGTCGTTGGGGAGTGCGGTGGCGCCGAGGTGGTCGGCGACGTGGGTGTCGGTGTTTCCGGCGATGGCGGTGCGGGATTGCGCGGTGACGCGTCGCAGGCCGTCCGCGTGCGTGGTGATCAGGGTGGGGTTGAGCGCGACCAGGACGGTGAGGGAGGGGTGGGTGTCGCGGATGGCGGTGTGGATGGTGTCGAGCGGGGTGTCGGCGCCCAGAAAGGTGACGCGCCATCCGCGTCGGGCGGCGAGGATGCCGAAGGTGATCAGGCCGAGGTCGTGAGCCTCGCCGGGGAGGCAGGCGAGCAGGAGGGCTGGTCCGGCTCCGCGGTCCCAGTCGCGGGCGAGTGCGAGAAGCCGCCCGCGGATGAGGTTGGACGCGAAATGCTCGTGCGCCACGGTGGCCCGGCCGGCGGCCCACCGGTCGCCGAGGTCGCGCAGGTAGGGCAGGACGACGTCGGTGAGCGCGGCGTCGACCGACACCGCGGCGAGCAACCGGTCGAGGACGGCGTGCGCGCCGGCGCCGTCGAAGGCGTCGAGCGCGGCGCGGAGCCGGTCGGCGAGCTGGTCGACGATCGGCGGCTCGAGCGCGGGTCGCGCGTCGTCGCCGGTGAGCGCCTGGCGGGCGGCCTCGGCGGCGGACACGCCGTCGGCGATCAGCCTCGTCATCCGCCGGATGCGGGTCTCGTCGGCGGCGGTGTACAGGCGGAACCCGCCGGCGGAGCGGGTCGGTTGGAGCAGCCCGTAGCGGGTCTCCCAGGCGCGCAGCAGCTCGGGGGAGACGCCGGTGCGCCGGGCGAGCTCGCCGATCCGGATCGTGCCGTCCATGGCTGTCACTGTACACACCCTCGACAGAAAACTTCGACAATCACTTGACAACTTCTGTGGAGCGTCGCAGGCTTGATACCTCGACAGAACCTGAACAAGGAGAAAGCAATGAGGAAGATAGACGTTGTGGCGCTGGCCCTGGTGATCGTCGGCGCGCTGAACTGGGGATTGGTGGCGGTCGCCCGCTTCGACCTGGTCGCCGCGGTGTTCGGGCTCGACTTCGGCGAGACAAACGCGGCGTCCCGCGTCGTGTACGGCCTGGTCGGCGCATCCGGGCTGTGGCTGGCCGCGCGGGCGCGCGCGCTGGTCACGACGCGCGAGCCGCGACGCGCGACCGTGACGGCATGACCCGTCCCGCCGACCCATCTACCGCCCTGGTGACGACCGACACCCCGGTCGGCGCCCGCTGAGTGTCCACCTGTGGGCCGGGGCGCCATGCCAGGCGGCCCGGCCCACAAGTGTTTGCACACCGACACGCCGGTTGCCGGCCGATCTGGCTCGCAGATGAGCGGGGACGTTCGTGCCCACCGCCGATCCATTGGTCCCTTCTGCGCCTGAGCCGCGGACCTTAGGGTCCGCACCGACAGTCGCAGAAAGGCCTGCCATGGACGAGCCACGCGTTCGCGCAACCCGGCGGAAAGCTCCAAGGCGCCTTGTGCAACGCGTCGGCGTCGTCGTCGCACTCACCCTCCTCCCGGTTGCCGCGTGCGGTGGCGACCACAGCACGTCGGCCAAACTGACGACGGCGTCGTGCACGGTGCAGGGCACGCCCGCGCGATGCGGCACGCTGAGCGTGCCGGAAAACCGGCTCACCGGGCGGGGTCGCACGATCGGCGTCAACGTCGTCGTCGTCCCGGCGTCGAGCACGGAGCGCGCGCCCGATCCGATCGTGTGGTTCGCGGGCGGCCCCGGCGACTCGGCGGTGGCCGCGGTCACGTCGACACTCAACTCCCTGGTCAACGCGCGCGTGCACCGCGATTTGGTGTTCATCGATCAGCGCGGCACCGGCGACTCGAATCCGCTCAACTGCCCGTCGTTCCCTTCAACCGACGACAAGGCGGCGTTCAACCGAAGCGTCGAGTCGTGCCTTGCGAGCTTGCCGGCCGACATCCGCTTCTACACGACGGCGATGTTCGTCGACGACGTCGACCAGGTGCTCGGCGCACTCGGATACCGGACGGCGAACCTGATGGGCATCTCGTACGGGACGACGGCCGAGCAGGTGATGCTGCTCCGCCATCCAAAGCGGGTGCGCACGGTGACGTTGTTCAGCGGCAC
>DASVDW010000145.1:0-8066 GCA_036380925.1 Acidothermaceae bacterium
GCGCAGCTTGCCGGCGGCGCCGGCGCGCGCCGGTGTGGTGGCGCAGCCGGCGAGCAGCACCACGGCAAGGAGCCCGGACGACGCGCGCAGCGCCACGGCAAGGAGCCCGGACGACGCGCGCGGCGCGGCGCGGGGCCCTGCGCGCAGCGCGAACCGGAGCGCACGGCCCCCTCGGCGTCGCGGCACGGCCACTCCTCGCGTCGTCCGTTGCTTATCTGCAACGATTTCCGATAGGCTCTCATGGTAATGGTTACCGTTTCCAACTGCACCTATGGCGGCCGTCGATGACGCCGGCGGCCGGCCGTTCCACGCGGCAGAAGCGGGCGCTCGCCGCGGTCATCGACGAGTCGCAGGAGTTTCGCAGCGCTCAGGAGCTGCACGAGGAGCTGCGCTCGCGGGGGGAGGCGGTCGGCTTGACCACCGTCTACAACCAGCTGCGCGCGCTCGCCGAGAGCGGGCTGGTCGACACGGTTCGCTCGCAGGACGGCGAGACGCTGTACCGCCGGTGCGACACCAGCGCCCACCACCACCACTTGCTGTGCAGGGTGTGCGGCCGAACGGTCGAGGTGTCGGGCGCGGCGGTCGAGCGGTGGGCGGAACGGGTGGCCGCGGAGGCCGGCTTCGTCGACGTCTCGCACACTGTCGAGGTTGTCGGCACCTGTCCGTCCTGCGCGCGAAGTTAAGCGCTCGCCTTGATCGTCCGCGGAGTCCCGCACCGCGGCGCGATCCATCGCCTACGATCAGCAAATCGCGCGCACAGGCGCGATGATTCGCGATTGGAGCGCATCGGTGAGCGAGCGGGAGCCTACGGCGCCTGCGCCGAAGCGGGCCACGGCGGCTGACGTCGGCCGGGCCGCGGGGGTCTCGGCGGCGACCGTCTCGCTGGTGCTCAACGGCAAGGCGGAGGGGCGGGTCACCGCGGCCACCAGCCGCAGGGTGCACGCGGCGGCAGAGCGCCTCGGCTACCGCATCGACCGGCGCGGACAAAGCCTTGCCACCGGTCGTTCCGGACTGATCGGCTTCGTCGCGCCGGACACCGCCAACCCGTTCTTCGGGTCCGTCCAGATGGGCGTCTTGCACGCGCTCGGCAGCGCGTACCAGGTGCTGTTGATGGCGACCGACGTCGGGCAGAGCGTCGCCCGCAAGAACGTCGAGGAACTGCTCTCGCTCGGCGTCGACGGCATGATCTTGTTCGCGGTCGACCCCAAATTCGTCGCCGACCTGCGTCCGGGCGTGCCGGTGGTGTTGCTGGACTCGCCGATCGACACCGACGAGTTCGTGCGGGTCAACTTCGACCTCGTCGGCGGCGCCGTCGCGCTGGCGGGGCACCTGCTTGGGCTGGGGCATCGGCAGATCGTCTACCTCGAGGCGAGCACCGCCAGCCGCACCTTCGCGGTGCGCAAGGAGGCGTTTCGCCGAGCGATGCGTCGCGCTGGGGCGGACATCACCGCGGTGACCACCCCGATCGACGTCGATGACGTCCGCGAAACCACGTTGAAGCTTTGGGAGACGTGGCATTCCGACGGTGCGACGACGATCGCGTGCGCGACAGACCTGCAGGCCTACGGCGTTTTGAGCGCGTTGCATGAGATCGGGGTCGCGGTGCCCGACGAGGTCTCGGTCACCGGCTTCGACGACCTGGTGCTGTCGCCGGTCATGCACCCGTCGTTGACATCGGTGCGCTTGCCGGCCGAAGAGATGGGCGCGAAGGGCGCCGCGCTGCTGCGCGCCGCGGTCGAAGGGCACGCCGATCTGGCGCACGTCGAGACGATCGCGACCAGCCTGGTGGTCCGGAACTCGACTGCCGCGGCCTCGCGCCGCTGACCGGTAGGTCGGTTGTGCGGACGTCGTCCGCGCGCTGGCGACCGAACCCGCCGACCTAAGCGCGATCGAGGTCAGGCCCGTGCTCGGGACTTTGTTCCGCAGCGCGTGACCGGTTGGCGGTAACTAAACTGCCGCATCGTGTCGTCGAGCCTTTACATCACGTCGACTCGGGCGCGCGCCGGCAAGACCGTCGTGGCGCTCGGTGTCGCGGAGTTGCTCGCGCGTGAAGTCGGCCGGGTGGCGGTGTTTCGGCCCGTCGTGCCCGACCCGACCCCGACCCGGCCGGCCGACCCGCTCGTCGAACTGCTCATCGACCGGTTCGGTTTGGACCAAAACCCGGCCAGCGCGCGCTGCCTCACCTACAGCCAGGTCGCCTCGCTGTCCGCCACCGGCGACCTCTCTGCGGTGACCGCGCGGGTGCTGGACGAGTACGCGAAGTTGGACGCCGCCTACGACTTCGTCGTCGTGGTGGGCAGCGAGTTCACCGGGCCCGCGCCATCGACCGAGCTGGAGTTGAACGCCACGCTGGCGGCGAATCTGGGCGCGCCGGTGCTGCCGGTCGTGGGCGCCGCGGGCATGGCCGTCGACCGGATACCGGCCGCGGTCTCCGAGACCGCCAGGGTGCTCGTCCACCAAGGCTGCACGGTCGTCGCCACGGTCATCAGCCGGGTCGCGCCCGCTCTCTTGGAGCGAGTGCGGGCCAGCGTGCGCGGCACCGACCGCCCGACCTACGTGGTGCCGGAAGTGCCGGTGCTGGCGGCGCTGACCGTCGCGGAGATCGCCGACGCGATCGGCGGCCGGCTGTTCTCGGGCGACGGTGAGGCGACGCAGCGCGAGGTGACCGGCTACATCACCGGCTCGGGGTACCTTCCCGCGGTGTTGCGCCGGCTCGCCGAAGGCAGCCTGCTGGTGGCGTCGGCCGACCGGATGGACCTCGCGGTCGGGATGGCCGCCGCAGCCACGAGTCGCGATCTGCCGACGCCGGCGGGGGTGGTGCTGACCGGCGGTGGCGTGCCAGACGAGCATTCGGCGCGGATTTTCGGCCCCTCTGGGCTGCCCGTCGTCACCGTCGACCTCGACACCTACTCGACGATGCACGCGCTGGAAGCCGCGCACGGGGAGATTCGGGCGACCTCCCGGCGCAAGATCGCCGCGGCGCTCGGAACCTTCGCCCAGGCGGTCGACGCCCGCGAGCTTTCCGAGCGGATCCGGCTGACCCGCTCGACGGTGGTCACCCCGACCATGTTCGCGTTCCGGCTCGCCGAGCGCGCCCGAACCGACCGCCAGCACATTGTGCTGCCAGAAGGTGATGACGACCGGGTGCTGCTCGCGGCCGAGGAGCTGCTGCGCGCGCACGTCGCGGAGCTCACCATTTTCGGAGCGGCCGCCGACGTGGAGGCCCGCGCCAGCCGGCTGGGCGTGTCGCTCGCCGGCGCCCACCTGCTGGATCCCGCGAGCAGCGAGCTTCGCGGCGAGCTCGCCGAGCACTACCGCGCGGCCCGCGCGCACAAGGGGGTCACCGCCGAGCAGGCCTTCGACATCGCCTCGGACGCCTCTTACTTCGCGACGCTGCTGGTCGCCACCGGGCGGGTGGACGGGATGGTGTCCGGCGCCGCGCACACAACCGCGCACACCATTCGCCCCGCGATGGAGTTGTTGCGCGACCCCGCGGCGCCGCTGGTGTCGAGCGTTTTCTTCATGTGCTTGCCCGAGCAGGTGCTGGTCTTCGCGGACTGCGCGGTCAACCCGAACCCGACCGCCGCGCAACTCGCCGACATCGCGATCCGCTCGGCCCGAACCGCGGCCGCGTTCGGCGTCACTCCGAGGGTCGCGATGGTGTCGTACTCGACGGGCGCGTCCGGCACCGGAGCCGATGTGGAGAAGGTGCGCGAAGCCGCTGAGCTGGTGGCGGCCCGCTGCCCGGAGCTTCCGCTCGCCGGCCCGATCCAGTACGACGCCGCCGTCGACCCGGCGACCGGCGCGGCGAAGCTCCCGGGCAACGACGTGGCCGGGCACGCCACCGTGTTGATCTTTCCTGACCTCAACACCGGCAACACCACGTACAAGGCGGTGCAGCGCTCGGCGCACGCGGTGGCGGTTGGCCCGGTG
The DNA here is from genome assembly GCA_036380925.1 of Acidothermaceae bacterium. GTDB lineage: Bacteria > Actinomycetota > Actinomycetes > Acidothermales > Acidothermaceae > JAICLV01. The sequence goes on from DASVDW010000145.1 coordinate 3,934, forward strand.
CTGCAGGGGTTGCGTCGTCCGGTCAACGACCTGTCGCGCGGCTGCACCGTGCCCGACATCATCAACACGGTCGCCATCACCGCGATTCAGGCGCAACAAAGCGCTGACGTCGGTGACCGGACCTCGATGACGCGGCCGGGTGGTCAGGGAGTCAAGACGTAGCCCTGCATCATGTCGTTCTCCTCGTGTTCGAGGATGTGGCAGTGCCAGACGTAGGCGCCGGTGTATTGGTGCTGCGCGTCGCCGGAAAACGCCGATGTGATGCCCACGGCGGTGCCGCCGAACGGCACGAGTATTCGCAGCACCTCGCCCGGATAGGCGATCACGGTGTCTTTCCAACCGCGCTCGTTCGCGGCCGGCGCTCGCGAGTGGCTTTTCTGGAACGGCGTCGGGTCGGGCGGCGGGATGGTCCCGAAGGAGTCCTGCACGCCTGATCCGCCGACCGTCGGCGCATCTGGAAGCAGGGGATTGACCGCCGCTAGATAGCGAGTGCTGTCGACCTGCTGCCGGTTGATGACCCGGAACTGCGTGTCGTGCAAATGGATCGGATGCGCGTCGGCCGTTGTGTTGACGATGTCCCATTCCTCGACGGTGTTGAGCTTCGGTCTGGCCGCACCTGGACCGAGGTTCATCACCAGGTGGTTGTCGTCGGACCCTGCGGTGAAGTCGAGGTTGTTCAGCAGCACCTCGGTTGGGTCCCCGGCCGGCGTGAGGACCTCGTTGAGGAACATCGTTCGCCGACAGGGGGCCGGTTCGGTCCAGCACGACCCACCGCTGACCGGCTGCGCGGTTGGAGTCAACGGCGGCTGGTCGACGCCTCCGCGCAGCGTCGTTGGGATGCTGCCCGTCCCCGGGGTCGCGGTCACGGTGAACTGCATGATCTTGCGCAGGTCGTTGACGCCGTTGGGGTACGGCGCCTTCGCTGTGTTGAGCAGTTGGTAGCGACCAGGTGCGACCGATCGGAAGTCGACCAGCAGGTCGGCGCGCTCTCCGGGCGCGATCAGCAGTTTGCCCTGCGGCAGCGCGGACAACGCGACCGGCGCGTTGAACAATCCGCCTTCGGCGCCGATCTGGTACGCGGGGATGTTCGCGGGCTCGCCGGTGGCCGCGTTGATCAGCTGCAGCTGATAGAACCTCGCGTTGGCGCCGTCGATGATCCGGAAGCGGTAGACGCCGCGGTCGACCGACAGGTTGGGCCACGCGGCGCCATTGACCAGCGACACATTGCCGAACGACTCTGGGGCCCACAGCGGGTGGCACCAATCCGGCGGTGGCGTGACACCCGGGGGGCAGGTGTTCACCGTTGGATAGGCGATCGTCCCGTCAGGGTTGAACTGCCGATCCTGCAGCACCAGCGGCAACTCGTGCGGGTTGACCGCCTGCCGGACGACGCCGTCGCCGTCAGCTCCGAGGATGGTGTACTCGTCGTTCGCCGGCAGCCCGAGCGGGTTGTCCGGTTCGCCGGTGTCCCACCGGTCACGCAACAAGTACGCGGCGGCCAACCCGGACATCGGGTTGAACCTCGTGCTGCCCAGTGCATGGTCGTGGTTCCACAGTTCGGCGGCGTCCTGGTCGTTGGCGTAGTCGTAAGTCACCGAACCTGCGCCGTGCGCGAAGTCCGCGGGGTCGACGCCGGCAGCGCGGAAAGTGTCGAGCGGGCCGCCGTCCGAGGCATTGGCGGTGTGTCCGCCATGGAGGTGGACGGCGGTGCCCGGCGCGCACTCATCGAGCGGGCTGCTGCCCTCGATCGTCGGGTCGAAGTACGCCGCCATCGGATGGATCGCCTTCAGCCCGAGCGCCCGACAGACCGCCGGCGCGCTGGGATCGTCGCCCCGTTCGACCAGCTTGTTGGTCACCGTCATGTGGATGGGAACGTCGCGCATCGCCTGCACCGTGGCGCCGAGGTACGGCCCGCCGAGCAGGCTGTATGCCGCGCTGAGCGGGATCGTCGAAGGCCAGTAGCCGAAGCTCGGCGTCGGCCCGAACGCCGCCGTCGTACCCGACAGGGTGGCGAAGCGATGCGTCCCGACCACCTCGTCGACGCCGAACTGGCCACCGCCGCGCATGTCGATCTCGGGCGGGACAGGTAGCGGCGTGGTGAACATCGACAGTGTTGGCGAGGAACGCGGCCCCGCCGCGGATGAGACGGCCGGGCCCACGGTGGCCGCGGTCGTCGCGCCGACCGCGGCAGCGGCAACAAACGGCAGAAATAGCCGGTGCGGTGTGAGCATGTCCCCCTCCGCTCCTGGACGTGACAACGACGGGACTGCGTTCTACCGATGCTCCGGCTCGGCGCCAACCCGAATAAGGGACCAAAGACCTCGACACGAATTCGTCGCTTGCGGGTTACAACTGCGGGAACGCCACCTGCTGACGTTCTAACGAGCTGTCGGTATGCGGAGGTGTGTTGATCTCGCGCAGGCGCGGTGTCGGCGGGGCGTCAAGCGGCGGGCGGCAGGCGCCGACATCAGGGGTATGCGCGCACGCGGGGGATTCGTTTTCGGGCTCGTCGTCGTCGTGGCGTCGGTGGCAGCGTGGCTCACCGTCGCCGCCTGGCGAGACCACACCGACCAGCGGAACCTGGCCGCGGCGGTGGCGCTGGCCCATCGGGTGGCCCCGCCGGAGGGCGCGGTCCCGTCGAACGCGTGCCGCGGTGACGGCTTGGTCTCATGCTGGACCACGCCGGCGCAGCCCCGAGCCGCGGCGGACAGCGTCGCCGCGTCGCTGCGACGCCTCGGCGGCCACGTCACCGTTGCGTGCGACCGGGTCCGTGTGGGCTCCGGGTCCGCCGCGACGAGCGCGGACGAGTGCCATGTGGCGGCGCGGTTCGGCTCGCGCGCGGTCACGGTGTTCGCCGACCCGCACTGGCAGCACGGGCCGGGCGGCAACACCATCGACGGGTCGCTCATCAGCGTCGCGGCGGCGTAGCGACCAGGGCGGACGCCGTCGGGCGGGGACGACGCTTCGCGTCCCGGGCGGCGCGGCGAGACACGTCGGCTTCACATCGGGCTACGTCACTACGGATGGGAAGCACGAGTGGGTCTGTGAGCCTTGCTTCGAAGACTTCAAGGTCCAGTTCGGCTTCACGGTCACTCCGTCCGCTGACCAGTAGGCGTCGAGGAAGTGCCGCTCCAGGCCGGTTGGTCCGGCGTCCTCCCGGCGCGCCAGAACGGCACATACTCGACGAGCACACGGTCAGCAGAACTCCTCCACGACCAGCAACCGGTCCTCGCCAGATGTCCAGACCGCGGCCGCGTAGGTCAGATCCTGATCATCCGGCGTCACGTCCTTCTCCTCGCTTGTTTGGGTGTGCAGCCGGACCTTCTTCCACCACGCAGCGGCCTCGTCCCCGCTGAGCCAACGCAACGGCTCGTGGTAGCGGTGGACGACCAGCCTGCCGAGCTTGGGCACTAGCCGATCAACCTCGGCGCGATCGAGCCAAACGAATTGGCGATGCCACTCTCGCCCCTGTGCATCCCACAGCCGGTCGTTCATCACGCGGTTTCGGGGAGCACTCCACTTGCTGCTCATGCCGGAATCATCCCGCCACGGGGCGGCGTGTAACGCCGGTTGTGCGCGATTGCGTGGGTGTCGCAGGTCCAAACGTAACCGTCACTACCGTGCATCCGGTGCCGTCCGCCTTTGCCGCGAGTTGCGCTGCTGCCGATGACGGATCCTCTGCACCACTAACTGGTGGACGCAGCTCTGGGTTTACAACTGCAACAACACCATCGCGCAAAACTGGCTACTCCCGTGACATGGGCCGATCCGTGGAACCGTCTTCCGAGATCAGACGTCAAATCGGCGTCCGCAAGGGTCGGCGGGAGAGCACCATGAGCGTCACCGCGCGTCGCGTCGCGCGGGTCAGTGCACTCGCCGGCCTTACGGTGCTCGCCGTGGCCGGCGCCGCCGGCTGCGCGAGCGGCCACACCAGCCACGCATCAGAAGTTTCCTCGTCGCTCAGTCTGCCGCCGCCGGCCGTCTCCCCGTCTCCGCCGGCGCCGACGGCATTACCCTCGTCCGTCTCGACCTCGCCCGCGGTCGCCTCGGCGACGCCGACGACGGTGCCTCCGCCTTCCGGGTCGATCGTGACGGTGAGCCCGAGCGGCCACCCGCCGACCGTTCACCTTTCG
>DASVDW010000146.1:0-4247 GCA_036380925.1 Acidothermaceae bacterium
CGGCCCGGCGGCTGACGTCGGTGCGGGGACGCGCGCGACGACGCTGACCCACACCCGCCACTTGGGGCCGACCCGCCGGCGGGTGATGCGGATCATGGTGATGTCCGCGTCGGGGTGGATCGGCCGGTGCACGATCACCGGGATCGACACGACATCCTTCGCTGCGCCTGAACCGATCCGGAACCGGAGGGTGCCGCGGGCGGCTCTCCGCCGCTGCCCGCGGGTCATTGTCTCCCACACCGCCGGGTCGTGGCTCGGGGTGAGCACTGCGACGTTCCGCCACCTGGACACCGCCGGATCGGCGAGCGTGGCGGGGGTGCGGGGCGGGTCGCCCGCTTGACGCTGCAGCTGGACCGTCAGCGTCCCCTCACCGGTCCAGCGGCGGAACCGCATGTTGGCCGGGCGGCCTTGCTTGCGGATCTCGGCCACGCGGCGCACCGCGGTGTCGTGGCCCGCGACCACGTCGTTGTAGGTCGCCCAGTAGAGGCCGCCGTCGATCGCCTGCCGGTAGGTGGCTTTGATCTCGCGGCGGCGCTTGGCGCGCGCCTCGGCGAGCTGCGGTTTGGCCGCCGCGTACACGAGCGACTTGATGTCGCGGCGGCGTGCCTTGGCGGCACGCAGCTCAGCCCGTGCGGCACGCAGCTGGGCGGCGGCGAGCGGAGTGGCGCGGTCGCGTGCGCTCTTGCGCTGCTCGGCCGCCTCCGCAGCGAGCTCGGCGACGCGCTGCTCAGCGGCCGCGACCTGCTCATCCGCGGCGGCGACCTCCGGCCAGCGCGACCAGATCTCGGCGACCCGCTCCGCGTGGCGCCGCTCGATCTCCACCAGCTGGTTCTTCAGGTCGTGTGCGCGGCGCAGCTCGTCGACCGCCGCCGCCGGCAGGTCGCCGTGGGCCGCGAACCGGTACACCATCATCGTCACGTCGTGCATCGCTCTCTCCTTCGTGGACTCCCCGAGCCCGACGACGCGAGCCACCGGTCGATGTCCGTCGCGCGCCACACGGGCCGGCCCGACACCAACCGGAGCGGGGCGGGCATCGACGCGATCCGCGGGTACCGGTGAGGCTGGGAGCGCATCGTGCGCAGCGACCGGGCGGACACGCCGAGGCGCGCAGCGACCTCCTCGGTGTCGAGGAGGTCGCGCTCTTCAACCCCCCGGGTCATTCGGCTGGGGGGAACTCGGCGAGCGCCTGGGCGGCGAGCGCCTCGGCGTCGTAGTCGTCGTTGGGGGCGGCATCGACCAGCTCCATGAAGCGGGTCATGGCGTCGATGTAGCCGTGCTCGTGGCGGAGCTGGTAGATGCGTTCGGCGTTGGGCCCGTCGCCGGCCCAGGCGCGGTAGTCGGGTGCGTCGACGGTGCGGCGGGTGGTGTTCATCGTGGCCTCCTTGGTCATGTGCTGATTATGCATCAACACCGCACGGGTTGTCAACCCACTGTCAACACAATGAGCCGGAAGGCCCACCCGTCACAGCGCTGACAGGCGCCGCTCGAGCCCGTCACGCAGCCGCGACAGGTCGGCGCGGCGCACGTAGTGCATCGCGGTGGAGATGTCCGCGTGGCCGGCGAACTCCTGCACGACGTAGGGGTCGTGCGTTGCCTCCGCGAGCTCAGTGAGGGCGGTGTGCCGCCAGGCGTGCGCGGAGCGGCCGTCGAACGCGTGTTGCTTGATCCCCGCGTCGAGCATCCACCGGCGGACGTTCACCGAGATCGTCGCGGCCTTGAGCCGCCCGGGGCGGGTGTAGGAGCGGATCAACGGCCCGCTCGTGGCGGGGTGGTCGCGCAGGTAGGCGTTGATCGCGAGCTCGACCTGCGGGACGAACGGCAGCTCGCGCACCCGTCCGCCTTTGCCGGTCACGCGGAGCGTCTTCGAGCGCCAGTCGATGTCCTCGACGTTGAGCAGCGACACCTCGACGCAGCGAAGGCCGAGCCAATACATCAACGAGACGATGAGCTTCGCCCGGTTGTCAGGGCAGGCGGAGCGCAGCATCTGGAAGTCGGAGAACGACAGCGGCCGCGGGTTCGGGCGAGGCCGTGAAGGGGGCTCAACGCCGGCGAACGGGTCGCGGTGGATGTAGCCGCGTGCCAGCAGCCACCGGCAGAAGCTCCGGGCCCGGTAGAACGACGTGGCGCGCGTCCCGGGCTGCCATTCGGGGTGTGAGGCGAGCCACCGTTCGACCGCGGCGACGCCGAGCTGGTCGAGCGGGCGCCGGCCGAACGAGTCGGCGAAGTCCGCGAGCGTGTACCACGTGTTGTTCGCCGCGTCGCGGGTCAGCGCACCCCGGGCGACCCGCTCGTTGAGGTAGATGACCGCCAACCGCCGCACCGTTCCCCCTTCGATGTCGCTGGGATGGTCCGGATATCGGATCGTCGCGATTTGGCTGGTATGGGTCGCGCGGCTCATCGCGGTCACCGCCTGGTCGCCTAGATGGCGGCGAGGGCTAGGACGTCCGACTCAACGCGCTCATTCCATGTAGAACGCCGATTCCCCAGGTCAGACGTCTCGCGGTCCGTCAGGTCGATGGTGAAGCGTCCGTTGTTGATGAGCCACTGGCCGGCGTCTGCGACCTCCATGTCGAACAGCGTTTCGGGGACGCCGAACAGGTCGGCGAACGCGTCCTTGTCGCGGTAGGTCCAGTCCTGGCCCTTGGTACGCGCGTAGACGGTGGTGTGGCTGACGCCGACGAGCTCGGCGAGCTTCCGTGCTGAGAGGCGCGAGCGCTGCATGAGCAGCTCGAGGACGGCGCCTGAGCGTCGGCCTGATTCGGTGACCTTGTTCGCCATGTTGCGTGTCTCCCTTGTGAACGTCCTGTTCACGGCACCAATCGTGTCAGACGTGGGTGGGTTTGTCCACATCTGGCTACCCCTGTTTATAACGGCGCAACCAGCGCTCCACCACATAGGCCATCCGTCACGAACCCAGACCCGGATGGAATCCAGGGGTTGACATTTGTAAGCCGTGCCCGCACTATGTCAGCCATGGACACCCCCACCCCGGACTTCCTGCTGCTGTCGGAGGCCGCGAAGCGCCTGAAGGTGTCGCCGAAGACGCTCCGCCGGTGGGCTGACGCCAACCGCGTCCCCGTGTTCGTCACCCCAACCGGGTGGCGCCGTTTCCGCGTCGACGACATCGACCGCCTCGCAGCCGAGCTCGGAGTCGCGTCGTGACGCTCGTGGACGCCGTGCACGGATGCGCGCGAACGCGCGGCTCCGCGAGCAGCAGACCTGAAAAGACAGCCGAGCCGTCACCCCGTGGCTTCCACGGCAACAAGGGGTGACGGCCCGAACCAAGGAGAACCCTAGCCATGCACACCTCTCAGATCATGGTCAACGGTGAGCCGATCCCGGAGTGCCGCCGTGCGCCGCACGCGTCGAAGCTCGACCGGCTCGTCGCCGGCATCCGGTCGGTTGCCGCCGACCTCGAGCTCGACATCCCGGGCGTCGACGTCCGCCCGATCCTCGCCGATCGGCTCGAGCGGCTGGCCCGCGAGGTCGAGAACCTGTCGTCGCGCGACCTGCTCCGCACGTCGCCGCTGGCGATCGCGAAGAGCGAGGTGGCGGAGGTGGCCTGTGAAGTCGCTCGCTGATGTCGTCGTATTCCTGCTCGTCATCGCCGTGTGCCTGCTCGTGCTCTCCGTCTTCGCCGCTCTGATCGTGGCCACCTGGAGGTCGATGCTGTGATCACGGCCATGACCCGCTGTCGTGTGCAGGCCCCGCCGCCGCTGCCGTGGCCGCTGCGACTGTTAGTGGGGCTCGTCGTGACGGTCGTGGTCGCGTGGCTGCTGCTGTCGACATGGACCCACTGGGATCAGGTCCGGTCCTGGGAGCGGACCGGTCCCACCCCAACCGCGCCAATCGAGGCCGAACATGCGCGAATGCGATGACCGGCTCGTCAACGCCGCCGTCCGGCTGCTCCACGACCCGCACCCAACGACTCGCGAGCTCGAAGCCGTGGCGCATCTGCTCGGCGCGGCAGCAACGAGCAACCTTCTCGAACGTCTCTCGACAGTGGCCGGCAAGTCGGTGCAGGAACGCGTGACGGTGTGCCGGGCCGTCCACGCCGCTATCTGCGATCACACGACATCCCAATGGCGACGGTTCCTGACTCGCATCCGACGTCAACGGGGGTTGACATGACTGTGGCCTTGATTGGCGTCGCGGTGCTGCTGGTGTCGATCGTTTTGTGGCGCGAAGCCCACCAACAACACCGTGACGCCACTGTCGCCGCCGCCCTGACCCGAAAAGCAGACACA
>DASVDW010000147.1:0-6318 GCA_036380925.1 Acidothermaceae bacterium
CCACCACCGGGACTGGCGCGCGCCCCCCGCAGGGCCAACCCTGGGCCTTCCTGCTGCCCGCGTACGCCGTGCTGATCGCGTTCTTCTTAGTGCCAACCCTGTACAACCTCGTCTACGCGTTCACCGATTGGTCAAGCTTCAAGTCGTCGGTTCGCTCGGTGGGTTTCGAGAACTTCCGTGATTTGCTCGACAACGGCATCTTGCTCACCGACCTTCGCACGACGGTTATCTATGCGGCCCTCGTCGCGCTCTTCCAAAACGTCTTCGGGCTGATCCTGGCGGTGTTGCTGGAGCGCGACTCCAAGCTCAACCGCTTTGCCCGGGTCATGTTCTTCATACCCGTGATCATGTCCGCGCTGGCCGTGGGGTACATCTTCCAGGCCCTCCTTAAGCCAGCTGGCGCGGTCAACGCCGTCCTGGGCGCGGTCACCGGGCACCACATCACCTACGGGTGGCTCGCCGACACCCGATGGACGCTGCTGTACGTGGCACTAATCCACTCCTGGAAGTGGATGGGCCTTGCGATGCTCATCTACCTGGCAGGTCTGAAGACGATCGACCCTGACGTGCTTGAGGCAGCGCGCATCGACGGCGCCGGTCCTTGGAAGATGTTTTGGAAGGTCCGTTTCCCGCTGCTCGCGCCCGCGATGACCTTTAATGTGGCGACCGCGTTGCTTGGATCCATGAATAGCTTCGACATCGTGCAGGCCACCACGGGCGGTGGCCCAGCGCAGACGACCGAGATCCTCAACATCTTCATCTACCGCACGTTCGGCCAGGGGTTGTACGCCCAAGCCACAACGATGAGCCTGGTGCTGTTGATCGTTATCGCGTTGATGGCCTTTCCAACAATCTGGTTGCTGCGTCGACGGGAGCGCGTGCTGTGACATCCGGGGTTGGCGCCACACGAGTCACCCGCGTGCTGCGGCCCGCGATCGTTGTCGTCCTCCTTGTATTGACCATTGGCGTGCCGCTGTGGCTCGTGCTTGTCACGTCCGCCAAGAGCAAAGGCGACGCGCTCAACCCGAGCCTCGCGCTGCCCTCCGACGGCTGGCATGTCGCGTCCAACTACTCGGGCGTGTTCAGCGACGGGCGCATTCGGCAAGCGCTGTTCGGCAGCGTCTCGATCGTCGTGCCATCTGTGGTCCTGCTTCTTCTGTTCGGGTCAATGGCCGCATGGGTTCTGGCGAGGCGGCGCGGGCTCGTGGTGTCGCTGCTGTACTCCGTGGGCATCAGCGGCATCGTCTTGCCGCCCGCCGTCATCACGCTCGTGCTGTTGCTCCGACAACTTGGTCTGCGCGGCACGCTCACCGGGATGGTGCTCGTGTACGCCGGGATCTATATGTCGACGGCGATCTTCTTCATCACCGGATTCATCCGCACGATTCCCATCAGCCTTGAGGAAGCGGCTCGAGTGGACGGCGCCGGACCGCTTCGGATCTTCTTCGGAATCATCGTTCCGTTGCTGCGCCCAGTCTTGGCGACGGCGACGATCCTCATCTGCCTCTACATCTGGAACGACGTGTTCTACGCGTTCTTCGTGATCGGCGGCAGGAAGGACACGCTGCCCCTCAATCTGTTCCAAGTGGCGAGTGCCGGCCTCTACGTCAATAACTGGCACTTGATCTTCGCCTACGTGGTCCTTATGAGCCTTCCGCTACTGGCGGTCTTTGTCATCGCGCAGCGGCGGATAATCTCCGGAATCACCGGGGGCGCCGTCAAATGACCTGCGTCAAATGACCTGCATTGCGGCTACCCGCCATGGGCAAGGCTGAGACCGGTCACGAACTTTATGCGGCGTCCAAGCTGACGATCGCCGCCAACTCCCGGAACACTCGCGTCGGGCTGTCGAAGGCTAGTAGGTCGGCGCCGCCACTAGGCGCGAGTCTGGGTGCAGCGCACCTCGACCCGCGGCAGGGCGAAACGAGGGGGCAAAACCACCCTCTCGCTTGCCCTGACCTGGGGTGAGTGACGGGATTTGAACCCGCGACACCCGGGACCACAACCCGGTGCTCTGCCAGCTGAGCTACACCCACCAAGGCGATCCACGCTTGGGATCGGGCCAAGTGTAGCCGGGTCAGGCGTCCGGATCGGCACTGGATTCGGCGGGCACCGCGTCGGCGATCGACTCCTCGCTCACGCCGCTGATGCGGGCCGCGATCGCGCGCGCGGTCGGCGTGTCCGGCCCAGGCGGCGGCACGAACAGCGCCTCGCGGTAGTACCGCAGCTCGTCGATGCTTTCGCGAATGTCGGCGAGCGCCCGGTGACCGCCCTTCTTCTCCGGGCTCGCGAAGTACACCCGCGGATACCAGCGCCGCGCCAGCTCCTTGATGCTGGACACGTCGACCATGCGGTAGTGCAGGTGCGCGTCCAGCGCCGGCAGGTCGCGCGCGATGAAGCCGCGGTCGGTGGCGATCGAGTTGCCGCACAACGGCGCCTTGCGCGGCTCGGGCACGAACTCGCGCACCGCCGCCAGCAGCCGGTCCTGCGCCTCCGCCATCGTGATGCCGTGCGGCAGCTCGTCGAGCAGGCCGGACGTGGTGTGCATCTCGCGCACCACCTGCGGCATCTGGTCGAGCGCCTCCTGCGGGGGCTTGATCACCACGTCGACGCCGTCGCCGACGACGTTCAGCTCGGCGTCGGTGACGAGCAGGGCGACCTCGATGAGCGCGTCGGCGGTCAGGTCGAGCCCGGTCATCTCGCAGTCGATCCAGACCAGGTAGTCACTCATCGGCGCAGCCCGCGCTCGTCCAGATAGCCCGTCACGAGATCACACTCTAGGTCTTCGGCCGTGACAGCTCCGCCGGGCTAGCCGCCGATGTGCGACATCTCCACCTTGCGCCGCGAGCGCGAACCGGTGTGCGCGGCCCGCAGTTCTGAGTACCGGTCGGCCCGCGCGCCCCAAAGTCGCGCGATCGCCGCGTCGAGCGCGGCGGCGCGCGTTGCGTCGTCCGAATCCGCGCGGACGACGGCCCGCAGGTCGGCGCCGTGCGAGCCGAACAAGCAGGTGTAGACCTCGCCGATCGCGCTGAGCCGCGCGCGCGTGCAGGAACCGCAGAACGGTTGGGAGATCGAGGAGATCACGCCGATCTCGCCCGCGCCGTCGAGGTAGCGGTAACGCGAGGCCACCTCGCCGCGATAGTTCGGATCGACCGGCTCGAGCGGCCAGCGCGCCGACAGCCGGGCGACGATCTCGGACGACGGGACCACCTCGTCGAGCCGCCAGCCGTTGGTTCCCCCGACGTCCATGTACTCGATGAACCGCACGATGTGGCCGTGCTCGCGGGCGAATTCGGCGACCCGCTCGACGTCGGAGTCGTTGGAGCCCCGGCGCACCACGGTGTTGAGCTTGATCGGTCCGAAGCCGGCCGAGGTCGCCGCCGCGATGCCGTCGAGCACCGCGTCGAGCGAGATCTCGGTGTCGGACAGCTCCTGGAACAACGCGGGGTCGAGGGTGTCGAGGCTGACGGTGACCCGGTGCAGCCCGGCGGCGCGTAGCTTGGGGGCGTGACGGGCAAGCAGCGACCCGTTCGTCGTCAGTGCGACGTCTTCGACGCCGGGCACTTCCACGACCATCGCCACCAGGTCTGGCAAGCCCGCTCGCAACAGCGGCTCGCCGCCCGTGAGCCGCACCTTCCGCACTCCGGCCCGCGCGAACGCCGCCACGACGTCCGCGATCTCTTCGAACGTCAGCAGCTCTTGGCGCGGGGAGAACGCGAACCCGGGGCCGAACACCTCGCGCGGCATGCAGTAGCGGCAACGCATGTTGCAGCGATCGGTGACCGAGACGCGCAGGTCGCGAAGCGGACGGCCGAGCGTGTCGACGACGGCGGCCGGCCGCGCGGAACCGCTGGTCATCGGAGTCTCCCGTCGACGTCGCCGTCGCGCTTTCGCGCTTCTGGATGCTCGAGCAGCCACGCGTCGGCGACCGCGTTCGCCACCGCGCTGTGCAACCGCGACTGGAACATGGTCGGGACGACGACGCCGAGCGCGCGCTGCTCGTCGGTGACGATGTCGGCGATCGCGCGGGTGGCGGCCTGCTTCATCGCGAGCGTCACCTTGGCCGCGCGGACGTCGAGCGCACCGCGGAAGAAGCCGGGAAACACCAAGGCGTTGTTGATCTGGTTCGGCATGTCGGACCGGCCGGTGGCGAGCAGCGTGTCGGGCCGCGCCTCTTCCGGCAGCAGCTCCGGTTCGGGATTTGACAACGCGAACACGATCGGCTGCGGCGCCATGGTCTTCAGCAGGTCTGGGTCAACCGAACCGCGGCGAGCCGTGCCGATGAACGCGTCAGCGTCACGCAGCGCGGTCGACAACTCGGTCACGCCACGGGGATTCGACCGCTCGGCCAGCACCCGGTGATGCGGGAGTCCGGTCGCGGTGAGCACGCCCTCCTTGTCGAAGATAACCAGGTCTTTGACGCCGGCGTCGAGCAACGCGGTGCTGATCGCCGTGCCGGCCGCGCCGCAGCCGACGAGCACCACGCGGACGTCGGGGAAGTCGCGCCCGGTGATGCGGCACGCGTTGAGCAACCCCGCCGACACCACGATCGCGGTGCCGTGTTGATCGTCGTGAAACACCGGGATGTCGAGCTGCCGCTGCAATTCCGCCTCGACGTGGAAGCAGTCAGGCGCGGCGATGTCTTCGAGGTTGATGCCGCCGAAGCCGGGCGCGATGGCGAGCGTCGTGTCGATGACCGTCTGCGGGTCTTTCGCGGCGAGGCACAGCGGATAGGCGTTGACGCCGGCGAATTCCTTGAAAATAACGGATTTCCCCTCCATCACGGGGAGGGCGCCGTAGGGCCCGATGTCGCCGAGGCCGAGCACGGCGGTGCCGTTCGTGACGATGGCGATCGACGTTCCTTTGGCGGTCAACGTCCATGCCGACTCCGGGCGCCTGGCGATCGCCGTCGCCACCCTGGCAACCCCCGGTGTGTAGGCCATCGTCATGTCTTGCCGGGTGCGCAGCGGCGTGCGGGCGGCCACCTCGATCTTTCCGCTGAGGTGAAACAAGAAGGTCGGGTCGGAGGTGTGCTTCACGCGGACGCCGGTGTGCGTCTCCAACGCGGCCGCGACGTGGGCGACATGATCCTCGTCGAGGGCGAGCAGCGTGAGGTCGACGGTGGCCCCGGCGGTGGTGACGTCGACGAGGTCCATCCCGGTGACCACGCCGTGGGCCTCGGCCACGACGTCGGCCAGCCGCGGCAGCAGCGTCGGGTCGTGCGGGGCGAGCACCCGCATCGTGACGGTGTAGCCCGCGCCCGACGGCCGGGCGCGCGGCGGTTCGGTGGGCGGCAGAGGGCGTTCGGTCACGCTTCATCATCCCGCAACCGACCTGATCGGCGCTGCCGAGCGTGTTGTGGCGCTCGCCACCTGAGAAATTCGTCGCCCGGCGGCTGTAATAGCGGCCCGCTCCTGGACATCTGATGGGTGTGGGCAGGCAGGCGTCACCGGGCGAGCCGGCGCGGTCGCAGCGGTACGCCGCGATGTATCGCCGGCACGTGCGCGCGGTGTACAGCTACGCCTGGCGACGCGTCGGCGACGCGGCCGCGGACGTCGTGTCGGAGACCTTCCTCGTCGCCTGGCGGCGAATGCCGCCGCTTCCGGACGACGAGGAGCTGCCCTGGCTGCTCGGTGTCGCACGCCGCGTGGTCGCCAACGCGGTGCGGGCAAGGGCCCGCCAGAACCGGCTTGATCGCCGCCTGCGCGCCGCGCTCGCGGCCGGGGTCGGCGTGATCGAACCGGACCACGCGCAGCTGCTGTGCGCCCGGGACGAGGTGCTCACCAGCCTGGCTCGATTGAACCCGCGCGACCAGGAGGCCCTGCAGCTGGTCGCCTGGGAAGGGCTCGAGATCCGCGACGCGGCGCGCGTCGTCGGGTGCGGCGCCACCGCGTTCGCGGTGCGGTTGCACCGGGCGCGCCGTCGCCTCGCCCAACTGCTTGACGCAGGGGACGACGAGGACGCCGCGCAGCGCGCGGTCGTGGACGCCCGACCGGTGAACTCCGTCGGTTCGGGAAATCCGGGCGCCTCGGGTCGGGAGGAGGACTCATGACCGACGTCGCAGCGGCGCGCGCGCTACTTCGCGTGCACGATCCGCTCTCGCAACAACACGACGAGCTCGACGACCTCGCCATCGACCGGATCTGGCAGGACCTCGCGCGGCGGGTAGCCGATGGGACGCCGCCGAGCGTTCCCGGGCCGGTGCGGCGTGACCCGCGCACCGTGCGATCGGCCGTCGCGTCGATCGTCGCGCTCGCCTTGGTGGTCGTCGGAGTGGTGCTCGCCGCCGGCAACCAACCAGCCCGGCATTACCTCGCC
>DASVDW010000148.1:0-3706 GCA_036380925.1 Acidothermaceae bacterium
TCGGGCACCGCGCACGGGTAGACCTGGTTGATCGTCGCGTAGCCCGTGTCGCGGGCGGGCCAAGCCACGCTGAACACGAAGAACAACAGCAAGGCGATCAAGAAGTGCACGGTCGAGCCGGCGACCAGGACGACGAAGCGCTGCCAGCCGCCCTTGCTGATGAACGCCCGCGGCTTGTCTTCCGCCGCGACGTCTTCGAGCGGCGTCATGCCGATGATCTTCACGAAGCCGCCGGCCGGAATCGCCTTGACGCCGTACTCGGTCTCGCCTTTGCGCCGCGACCACAGCGTCGGCCCGAATCCCACGAAGAACTGGGTGGCCTTCATGCCGAACGCGCGCGCGGTGAGGAAGTGGCCCGCCTCGTGCAGCATCACCGACGTCAATAGCGCCACCACGAACGCGAGCACGCCGAGTGCCATCATGCTGAGCGATCTCTCCCCTTCGAGCTTTCCGCGATCAGCGCGCGGGCGCGTTCGCGGGCGGACGTCTCCGCGTTCAAGACATCGGCCAGTTCGGTGACCTTCCCGAGCCCAGCCGCGAGGGATTCGCTCACAACTTGCTCAACGGTCTCGACGATCCCGGTGAATCGCAGGTTCCCACCGAGGAACGCGGCAACCGCCTCCTCGTTCGCCGCGTTGTAGATGGCGGGCGCCACGCCCCCTGTCGCGCCGACCTGGCGCGCCAACCGGATGGCCGGAAACGCCTCGTCGTCGAACGGCTCGAACGTCCAGCTTTGCGCGGTCGACCAATCGCATGGCGGGACGGCGTCGGCGAGCCGGTTCGGCCAGTGCATCGCGAGCGCGATCGGCAACCGCATGTCGGGCGGTGAGCATTGCGCGACCGTCGACCCGTCGGTGAACTCCACCATCGAGTGCACGATCGACTGCGGGTGGACGACCACCTCGATGCGCTCGAGTGGGATGTCGAACAGCAGATGCGCCTCGATCACCTCGAGCGCCTTGTTGACCAGCGTCGCCGAGTTGATCGTGATAACCGGGCCCATCTTCCACGTCGGATGCGCGAGCGCCTGTTCCGGCGTGACGTCGACCAGCTCCTCCTTGCGTCGTCCGCGAAATGGGCCTCCGCTGGCGGTCACGACGAGCTTGCGCACCTCGTTGCCCAGCCCGGCGCGCAGGCACTGCGCCAGCGCGGAGTGCTCGGAGTCGACCGGCACGATTTGACCGGACGACGCGGCCGCCTTCACCAGCGGACCGCCGACGATCAGCGACTCCTTGTTGGCCAGCGCGAGGGTGCGGCCGGCGTTCAGCGCCGCCAGGGTCGGCGCGAGCCCGATCGAGCCGGTCATCCCGTTGAGCACGACGCCGCTGCGGGGATCGTCGACGTCGAGCGGCCACCCGGCCACCTCGGTGGCGGCCTGAGGACCGACGAAGACCTTCGGCATGCGGCCGCCGGTGCGCGCGGCGACGGCCGCTTCGACGTCCCCGACGCTGCCTCGGCTGACCCCGACCACCTCGACGTCGAACTCGGCGACCTGCCGCGCAAGCAGGTCGAGATTCGACCCGCCTGCGGCCAGCCCGACGACGCGGAACAGGTCGCGGTTGCGGCGCACGACGTCGAGGGCCTGGGTGCCGATCGAGCCGGTTGAGCCGAGGACGACGACGTGGCGGGGACTGCTCACCGTCACATTGTCCCGCACGCCGGGTCAGCGAGTGGGCAGCGCCGGCTCAGGAGGCGCCGGTGCGACGTCGTCCGACTCTCGAAAGCCGTGCCGTTCCCACCAGCGGGCGAGCGGCGCCGGGGACCACCAGTTGACGCCTCCGAGCAGCCGCATCACCGCGGGCACCAGCAGCGCTCGCACGATCGTCGCGTCGACGAGGATCGCCAGCGCCATGCCGACGCCCAACAGCTTGAGCGTGGTGACCTCGGACGTCGCGAACGACCCGATCACGACCACGAGCAGCACGGCGGCGGAGGTGATGATGCGGCCGCTGCGCTGCAGACCGGTCGCGACCGCGTTCCGATTGCGGACGCCGGGCGGGTCGCCGCTGGCACGGGACGCGTCCCACTCCTCCCGAATGCGGCTCAGCAGGAACACCTCGTAGTCCATCGACAGGCCGAAGACCACCGCCAGCATGAGGATCGGGTCGGTCGCGTCGAGGTAGCCGAGCTTGGAGAAGTGCAGCAGGCCGGAGAGATGGCCGCTTTGGAAGATCCAGGTGACGGCGCCGAACGAGGCCCCGATGGACAACGTGTTCATGATGATCGCCTTGATCGGCAGCACGATCGAGCCAAACGCCAAGAACAGCAGCACGAACATGGCGACCGCCATCACGGTCAGCATCCACGGCAACACCTGCCCGATGCTGTCGAGCTGGTCGGCTAAGAACGCGGTGGCGCCGCCGACGAGCACCGTCGCGCCGGGCGGCGGCGCGACCGCGCGCACGTCGTCCAGTGTCGCCCGCGCCTGGCTGGAGATCGGGTCGCCGTTGTAACCGACCTGGATCAAGGCGTTGTCGCTGTTCGTGGCCGCGACCCGAGCGCCTGTCACACCGGGCGTTCGCCGAAGTCGGTCGACATACGCCCCGACCGCTCCCGCGCTGCCAGCCGTCTCGACGACAACCTGCATCGGACTGGTCGCGTTGCCTGGGAACTCGGCCGACAGCCGGTCGGTGACCATGCGCGCGTGCGAGCTCTTCGGCATCACCTTGGTGCTGTAACCGCCAAAGACCACGTTCTTGAACGGCGCCGCCATCACCACGAGCAACACGACGATCGGCGCCGCGTACAACGCCGGACGGCGCATGACGCTGTGCGCCAGTCGATACCACGCGCCGTGCGAGACGTCTGCCCTGTCGGCGGTTTTCCGCTTCCACGGTCGCGGCACGCGCAGCGCGTCAACACGCGGGCCGAGGATCGCGAGCAACGCGGGCAGCACGGTGAGCGACGCGACGACATCGATCAGGACGACGGCGACGCCGCCATATCCCATCGAGCGCAAGAATGACTCGGGAAACAGGATCAAGGAGGCCGCCGAAGCCGCGATCGTCACGCCTGAGAAAGCGACCGTCCGGCCGGCCGTCGCCATCGTCCGCGTCAGCGCGGTCCGAGTGTCCGGCTGCTTTGGCAACTCCTCGCGGAACCGGCTCACCATGAACAGCGCGTAATCGACCGCGAGGCCAAGGCCGAGCATGGTGACCAGGTTTTGGGCGAAGATCGAGACGCTGACGAAGATGGTGAGAAAGCGCAAGACGGCAAACGCGCTGAGGATTCCGCAGACGCCGACGGCGAGCGGCAAACTCGCCGAGGCCAAGCTGCCGAAAATGATAACCAGCAGGATCAGCACGATGGGCAACGACAACGCCTCGGCGCGCTTCAAGTCCTTGCTGACTTGCCCGCTGATTTCCTTGTTGAGCGGCACCAGTCCGGCGTAGTCGATCGTGACGCCCGGCAGATTCGCCTTTGCCAGAAGAGACTTCACGGTCTGGAACGACGCCGTCTGCGACGCGTCGGTGTCACCCGCGAGTTGCAGCGTGGCGTAGGTCGCGTGCCGGTCGGTGGAGATGAGCTGTGGCTGCTTGGACGTCGCATAGCTCAGATAGCCGGGGACGACGCTGCGCGGCAGTGACGCGAGGGCGTTCTCGATGGCCGCCGCCACTTGCGGGTCAGTGACCGGCTGGCTCGCGCTGGTGAACCGCACGGTCGCGGCGGACGACGGGACGTGGAGCTTGTCCTTGATGTCGTTGGC
>DASVDW010000149.1:0-6516 GCA_036380925.1 Acidothermaceae bacterium
CGTGCCGGCCCGCCTCCCGGGTGCGGGAGGCCAGGCCGGGCACGGGCGCCTTGCCGCGGCTCTGCTGGCGGCCCGCGCCGCCGATCAGGGTCTGGGTGTCGGCGTCCTCGCGGACCAGGGAGTCGAGGATGTCGGCGATGCGCTTGCGCAGCGCGCGGGGCTCGATGCCGTGCTCGGCGTTGTAGGCCTGCTGCTTGGCGCGGCGCCGGTTGGTCTCGTCGATCGCCCGCTGCATGGACGGGGTGACGGTGTCGGCGTACATGTGCACCTGGCCCGACACGTTTCGGGCGGCGCGGCCGATGGTCTGAATCAGTGACCGGTCGGAGCGCAAGAAACCCTCCTTGTCGGCGTCCAGAATCGCGACCAGCGAGACCTCCGGGAGGTCGAGGCCTTCACGCAGCAGGTTGATGCCGACCAGCACGTCGTACTCACCGATGCGCAGCTCGCGCAACAGCTCGACGCGGCGCAACGTGTCGACCTCGCTGTGCAGGTAGCGCACCCGAATCCCCAGCTCCAGCAGGTAGTCGGTGAGGTCTTCGGCCATCTTCTTGGTGAGCGTGGTGACCAGCACCCGCTCGTCCTTCTCGGCGCGCAGCCGGATCTCGTGCACCAGGTCGTCGATCTGGCCTTTGCTCGGCTTCACCACGATCTCGGGGTCGACCAACCCGGTCGGCCGGATGACCTGCTCGACGACGTCGCCCTTCACCCGGCCCAGCTCGTACGGGCCGGGCGTGGCCGACAGGTACACGGTCTGCCCGATGCGGTCGACGAACTCCTCCCACTTCAGCGGGCGGTTGTCGACGGCGCTCGGCAGCCGGAAGCCGTGCTCGACGAGGTTGCGCTTGCGCGACATGTCGCCTTCGTACATGCCGCCGATCTGCGGCACGGTGACGTGCGACTCGTCGATGACGAGCAGGAAGTCCTCCGGGAAGTAGTCGAGCAGCGTGTTCGGCGGCGTGCCAGGGCCGCGGCCGTCGATGTGCCGGCTGTAGTTCTCGATGCCGGAGCAGCTGCCGACCTGGCGCATCATCTCGAGGTCGTACGTCGTCCGCATCCGAAGCCGTTGCGCCTCAAGCAGCTTGCCTTGCTTCTCCAACTCCGCGAGACGTTGCTCGAGCTCCTCCTCGATGCCGCGCAGCGCGCGCTCCATGCGCTCCGGGCCGGCGACATAGTGCGACGCCGGGAAGATGTACAGCTCGTTGTCTTCGGTGATGATCTCGCCGGTGAGCGGATGCAACGTCGACAGCCGCTCGATCTCGTCGCCGAACATCTCGACCCGCACGGCAAGCTCTTCGTACTGCGGGATGACCTCGACGGTGTCGCCGCGCACCCGGAACGTGCCACGGGTGAAGGCGACGTCATTGCGGGTGTATTGGATGTCGACCAGTTTGCGCAGCAGCTTGTCGCGCTCGATCTCCTGCCCGACCTTCAGCCGCACCATGCGGTCGACGTACTCCTGCGGCGTGCCAAGACCGTAGATGCACGAGACGCTCGCCACCACCACGACGTCGCGCCGGGTCAGCAGGCTGTTGGTGGCGCTGTGCCGCAACCGCTCGACCTCGTCGTTGATCGACGAGTCTTTTTCGATGTAGGTGTCGGTCTGCGGGATGTAGGCCTCAGGTTGGTAGTAGTCGTAGTAGCTGACGAAGTACTCCACCGCGTTGTGCGGCAGCATCTCGCGCAACTCGTTGGCCAGCTGGGCGGCGAGCGTCTTGTTGGGCGCCATCACCAGGGTGGGCCGCTGCAGCCGCTCGATGAGCCACGCGGTGGTGGCCGACTTGCCGGTGCCGGTGGCACCGAGCAGCACGGTGTCGCGGTCGCCGCGGCGCACCCGCTCCTCTAGTTCCTCGATGGCCTGGGGCTGGTCGCCCGAGGGCTGGAACTCGCTGACGACTTGGAACGGCGCGACACGGCGCTCAAGATCGGTGACAGGTCTCACGCGTACAAAGGTACGTGCGCTCACCGACACTCGCGTCGTACCGGGCAGAACCTCGGTAGACGGTAGACGTTCGACGGGATAGCGACCGTCAGACGCCCACCGGCTCGGCCTCATCTCCCGGGCGCAAGGCCGCCCACACCTGGTCGACCGCGGTGTTCAGGTCGTCCAGCGACCCGTCGTTAACGATGACCCGCCAGGCGACCGCCCGGCGCTCGTCGTCCGAGGCCTGCGCCGCCATTCGCGCAAGCGCCTCGCCGCGGGTCATCCCCCGCGCCCGCGCGAGTCGCAGCACCCGTTGCTCCACGGGCGCCTCGACGACGACCACGCGGTCGTACTCCCCGGCGATGCCGGTCTCGACCAGCAGCGGCACCGCGTTGACGACGATGGCGTCGGACGGCGTGGCGCTGACGCGCCGACGCACCTCGGCGCGCACCAGCGGATGGGTGATCGCCTCGAGGTCCGCGCGCGCCGCGTCGTCGGAGAACACGATCGCGGCGAGGGCGGGCCGGTCGATCGAGCCGTCGCCGCGCAGCACCGAGGTGCCAAACCGCGCGACGACGGCGGCCAGGCCGGGCGTGCCTGGCGCGACCATCTCCCGCGCCACGTCGTCGGAGTCAACGACCATCGCGCCGAGCTCGCGGAAACGCTCGAGCACCGCGCTCTTGCCCGCGCCTATGCCGCCGGTGAGGCCGATGACGAGCGGCATCAGCTGCTCGCCGAAGCCGGAGCCGGCGCCGACGACGCCGCGCCAAAGGTCAACATCTTCGCCGCCATCGCGGCCAACGCCGCCGGCGCTTTGTCCGCGGTGAGCACGCTGGGTTGGACGACGACCACGAGCGTGCGGGCGCCGTCGGCCATCAGCAGTTCGTTCCACTGCTTGCCGGTCAGCACCGACGCCGGCTTACCGGACACGGTGATTTTGTGAATGGTCGAGGTGGCGCCGTCGTTTTGCACGGTGAGCGCCAACCGGCCGGCCGCGGTCTTCGCGTCGACGTAGGTGATGTAGGAGGCCTCGACCAGCGGCTTGCCGGTCGGGGTCGGCGAGACGCCGGACGCCGCCGGGCTCGACATGGGCGTGCCATAACCGCAGGTGACCCGCCCGGTGCGGCCGGACTGCGGCACCGGCGCCGCGCGCAAGTAGGTCACCCCGCCGATCAGGCCGACGCCGAGCGCTTGCTGCACCACCGCCAGCGGCAGCAGTTGCGAGCAGCCCTTGGGCAACACCGCCTCCGGCGGCGCGGACGACGACGCCAGCGGCTCGGACGGGGTCGCCGATGCGACCGGGGCGGACGACGGCGGTGGCGGGACGCCCACCTTCTTGCCGTGCGAGGTGCAGGCCGCGGACGCCACTGCGAGCGCGGCGGCCAGGGCGGCCGCGACACCCGCGCGGCGCGGCGTGATCGCTGACATGGCGCGCACAGTAGCGCCTGCGCCGGGAAAAAAGGTGGGCCCCGCCGCGGCGGGGCCCACCTTTCACAAAACTGTCAAACGTCGACGCCGGCTTAGCTCTCGCCGCTGGTGAGCTTGCGGCGCAGCTCCTCCAGCTGGGCGTCGGAAGCCAGGCTGCCGTGCGGCTGGTCGGCGCCCTCGCTGGACGAGCTGATCGGGCCACCGGCCCCGCCCTCGCCGCCGGCGGCGGCTGCGGCGTCGGCCTTCTGCGCCTCGGCGATCTGCGCTTGGTGCGCCTCGAAGCGGGCTCGCGCCTCGGCGTACTGCCGCTCCCACTCGGCCTGCTGCTCCTCGTGCCCGGGCAGCCACTCGTTGGTCTCCGAGTCGAAGCCTTCGGGGTAGAGGTAGTTGCCCTGCTCGTCGTAGTGCGCCGGCATGCCGTACAGGGTGGGGTCGAAGTGATCGGCCGCGACGTCGCCGGTGGCGCCCTCGTTGGCCTGCTTCAGCGACAGGCTGATGCGCCGCCGCTCGAGGTCGATGTCGATGACCTTGACGAAGATGTCGTCGCCGACCTGCACGACCTGCTCGGGGATCTCCACGTGCCGCTCGGCCAACTCGGAGATGTGCACCAGGCCCTCGATGCCCTCCTCGACGCGGACGAACGCGCCGAACGGCACCAGCTTGGTCACCTTGCCGGGCACGACCTGACCGATCGCGTGGGTGCGGGCGAAGGCCTGCCACGGGTCTTCCTGGGTCGACTTCAGCGACAGCGAGACGCGCTCGCGGTCCATGTCGACGTCGAGGACCTCGACGGTGACCTCCATGCCGACCTCGACCACCTCGCTCGGGTGGTCGATGTGCTTCCACGACAGCTCCGAGACGTGCACCAGACCGTCGACGCCGCCGAGGTCGACGAACGCGCCGAAGTTGTCGATCGAGCTGACGAAGCCCTTGCGGACCTGGCCCTTTTGCAGCTTGGTCAAGAAGTCCTGGCGGACTTCGGACTGGGTCTGCTCGAGGTACGCGCGGCGGGACAACACCACGTTGTTGCGGTTCTTGTCCAGCTCGATGATCTTCGCCTCGAGCTCGCGGCCGACGTACGGCTGCAGGTCGCGCACCCGGCGCATCTCCACCAGCGACGCGGGCAAGAAGCCGCGCAGGCCGATGTCGAGGATCAGGCCGCCCTTGACGACCTCGATGACGGTGCCCTTGACGATGTCGTCGTTTTCCTTGATCTGCTCGATGGTGCCCCACGCCCGCTCGTACTGCGCGCGCTTCTTGGACAGGATCAGCCGGCCCTCCTTGTCCTCCTTTTGGAGAACCAGGGCCTCGACGTGGTCGCCAACCTTGACGATCTCGTTCGGGTCGACATCGTGCTTGATCGACAGCTCGCGGGAGGGGATCACGCCCTCGGTCTTGTAGCCGATGTCGAGCAGCACCTCGTCGCGGTCGACCTTGACGATCGTGCCGTCGACGATGTCGCCGTCGTTGAAGTATTTGATGGTCTCGTCGATCGCGGCGAGGAAGTCCTCGGCGGATCCGACGTCGTTGACAGCCACCTGCGGGCTGGTCGCGGGGCTGCTCGCTGCTGCTGTCTCGGGGCGCACGTCGGTGCTGCTCGTCATAAGGGGGTCGGCTCCGGTCACGGACAATTCGTCGATGAGTGCGCCCGGACTCGTTCGCCACACCGCCACACGTCTGGCCACACTGCCCGCCCAAACGCATTGCCGTGGATATGCACTGCCATGTTCGAACGTGAGGAGAGACCCGGGTCCTGCTGTGTCGAGATGAGGCGGTCGCGCACCTGCCCATGCTGAGGCGCGCAAGCCCACACGCACCGATCACAATACGTTGGACGCGCGATAACGGTCAATCCGCCCCCCGCGTACCGCTCAAGCCCGTGATCATGCACCTAGGAGCAACGTTGACGTCGTCCGATCGCCCCTATTTGCATGATCACCAGGGGCAGCCGCCCGCGCCCGCGAATCAAGTCGGACGACGCCGCGCGGGTCGCGCGGAGACGACCCGCGCCAATCGCGGCTGGTGGGACGCGGCCGCCGACGACTACCAGGACGAGCACGGCGGCTTCCTGCGCGACACCGGTTTCGTCTGGTGCCCCGAAGGTCTCGACGAGGCCGACGCGCAACTGCTCGGCCCGACCGCGTCGCTCATCGGCAAGCGGGTGCTCGAAGTCGGGTGCGGCGCCGCCCAGTGCGCGCGCTGGCTGGCCGCTGTCGGCGCCCGGCCGGTCGCGTTCGACCTGTCCCGCGGCCAGTTGCGGCACGCGCGGGCGCTGAACGCGCGCACCGGCGTGTCGGCGCCGCTGCTTCAAGCCGACGCGCAAGCGCTGCCCTTCGCCGACGAGTGCGTCGACCTCGCGTGCAGCGCGTACGGCGGGCTGCCGTTCGTCGCCGACTCCGCAGGCGTCCTGCGCGAGGTCTTCCGGGTGCTGCGGGATGGCGGACGGTTCGTGTTCTCGGTCAGCCATCCGTTTCGATGGGCGTTGCCCGACGATCCCGGCCCGCGCGGTCTGACCGTCACGTCGTCCTACTTCGACCGCACGCCCTACGTGGAGTCGGACGACTCGGGCGTGGCGACCTACGTCGAGCACCACCGCACGCTCGGCGACTGGGTGCGCGAGATCGCGGCCGCTGGTTTCCGGCTGACCGACCTGGTCGAGCCGGAGTGGCCGGCCGGCCACGACCGCGAGTGGGGCGGCTGGTCGCCGCTGCGCGGCAAGCTCATTCCGGGAACCGCGATTTTCCGCTGCGAGAAACAGGCCGGCTAGCCCGGCGGCCGGCCAGCCCGGCGCGATCGATGAGGAGCGCGCCACGCGAGCGGCGGACTCAACGACGCCGCGAGGACCTTCCCCCGACGGTCAGTGACCGGCGGCGTCCCAGTTCGCGCCGACGCCCACCGACACGTCGAGCGGCGCGTCGAGCGGATAAGCGGCGGCCATCTCACGGCGGGTGATCGCCTCGACGTCCGCCCGATCCCCCGGCGCGATCTCGAAGACGAGTTCGTCGTGCACCTGGAGCAGCATGCGCGACTTGGCGCCGCTGTCGCGCAACGCGCGATCCACGTTGAGCATCGCCACCTTGATGATGTCGGCCGCGCTGCCCTGGATCGGCGCGTTCAGCGCCATCCGCTCGGCCATCTCGCGGCGCTGCCGGTTGTCGCTGTTGAGA
>DASVDW010000150.1:0-2524 GCA_036380925.1 Acidothermaceae bacterium
GTTGTCGGCGCGCTGACGAAGGCTCTCCCTGGGCTCACCAGCCGCTCGTCCAACTGCGCCGCTCGCGCCAGGCGGTCTCCCAACGACCCGCCGGTGTCCGAAACGGCAGCCGGGCCAGCCGGCGCAGCCCGACGCCGGCGACCAGCAGCACCCGGCCGGCCCGGGCGCGATCCGGCGACCAATGCGTGCGCAAGAAGGTCACGAGAGAACGGTTCTTCAGCACCTCCTTGGCCCCGCTCGTCGACGACGCGCCGCCGATGTGTCGAATGCGCGCCTGCGGTACGTAGAGCGGACGACGCCCGGTGGCGGAGATCCGCACGCACAGGTCAAGGTCCTCCGAATACATGAAGTACTTCTCGTCGAAACCGCCGACCGCCCGCCACGCGTCGACTTCGACGAGCAAGAACGTGCCGGGCAGCGCGTCAACGGGGATCTCCCGATCCGAGTTGGCCTTGCGCCGCGGCGGGCTGCGATAACCCAGCCGGCGAAGCACCGGCGCCACGCCGGTCGCGAAGGCCAGCAGGTTGCCGAGCGTCGGCAGCATCGCGACCGAATCCTCGTTCGTGCCGCGCGCGACGTCGATGAACCGGCCGCCGTACAGACCGTGACCAGGATCCCTGGTCGCCGCCGCCACCAGCGTGGCCACCGCTCCGTCGTCGATGCGCGCGTCCGGGTTCACCAGCAACAACCACCTGAAGGCCGCGGACGACGCGTCGGCCGCGGCTAGGTTGACGGCCGCGCCGAAGCCGACGTTGGCCGGCGACCGGCGCACCTGTATGTCGGGGAACGCCGCCTCGACCGCGTCCGGCGTGCCGTCCGCGGACGCGTTGTCGACGACGACGATCTGCGACCCGGGCAACGCGGCCAGCTCCCGGCGCAGGTCGGCCAGCAGGTCGAGCGCGATGTCCTTGGTGTTGAAGGTGACGACGATCGCGCGAACGGTGTCAGTCACGAGCTTGACGCCTCGGGATCGGCGCGACTGCTGGCGTCACGCGACCACACCGTCGCGGCGCCCACGCGACGCCGCAACGCGGCAAGCGTTCGCGCGCACACGGTGACTCCAACGAACACCAACGCGTCGGTCCGGGAGACCTCGCGCCGGCGCAGGGCTGCGCGCAGCTCGCCAAGCCGCGCCCCGGCGCCGGCCGTTCCGGCGGACGGCGGCGAGATCTTGTCAAGCTGTCGCAGGCCATTGACGACCCTCGCGCGCCGACGCACCAACGATGACAGCGTGCGGGCCGCGAACTGCCGCACCCGCGCGTCGACCACCACCCGCTCATGGGCCGCGAACTGCCGGACCACCCACTCGTCGTCGCTCACCACGTCCGGCCAGCTGGCGATTCGCGAGGCGCCCGCCTCATTGACGGCGAGCACGCCGGTGCCAGAACCCTGCACCCGGTTTCGGGCGAGCGTCTCCCAGACCGCGTAATAGCGGCGGACGAACCGCCCGGATCGCGAGGTGTCGACGAGCGCCGTGACGACTCCGAGCCGCGGCTTGTCGCTGTCGACCGCGGCGGCGAGTTGGCGCGCCACCGTTGTCTCGAGCACGACGTCCGCGTCGACGTAGACCCTGGTGGTGGCCGGTCGTGCGGACAGCGCCGCCTCAGCCGCGCGCAGCGCGGCGATCTTCGAGGCTTGTTCGATGTCGATCGCCTCGACGGGGCGCCCCAGCGCCGCGCCCGCGCGGCGCGCGACGTCCGAGGTGTCGTCGGTGCTGCCGTTGCTCACGACGAGCACCTCGATCTCACCGGGCTCGGCGTCCTTCAGCAGCGCGGTCAGGCCGCGCTCGATGACGCTGGCCTCGTTGTGCGCCGCGATCACCACGGTGACGAGTGGCACGCGGTCGCTCCCCTTCGAAACCGACGTTCTGTCCGAGACCGACGTCCAGCCGGACGGCTAACGCTAACCGTCTGACACAAGATTGCAACGTCTTGGCGCCTGGACACCGGTCTTCGCGCGGAAATAGGTTCGAAGCAAGTTACGGTCCCGTAGCTTTTGACGACCGCGCCACCAAGCAGGAGCCGCCATGACGCCACCCCCCGGGTCCGCCGCCACCGAGGAAGTCACCCGTCCCGCCACCGTCGCACCCGAGCCGCAACCGACGGCGGACGACGTCGGGGCCCGCGCGACGCTCGGGGCCGATCGAAAGTCGGGGTGGGAGCAGTTCGCGCTTGGGCTCTTCGTCTTCGTGCCGTTCCTCGCGTTGGTCGCGGCGATCCCCGTCATGTGGGGTTGGGGCCTCGGCTGGCATGACGTCGTCATCGCCGCCGTGCTGTACGCGATCTCCGGACACGGTGTGACGATCGGCTACCACCGGCTGTTCACCCACAAGGCGTTCAAGGCCAACCGCTGGCTTCGCATGGCGCTCGCCTTCGCGGGCGGCATGGCGATCGAAGGGCCGGTGGTGCGCTGGGTCGCCGACCACCGGCGACACCACGCGTTCTCCGATCGCGAGGGCGACCCGCATTCGCCGTGGCGCTTCGGCAACAGCGTCGGCGCGCTGATCAAGGGCTTGGCCTACGCG
>DASVDW010000151.1:0-13201 GCA_036380925.1 Acidothermaceae bacterium
TCCCAGTGCTAGGGGCAGGTTGCCCACGTGTTACTCACCCGTTCGCCACTGATCCACCCCCGAAGGGGCTTCACCGTTCGACTTGCATGTGTTAAGCACGCCGCCAGCGTTCGTCCTGAGCCAGGATCAAACTCTCCGTAGATGTCTATATGGGCACCGCTCCGAGGAGCGGGTGACCGACAACATGGAAGTGATCTTGGCGTGAACAGACGTAACTAGCTGTCTGTCTTTACCAAAGGAATTCCGCCACGGACGCAAGCCCGTGGACGGGGTTGTTTGGCACTGACTTTTAGCACGCTGTTGAGTTCTCAAGGATCAGACGCGCACCGAGTCGGACCTTTCGGTCGTTCTCAGGGCAACCTCTCTAACTTATCGGGGCGACTCATCGGTGTCAAACCGAGGCGCCGCGCCCTTCCCAGGACAACCGAAGTGGCCGCCAACCGTGGTTGACGGTCATCTCATCGATTGGATGGGGCCCGGGACCGGCCGCTGTCGGCGTCCGTTCCTCCCGGTGCGAGAACAGAGCTTACGAGGCCCCGGCAGGAGCGTCAAATCGGGGGTCCCGAAACGAGCTCAACCCCTGCCACGGACCGCTTGCCGCGGCGCAGCACCAGCCATCGCCCGCGCAGCGCGTCGTCCGGGGTGAGCAGCGCGTCGACGTCGGTGACCTTGGCGTTGTTGACGTACGCCCCGCCCTCGACGATCGCCCTGCGCGCGGCGGACTTGGAGTCGACGAGGCCGGAAGCGGCGAACGCGTCGATCACGGTCGGGGGCGGCGAGCCGGGCAATGGGACGACGCCGGTCTCGCGCAGCGCAGCTTCGAGGGTCGCGGGCGGCAGCGCCGACAGCTCGCCGCGTCCGAACAGCGCCGCGCTCGCGTCGATCGCGGCGTTCGTCTCGGCCGCGCCGTGGACAAGCGTCGTGACGTCTTGGGCGAGCGCTCGCTGCGCCTCGCGGGCCGCCGGCCGCTCAGCGACCGCCTTGGCAAGCTCGTCGATCTCGTCGCTGGAGCGGAAGCTGAAGATCTTCAGATAGTTGACGACGTCGCGGTCGTCGGCGTTGATCCAGAACTGGTAGAAGGCGTACGGCGAGGTCATCGACGGGTCGAGCCACACCGTGCCGGTCTCCGTCTTTCCGAACTTCGTGCCGTCCGCCTTCGTGATCAACGGCGTCGCCAGCGCGTGCGCCGCCACGCCCTCCACCCGGTGGATCAGGTCGAGGCCCGCGGTGAGATTGCCCCATTGGTCGCTGCCGCCGGTCTGCAGCGTGCAGCCAAACCTCCGGTAGAGCTCGAGGAAGTCCATGCCCTGCAGCACCTGGTAGCTGAACTCCGTGTAGCTGATCCCGGCGTCTGAGCTCAGCCGGGCGCTCACGGCGTCCTTCGCCAACATCTTGTTGACCCGAAAGTGCTTCCCGACGTCGCGCAACAGCGAGATCGCGGACAACTCGGCCGTCCAGTCGAGGTTGTTGACCATCGTGGCGGCGTGGGCGCCGGAGAAGTCCAGGTAGGGCGCCACCTGCGCCTTGATCCGCTCGACCCAGTCGGCGACCAGCTCGGGAGCGTTGAGCACCCGCTCGGCGCTCGGGCGGGGGTCGCCGATCAAGCCGGTCGCCCCGCCGACCAGCGCCAGCGGACGATGCCCGGCAAGCTGCAACCGACGCATAGTGAGCAACTGCACAAGATTGCCCAGATGCAGGCTTGGCGCGGTCGGGTCGAAGCCGCAGTAGAACGTGACCGGGCCGTCATCCATGGCTTCGCGCAGCGTGTCGAGGTCGGTGCTGACGGCGATCAACCCGCGCCAGCCGAGTTCGTCGAGGATGTGCGTCACGACCTGAATCCTTCCGCACCGCGCCGCCGGCGGGGCACGTGGGCGCGGTAGGCGGACACCGTCGGGTCGCCCTCGAGCCAAAAGCGCCAGGGCGTGTCGGCGCCGGCGGAGAGCCCGACGCGAGGGCCCGAGCCGACCGAGCCGCGCGGCCGATCGCCCGCGCGGAGCCGAAGCCTGGACGACGGATCGCAGGCGTCGCGGCCGTTGTCGTCGCGCGCGATGCCCAGCGCCTTTGTCAGGCGGGCCGGGCCGCGGGCCAGGTCGCGCGCGGGAGCGCCAGCGCGGCGGGCGGTGGCCAGTTCGCCACCGGCGACCACCTCGCCCGCGCGCAACAGCACCGCGGACGCCGTTCCGGCCGGCGCGCAGACGACGTTCATGCAGTAGTGCATGCCATAGGTGAAGTACACGTAGACGAACCCTGGGTCGCCGAACATCACCGCGTTGCGCGGAGTCTTGCCGCGAAAGGCGTGCGACCCCGGGTCTAGCAGGCCGTGATAGGCCTCCACCTCCGTGAGCCGAACAGCGACGACGCCGTCGTCCGTCTCATGCTCGATGACACACCCGAGCAGCTTCGGCGCGACGCGCATCGACGGGCTGGCGAAAAACGACCTTGGCAGCAGGCCGCCTGGCGTGATCCGGTTCACCGCGCCGAGGCGCCAGCGCGGGACCAGTCGAAGTGCGCGGCCGTGTCCGCGCGCAAGTCCGCGATCTGCTCGGTCACTCGGTCGGGCGCCGTGCCACCCCTCGCGGAGCGGGCGGCCAGTGCGCCCCTGACGGACAACACGGCGCGCACCTCGGGTGTCAGGTGCGCGGAGATCTCGCGCAGCGCGGAGTCGTCGACGTCGGTCAGATCGCAGTTGTGCGCAGCGCACCACGCGACCAGCCGCCCGACCGCCTCGTGCGCCTCGCGGAACGGGACGCCGCGCCTAACCAGGTCTTCGGCGACGTCGGTGGCCAGGGCGAACCCCTCGGGCGCTAACGACGCGACCCGATCGGTGTCGACGCGCATCGTCGCGATCATGCCGGTGACCGCTGGCAGCAAGACGAGCAGCGTGTCGAGCGAGTCGAACACCGGCTCCTTGTCTTCTTGCAGGTCGCGGTCGTATGCGAGCGGCAACCCTTTGAGCATGGTCAAAATCGCGGTGAGATTGCCGACGAGGCGGCCAGACTTGCCGCGTGCGAGCTCTGCGACGTCCGGGTTCTTCTTTTGCGGCATGATCGACGACCCGGTGGCGAACGCGTCGTCGAGTTCGATCCAGCGGAACTCGCGCGTCGTCCAGAGCACGATCTCCTCGCCGAGCCGCGACAGGTGGACGCCGATCAGCGCCGCGCAAAACGCGAACTCGGCGGCGAAGTCGCGGTCGCTCACGGCGTCGATCGAGTTCGCGGCGGACGACGCGAAGCCGAGCTCGCGCGCCGTCGTGACAGGGTCGAGCGGCAGCGAGGATCCGGCCAGCGCGCCGGCGCCCAGCGGGGACACGGCGGCGCGGACGTCCCAGTCGCGTAGCCGGTCGATGTCACGCGCGAACGCGTGGACGTGCGCCAGCAGATGATGCGCGAACAGCACCGGTTGCGCGTGCTGCAGGTGCGTCATGCCCGGGGCGGCGACGTCCTTGTGCCTTTCCGCGACGTCGATGAGCGCCGACTCCAGTTCGGCGAGCCGTTGCGCGAGCAGACGCGCGTGGGCGCGAAGGAAAAGCCGCAGGTCGGTGGCGATTTGGTCGTTGCGGCTGCGACCGGCGCGCAGCTTGCCGCCGAGCGGACCGAGTCGCTCGATGAGGCCTCGCTCAAGCGCGGTGTGGACGTCCTCGTCGGCAACGGTCGGCGTGAAACTGCCACCGCGGCAGGCGTTGTCGAGGTCGTCGAGGGCGGCGAGCATCTTGGCCAGCTCATCGTCGTCGAGCAAGCCGGCCTTGTTCAACACGCGCGCGTGCGCGCGCGAGCCCATCAGGTCGTAGGGCGCCAGTCGCCAGTCGAAATGCACGGACGCCGACAACGCGGCAAGCGCATCGGCCGGGCCGCCCTCAAACCGACCGCCCCAAAGTCGAAGGGGCTCAGGCCGAGGCTCGCTCAAGGTGTCTCCTATCGGGTCATCGCCGGTCGGCGAGGTTCAGCAGTTGCCGCGCGACGTCTGCGCCGCCGTCGACGTCGCGGCACACGCACAGCACCGTGTCGTCACCGGCAACCGTACCGATGACCGACGCGAGGTCGGCGTGATCGATCGCGCCGGCGAGCAGGTGCGCGCCGCCGGGCGGTGTGCGGGCGACCACCAGGTTGCCTGACGCCTGCACAGACACGAGCAACTCGGTGGCCATTCGAATCAGCCGGGCGTGCGCCGCCGAGGCGGCCTCGAACCGGTCGGACGGCGGCCGGCTCAGCGGGTCGTCGCCGTCCCGCCGGACGACGTAGACGAAGCCACCGGCCGCGCCGCGCAACCGCACCGCCCCGATCTCGTCGAGATCGCGCGAGAGCGTCGCCTGCGTGACGGAAAAGCCTTCTGCGGCAAGCAACTTCGCGAGCTCCGACTGTGAGCGCACCGACGAGCGGCTCAACAACTCCACGATTCGCGCATGGCGCGCCGCCTTGGTGGCCGGGGCGCCCAGTCGCTCGGCGCGAACGCGGGCGGCCGTCACGATCGATCCAGCAGGAACGCGAGAAGGGCCTTCTGCGCGTGCAACCGGTTCTCCGCTTGGTTGAAAACCCGCGAATGCGGGCCGTCTATCACCGACGCCGCTATCTCCTCGCCCCGATGCGCAGGCAGGCAGTGCAGCACGATCACCCGGTCGGACGCCAGCTTGACCAGCCGATCGTCGACCGTGAAGCCGGCGAACGCGCGCTTGCGTGTTTCGGCATCGTCCTCTTGACCCATCGACGCCCAGACGTCGGTGTAGAGCACGTCGGCGTCGGCGCTCGCGCCGTCTGGATCGTCGGTGACAACGACCGAGCCGCCGGTCTGGACGGCGATCGCGCTAGCCCGCTCGACGATGGAGTCGACCGGCTGATAGCCCTGCGGGGACGCGATCCGGACGTGCATTCCGGCGAGCGCGCCGCCGAGCAACAGCGAATGCGCCATGTTGTTGCCGTCGCCGATGTAGGCGAGCGTGGCGCCGCCGAGGTCGCCGCGCTCTTCGCGAATCGTCATCAGGTCGGCGACCACCTGGCACGGGTGCGAGAGGTCGGTGAGGGCGTTGACGACCGGCACGCTGGCATGGGCGGCCAACGACTCGATGCGGTCGTGTCCGAACGTGCGAATGACGATGGCGGACACGAATCGCGACAAGACCTGCGCGGTGTCTTCGACGGTCTCGCCACGACCGAGTTGCGTGGTGCGCGCGTCGATGATGACGGGGTGGCCGCCGAGCTCGGCGATGCCTGTCTCGAACGAGAGCCGGGTGCGCGTCGAGGGCTTCTCGAAGACGACCGCGACCGACTTCGGGCCAGCGAGCGGACGCGCCGCGAACCGGTCGCGCTTCATCGCGTCCGCGGCGTCGAGGACTTGCCGTTGTTCAGCGCTCGACAGGTCGTCGTCGATGAGGAAGTGCCGCGGCATCACGACTCCTGAGCGGCAAGGTCGAGGATTTCGGGCAGCGCCGCGACGTAGCCGTCGGCTTGCTCCGCGGTCAAAATCAGCGGCGGGGCCATCCGGATGGCGTCAGGCTGCACGGCGTTGACCAGATAGCCCTTTTCACGACTGGCCTTCTCCACCGCGGCCGACGTGACACCGGTGAGCTCCAGCGCCAACCAAAGACCGCGGCCGCGCACGCCGGCAGCCGCCGGATGCTCGACGGCGGCCAAACCCTCGCGGAGACGCGCGCCGACGGTCGAAACGTTGGCGAGCAGATTTTGCGACTCGATGGTGTCGATGACGGCGAGGGCGGCCGCGCACGCGACCGGGTTGCCGCCGAAGGTGCTGCCATGATCGCTTTTCGCGAAGGTCGAGCCGAACTCCCCTAGGCCGACGCAGGCGCCGATCGGCAGGCCGCCACCGAGCCCCTTGGCGAGGGTGATGACGTCGGGCTTGACGCCCTCCGCCTGGTGCAGGAACCACTCGCCGGTCCGGCCGAGGCCGGACTGGATCTCGTCGAGCACAAGCAGCGCGCCGCTGGCGTCGCACAACTCACGTGCCGCGTTGAGGTAGCCGGACGGCGCGGGGATCACGCCGCCTTCGCCGAGCATCGGCTCCAAGAACACCGCGCCCGTGCCGTCGTCGACCGCGTTCTTCAGCGCGTCGACGTCGCCGTAAGGGACGAAGACGACGTTTGCCGGAAACGGTCCGAACGGCTCGCGGATCGCCGCCTTTCCGGTGAGCGCGAGCGAGCCCATCGTGCGACCGTGAAACCCGCGCTCGGCCGCGACGACGTAGGGCCGGCCGGGACCGGCGTGGCGGCGGACCAACTTGTAGGCAGCCTCGTTCGCCTCGGTGCCGCTGTTGGTGAAGAACACGCGGCCGTCGCCGCCGAGCAAACCGACAATGCGCTCGGCGAGCGCGACGGCCGGCTCGTTGAAGAACAGGTTGCTGGTGTGGGCGATTCGGCCCACCTGCGAGCCGACCGCTTGTGTGATCGCTGGATGGTTGTGGCCAAGCGCCGAAACCGCGATGCCCGCGATGAGGTCGAGGTATTCGCGCCCGTCGTCGTCCCACACCCGACATCCCTCACCGCGAACGAGGGGCACGGACGGCGCGTACGTGGCCATCATCACGGCGTCGTAGCGCGCGCGCAGCCCGGTGTTACTCATGTGACGACCTCACCATCGTTCCGATTCCCTCATCCGTGAAGATTTCCAACAGGACGGCGTGTGGCACTCGGCCGTCAAGCACGTGCGCGCTCCGCACTCCCCCGCGCACGGCGCGCAGACAGGCTTCCATCTTCGGGACCATCCCGGATGACAGCGTCGGCAGCAGTTTCTCCAGCTCATCGGCGTCGAGAGAGCTGATGACCTCGTCGCTGTTCGGCCAATCGGCGAACAGCCCTTCGACATCGGTCAGCACGACCAGCTTTTCGGCGTCGAGCGACACCGCGAGCGCGGCCGCGGCGGTGTCGGCGTTGACGTTGTAGACGCAGGGTTCGCCGTCGTCGTCCCAGCCGCGCGCGACGCTGGAGACGACGGGAATGCGGCCGTCGTCCAGCAGGCTCGTGACGGCGCCGGGTTGCACCGTCACGACGTCGCCGACCAACCCGATGTCGACCGGCTCGCCGTCGACGATGGCGGGCCGCTTCTCAGCGGTGAACAGATGCGCGTCCTCGCCGCTCATGCCGACGGCGAACGGCCCATGTCGATTGAGCAGCCCGACCACCTCGCGCTGGACTTGGCCGACAAGCACCATGCGGACGACGTCCATGGTCTCGGGTGTGGTGACCCGCAGGCCGCCGGCGAACGCGGGCTCGATTCCGAGCTTGTCGAGTTGGGCGTTGATCTGCGGGCCGCCGCCGTGGACGACCACAGGGCGCAGGCCGGCGTACCTCAGGAACACGACGTCTGCGGCAAACGACGCGGCGAGCGCCGGGTCGGTCATCGCGTGACCGCCGTACTTCAAGACGACCGTGCGACCGTGGAACCGTTCCAGCCAGGGCAGGGCCTCGACGAGCGTCGCGGCTTTGGATTCGGCCATGTCGCGGTCGCGACTCATGTCGAGTAAGCCGAGTTCTCGTGGACGTAATCCGCGGTGAGGTCGGTGGTCAGCAGCTTCGCGCTCGCCTCGCCTGCGTGCAGGTTGATGGTGACGTCGATTTGCCGACCGGTCAGATCGACGGTGCGCTTGTCGTCGCCGATCGTGGAGGCGCGGCAAACCCACACGCCATTGAGCGCGACGTCGACGTTGAGATCGTCGAACACCGCGTTTGTCGTGCCCACCGCGGCCAGCACCCGGCCCCAGTTCGGGTCTTGACCGTGCATGGCGCACTTGAACAGGTTGCTGCGCGAAACGGCGCGCGCGACGTCGAGCGCGTCTTGCTCAGACGCCGCGCCGACGACCTCGATCGCGATGTGCTTGCTCGCGCCCTCGGCGTCGGCGACGAGTTGGCTGGCGAGCTCAGCGCACACTTGCTCGACGGCGGCGGCGAACTCCGTCGCCTCGGGGTGCGCACCTGACGCGCCAGATGCCAGCAGCAAGACGGTGTCGTTGGTCGACATGCAGCCGTCCGAGTCGATGCGGTCGAAGGTTTTCTTCGTCGCGGCCCGCAACGCGGCGTCCAGGTTGGCCGCTTCGACGACCGCGTCTGTGGTGAGCACGACGAGCATCGTGGCGAGCGCGGGGGCGAGCATGCCCGCGCCTTTGGCCATGCCGCCGACAGACCAGCCCGCCGGCGAGCGGAAGGTGGCCTGCTTCGGGACGGTGTCGGTGGTCATGATGGCGCGCGCGGCCGCTTCGCCCCCGCTCGATGACAACATCGCGTGCGCCGATTTGACCCCACCGACGAGCTTCTCGACGTCGAGATACTCACCGATGATCCCGGTGGAGCAGACCGCCACCTCGGCCGACGAGGCGTCGAGCAACGCGCCGACCTCCTCGGCCGTGCGATGTGCGTGCTGGAAGCCCAACGCGCCCGTGCAGGCGTTGGCGTTGCCGGCGTTGAGGACGACGGCGACGACCTTCCCCGCGCGCAGCACCTGCTGCGACCACAGCACCGGCGCCGCTTTGATGCGATTGCCGGTGAACACGCCGGCGGCGGCCCGCAGCGGACCCTGGTTGACGATCAGCGCGACGTCGGTGTTTCCACTCGGCTTGATGCCGGCGGCGACGCCTGCCGCGACGAAGCCTTTGGCGGCGGTGACCGTCACGGCGCCACACCCGCGATCGGGAGCCCGGTTGTCTCGTCGAGGCCGAGCGCGATGTTGGCGTTTTGCAGCGCCTGCCCGGCGGCGCCCTTGGTCAGGTTGTCGAGTGCGGCCACTACCACGATGCGACCGGCGTGCTCGTCAAGCGTCGCCTGCAGGTGGGCGGAGTTCGAGCCGAGCGTCGCGGCGCTTTGCGGCCACACCGACTCAGGAAGCAGGTGGACGAACGGCTCGTCGGCATAAGCCTTTTCGAACGCGGCGCGTATCGCGCCGGCGTCGACGCCGGGCTTCGGCACAGCGATGCAGGTGGCCAGGATTCCACGCGGCATCGGGGCCAGCACCGGGGTGAACGAGACGGTGACGGGGCGCCCCGCGACGTCCGAGAGGTTTTGCTCGATCTCAGGCGTGTGCCGATGCGTGCCGCCGACGCTGTACGCCGACATCGAGCCCATGACCTCGCTGGCCATCAGATGCGGCTTCACACCGCGGCCAGCGCCGGTGGTGCCACTGGCCGCAACGACCACGACGTCGTCAGGGTGCGCCAGGTCGGCCGCGAACAGCGGCGCGAGCGCGAGCGTGGCGGTGGTGACATAGCAGCCGGGGTTGGCGATGCGCTGGCTGCCCTTGATCAGCTCGCGGGCGCCGGGGAGCTCCGGCAGGCCGTAGGTCCACGCGCCGGCGTGGTCGCCACCGTAGAACTTGCTCCATTGCGCGGGGTCGCGCAGCCGGAAGTCGGCGCCAATGTCGATCACCAGTTGATGCTCGGAGAGCCCGGCCGCGAGCGCCGCCGATTGGCCGTGCGGCAGCGCTAAGAAAACCACGTCGGACGACGCGAGCACCGCCGCGTCGGTCGCGGCGAAGGTGCGGTCGGCGAACTGCGCCAGATGCGGGTGAACCGCGGCGATCGGCTGACCCGCGCTGCTCGCGGCGGTCGCGACCGCCAGATCGAGGTCGGGATGCCCGGCCAGCAGGCGCAGCAGCTCACCACCGGCGTAGCCGCTCGCGCCGGCGACCGCCACCGTGTGCCCCATGCCCGCCTCCGATCAGATGCCTATGCAGGAAGACGCATAAGCATACACGGTTGCCTGCGCGGGTTTGCCGTCGTCCGATCGCTAATGCAGGTCGGCTCGTCGCATCGCGACCATGGCGCCGGCGAGCAGCAGGATCGCGAGTCCGACCAGCGCCGCGAAGTGGCCGACGCCAAGGCCACCGCGAAGCGGATCGGCGCCAACTGCCCAGTAGAACGGCGAGGCGAATCGAGCGGGCCGGATCCAGCTGATGGTGGCGGCGAAGGAGCTGATCAGATATGCGGCGGCCGCGACGGCCGAACTGACCCCAATCGCCATCCCGCGGCTGCCGGCGAGGACGCCGACGAGCAACGCCAGCAGGCCGAACCCGACGCCGAGCAGCCAGATCGACACGGTCGCGGCGATCAGCCGGCCGACGCCGACGTCGAGTTGGAAGAACCGCCCGAGCAGGACGCAGCAAAAGGTCAGCGCCATCGTCGGCGCCAACTGGACGGCGAGCGCGACGCACTTTTGCGCCACCAGATTTGGCCGCGTGAGCGGCAGGGCGGCGACGGGTGCGAGGGCGCCGGACTCGTCTTGACCAGCAACACACCACGCGCCGTACCCGATCGCGACGATGACCGCGACGACAGGCAGGAAGTTGTTGAAGATGTTGGCGTTGAGCCAGCCGACCGGTGACGTCAACGAGCCGGTGACGCCGAACGCGGCCATCAGGGTCGGGTCGCTTTGCATCAGCTTGTCGAGACTTGTGTCGCCTTTGAACGACGGGTAGATCGCGACGACGGCCAGCGTGTACACCGCGAGGCCGACCGCGTAGCCGAGAATCGCGCGCCGCCGCAGCCGCAGGTCGAGCAGCGTGACGTCAAGCGCGCCGATTCCGGCGCGGTCGGCCGAGGCGGGAGTGTCACATGTCATCGCGCGGCCCCGTCGTTCGCGCGTCGTCGCGGTAATAGGTGAGGAACAACTCCTCGAGGTCAGCCGGCCGGGCGGTCATGTCGACCGGTTCCAGCTCGGCGGCGACCCGCAGCAGCGGCGCGATGGCGCCGGAGAGCGCGAGCCGGACGCGGTGGTCGACGTTCTCCAGGAGTCGCACGCCCTCGATAGCTGAGAACGCCGCCAGATCGACGTCGCGCTCAAAAGCGAACTCCACCGTGCGCGGCGCGCTTCGCCGCAACTGTTCGACACCATCGGTGACGACGATTCGACCTTCCTTGATGATGGCAACGCGGTCGGCGATCCGCTGAACCTCGTCAAGCTCGTGCGACGACAAGAAGACGGTGCGCCCGTCAGCTGCCGTTTCTCGAAGCAGCCGCGCGAACTCGTCTTGGAGCAGTGGATCGAGGCCCGACGTCGGCTCGTCTAGGACGAGCAACTCGGGGCGGTGCATGAACGCCAAGACAATGCCGATCTTCTGACGATTTCCCTTCGACAGCGCGCGCACCGGACGGTCCAGCTCGACGCCAAAGCGATCGACCAACTCGTCTCGGTACTTGGTCGACCGAATGGCACGCGCCCGCGCGAACCAGTCAAGATGCTCTCGACCGGTGAGCCGAGGGAACAGCGCCAGTTCGCCAGGCAGATAGCCGACCCTGGCGCGGATCGCGACGCCGTCCGCGAGCGGGTCGCGGCCGAGGACGGTCACGTCGCCGGACGTCGGCTGGTACAGCCCGAGCAAGAGCCGGATGGTCGTCGACTTCCCGGCGCCGTTCGGGCCGAGGAAGCCGAAAACCTCGCCGCGTCGCACGCGCAAATCGACGTCGATGACACCGCGGCGGCGGCCGAACGTTTTGGTGAGCTTGCTCGTCGCCACCGCGTCAGCCATCGGCACGATGCTCCCCAGTGGTTGTCATGAGGCCGTTCGCGTAGAGATCGAGGACCGCCTGGCTCCAGCGCACAATGCCGTCAGGCGCGAGCGGATCGACTCCGACGACCGCGCGGATCTGATCTCGCAGCAACACCACGCCGAGGTCGTTGACCAGCAACACCGCGACCCGAACCGCCTCGTCGGGTGACGGTGTGAACACGCCAGCCTGCTCGTAGCGCCGCACCATCTCTCGGCTCATGTCGTACAGCGACCGAAAAAGCCGCTCAGCGGCCGGACCACCGTCGGCCAGCAACCGCCGTGCGTACGGGAGGATCGGGCCGTCGCCCAGTCGGGCGGCGAGCGCCGAACTCGTGGAGGCGGCGGCCAGGTCTTGTCCCGACGCGTCGGCGAACTCGGCGATCATGTCGCCGAAGAACCGGACGACGTGATCGTCGACGGCGTCCTTCAGCGCGTCCTTGGACCCGTAGTGGTGGACTACCAACGACGGTGACACCCCGGCTTCGGCCGCGATGTCGCGGACCGTGACGGCAGCCACGTCGCGCTCGGCGAACAGCCTCGTCGCGGCTTCGCGGATCAGCGCGGCCGCGGTCAGGTCACCCTTCGAACGCACGTGCCGATTATTGCACAACGGTTCAATCCATTGAACAAGTGTTCAGGAGCGACTATCCCCGAAGGACCGCGTCGACCCGCCGCGTCGCCTCTGCGACCGCGGCGTCGCGCGCGGCGCTCGCCTCCTCCGCGGTCAACGTGCGGTCAGGCGCGCGGAACCGCAGCGCGTACGCCAGCGACCGTCGTCCGGCGCCGACCTGCTCACCGGTGTAGACGTCGAACAGCCGCAGCGACTCGAGCAACTCCCCGGCGCCGTCGCGAAGCGCGGCTTCGACGTCGGCGGCGGGCACGTCGTCAGCCACCACCAGCGCGACGTCCTGGGTCGCGACGGGGAAGGTCGAGACCGGCCCAGGCTCGACGAGTCCGCCGGCGTGCGCCAGCAGTTCCGACAGGCGCACCTCGGCGGCGCAGGTGCGCACGGGCAGGTCGAGCGCGGCGCACACCCGCGGGTGCAACTCGCCGGCGTACCCGATCGAAACGCCGTCGACGAAAAATTCGGCGCAGCGGCCAGGATGCCACGGCGCCGTGTCGCCCGCCCGAACCTCGACCTCGACCCGCAGCGCGAACGCCACCGCGCGGACGGTCTCGACCGCGTCGGCCCAGATCGCCTCGCGACCGGCGCCCCACCAGCCGCGCCGCTCGCGCTCACCGGCGAGCGCGAGACCGAGGTGCAGCGGCTGGTTCGGCAGCGCGTCGAGCACCGCGGCGATCTCGGCGTCGGTCGGACGCCGGTCGACCGGCAGCCGCGGCGGTGGCGGAGTCTCCTCGCGTGACGGCAGAAACACCGGACCGGCTTCGAACAACGCCACGCCGGCGCCGACGCCGCGGCTCAGATTGCGCCGCAGGGTCGCCAGCAGGCCGGGCAGCAACGTGGTGCGTAGCAGCGGCTCTTCGTCGGACAGCGGGTTCGCCAGCCGCAGCGCGCGGCGGCGGTCGTCGTCGGGTTCGAAGCCGAGTTGGTCCCAAACGCTCGGCGCCACGAACGGATACGCCAGCACCTCGACGTAGCCGGCGTCGGCGAGCGCGCGCCCGACGAGGCGGCGCAACCGTTGCGTCTGGGTGAGGCCGCGTCCGACCGGCGCCTGAGGCAACACCACCGGCACGTTGTCGTAGCCCTCGAGCCGGATCACCTC
>DASVDW010000152.1:0-20963 GCA_036380925.1 Acidothermaceae bacterium
GGCCCACGAGAAGTAGTGCGACGGCTTGAACTTGTCGATCTTCTTTGGCATCAGCAGCGCGTTCGTGCACAGGTAGACGTACTTCTTGCGCTTGATCAGCTCTTCGACGATGACCTCGATCTGGGGATGCATCAGCGGCTCCCCCCCGGCGATCGACACCATCGGCGCGCCGCTTTCTTCGATCGCGGCGACCGCCTGCTCGACCGGCATCCGCTGTTTCAAGATGTCGTGCGGGTGTTGGATCTTGCCGCAGCCCTCGCAGGCCAGGTTGCAGGCGAACAACGGCTCGAGCTCGACGATGAGCGGGAACTTCTCGACCCGCTTGACCTTCTGCTTCGCGAGGTAAGCGCCAATGCGCAGCCCTTGCCGAAGAGGAACCGACATCGTCTTCGCCTTCCTTAGCTTTGCCCGCTCGTGGCGCGAGCTACAAAGTTGACCGTACCCGACGTGATCGTCTCGTAATGCGCCGCCAGCGCGGCGGACACCAGCCGGAGCGCGCGCTTCGCGCGTCGTCCGCTCATCACCGACGCCCGTACCAAACCCTGCCCCGGTGTGTCGACGACGACCCGCACCACGACGAGACGCTCCGGGCCGCACGCGGCGAGGACCGCAGCGGACTCCATGTCGACCACCGAGGCGACGTCGGCCAACTTGGCGCGCGACTTGCCGTGCACGATCGCGTCACTGCACCAGACAATCCCGGACGACGCCGCGAGGCCGGCGCGGCGCACCGCCTCGCGAGCCTCGCGGGCGAGCGGCAGCCGCACCCGAGCGCTGCGGTCGCGAACCTCGGTCGCGACCACGATGTCCCCTGGTCGCTGGTCGGGTCGCAGGCCGCCGCCGAAGCCGAGCAGGATCACCGGTCCGTCGTGCGCGGCGACCCGCTCCAACCGGGTGGCCCGCATGCCGACGACGGCGAGGTCGACGTCCGGCCAGCCGGCCCTGACCGCCCGCGCCTCGAATCGCAGCGCGACGCACACCAGCGGGGACCCGTTCACGACGTCCCGTCGTGCTGATCGGGGATCTCGGCGGTCAGGTCGATCACCCGGTTGGCCGACACATACCGACCCAGCGCGGTGACCGGGAAGATCAGCCGGTAGAGGTGGTAGTTGATCGAGAAGTCGCCCGGGAAACCGGTGCCGGTGTAGTTCGGCTCGTCCCAGGTGCCGTCGCTGCGCTGGGTGTCGACCAGCCAGGCCACCCCGCGGCGGGTGGCCGCGCCATTGTGTTGGCCCGCCGCGAGCAGCGCCAGCAGCGCCCACGCGGTCTGCGACGCCGTTGAGGCGCCGCGGCCGATCCATGACGGGTCGCCGTACGAGCGCAGGTCTTCGCCCCACCCGCCGTCCTCGTTTTGGTGACGTTCCAGCCAGCGCACCGCCCGCTTGATCGAGGGCGCGGACGGCGACACGCCTGCCGTGACCAGCGCGGGAACCACCGCGCCGGTGCCGTAGATGTGGTTGGCGCCCCACCTGCCGAACCAGGAGCCGTCGGCCTCCTGGTGCCGAAGCAGCCAGGCGACGCCGCCGCGCGCCGCCTCCGTGTCGGCTTGGCCGAGCGCGCCGAGCATCTCGACGATGTGCGCCGTGACGTCCGCGGACGGCGGGTCGATCACCGCGCCGAAGTCGCAAAACGGCAGCCGGCGGATCAACTCGCGGGTGTTGTCGGCGTCGAAGGCGCCCCACCCGCCGTCCTTGGAGCGCATG
Source organism: Acidothermaceae bacterium (assembly GCA_036380925.1). Taxonomy (GTDB): domain Bacteria; phylum Actinomycetota; class Actinomycetes; order Acidothermales; family Acidothermaceae; genus JAICLV01. The sequence goes on from DASVDW010000152.1 coordinate 1,704, forward strand.
CCGATGGTCCACGCCACGCCACGGCGGATCGCCGCGGTGAGCTGCCTTTGCCTCGCGTCGGGGAGCCTGACCCGCAGCAACGACAGCACCACCTCGGCGGTGTCGTCGGTGTCGGGGTAGCCGTCGTTGTCGAACTCGAACGCCCACCCGCCCGGCATCAGTTGCGGCCGCTTAACGGCCCAGTCGCCGCGCACGCTGATCTCCTCGCCGACCAGCCAGTCGGCGGCTTTGACCAACGAGGGGTGATCGGCCGGTAGGCCGGCGTCGGACAGCGCGATGACGGCGAGCGCGGTGTCCCAGACCGGTGACTGGCAGGCCTCGAGCCTGCGCCAGGTCTGGCCGTCGGGGCTCGGCTCGCGGATGGTGAACCCGTCCAGCCCGTCGAGCCCCTTGCGCAGCACCGGATGGTCGAGGGAGTACCCCAGCAGGTGCAGCGCCATGATCGAGTAGACCCACGGCGGCTGGATGCCGCCCCACGAGCCGTCCGCCTCCTGGCGGGCGACGATCCACTCGGCCGCGCGGCGCATCGCCAGCGACCGCAGCGCGCGAGCCGGGCCGCGGCGGGCCAGCTTCGAATAACGGTGCAACACCTTGTCGAGCCGCTGGAACGCGCCCGCCACGGTCCACGCCGGGGACAGCGGGTCAGGGCCGACTCCGGTGCGAAGCTCGTCGATGTCGACGCCGAGCGGTCGAGACGGCCTGATCGTGCCGACGATCGTGAGCGGGACGACGGTCTGCCGCGCCCAGCACGCCCAGTCGTACACGTTGAGCGGGAACCACGACGGCAGGAAGATCATCTCGGGCGGCATCGTGGGTAGGTCGTCCCACGACCACAGGCCGAAGAGCGCCAGCCAGAGCCGGGTGAACACGCGGGCGCGCTCGACGCCGCCGCAGTCGCGGATGTACTCCGCTGCCTTCGCCATGTGCGGCGCGCCAGGGTCGTCGCCGGCCAGTTTCAGCGCGACGTACGCCTCGACGGTGGCCGACAGGTCGGGCGGGCCGGCGAAGAAGGTCGACCAGGTGCCGTCGGCCCGCTGTTGCGCGCGGATCCAGCGCGCGGTCGCTTGGGTCGTTTCGTCGTCGCGGATGCCGAGGAACTGGCGCAGCAGCAGATCCTCGGCCTCCATCGTGACGTTGGTCTCGAGCTCGCCCTTCCACCAGCCGGCCGCGTCTTGCAGCGCCAGCAAGTGGTCGCGGGCGTTCGCCAGCGCGTCGCGAGCGCGGTCGGCCGAGACGGACGACAAGCGATCGGGGCGGTCGGCGGCAAGCGTCATGTCAACGATCCCTCGCGGTGACGAAACGGGCGACCTGGGCGAGCGCGTCGCGCGGTTCGGCGCGCAACTGCCCCGCGTCGAGGGCGGCCAGCGCGGCGGCCAGCCGGCGCTCGGCCTCGTCGCTCACCCACGCCCGACCGCCGGCGGCTTCGACCAGGTGCGCGGCGTGGCTCACCACCGCGACGTCGGCTTCGGCGTGCAGCTCGCCGGACTCGTAGAGCTTGCGCAACTCCGCGCCTGCGGCCGTTCCGGACGCCATGGCGGCCACCACCGGCAGGCTCTTCTTGCGCGCCCGCAGGTCGGCGCCGACCGGCTTGCCGGTGGTCTTGGTCGAGCCCCAGATGCCCAGCAGGTCGTCGACGAGCTGGAACGCCAGACCGAGTTCGCGGCCGTAGGCCTGCAGGGCGGCCACCACCTCCACCGGCGCCGCGGCCAGTTGGGCTCCGATCGACGCGGCGCACGCCATCAGCGCGGCGGTCTTACCGGCCGCCATTCGCAAGCACTCCTCGACGCCGACGTCGAGTCGCCGCTCGAAGTCGAGGTCTTCGACCTGGCCGACGATTAGGTCTTGCGTCGCGGTCGCGAGATTGGCTTGCGCGGCGCGGCTGGCGGGGGAGTCGACGTCCAGCAACACCTCGAACGCGAGCGCCAGCAACGCGTCGCCGGCCAGGATCGCCGCCGAGCTGCCGAAGACGGTCCACGCCGTGGGGCGGTGGCGGCGCTCCTCGTCGCCGTCCATGACGTCGTCGTGCAGGAGCGAGAAGTTGTGCACCAGCTCGACCGCGATGGCGCCGGGTATGCCGATCTCGGGACGCGCGCCGACGGCCTGCGCGGCGAGCACGGCGAGGGCGGGGCGCACCGCCTTGCCGCTGTGCGCGTCTTGCGGCAGCCCGTCGGAGTCGACCCAGCCGAAGTGGTACGCGGCGACCTGTTGCACCGAGGGAGCGAGCCGGCCGACGGCGGCGCGCATCGGCGCGTCGACGAGGTCGCGGACCGCGCCGAGCGCGGCGGGCGCCTCGGGCGACGGCGCGGGCGCGTTACTCACACTCGCGGTGGTCATGCAAGCGCCTCCTCGGCGGGTTCGTTTTCGTGACCCGCCCGCTGTTTTCCTGATCCGTTGCCGTCATCGTGCCCGGTCAACCGCCGCTTCGGCGAACTCATTCCAAAAGATCCACCGGTTAGCCGTGCCGCGGCCGCCATTCCGCTTCGGACGGCGCCCTCCATGGTCGCCGGCCAACCAGTGTCGGTCCACGCGCCCGCGAGGAAAAGCCCCGCGGCCGGGGTCTGTGTCGGGAGCCGATATGACCCGCTTCCGGGACTTGGTCGAAATGTGGCGGTGCGCTCTCGAGTGACGAAAAAGTCGCGAATCGCCGCTTGCCGCGTGGCCGGCAACACGCGGGCGAGCTCCGGGACGAAGACGTCGCGCAACCGGGCGACCGGCTGGTCGATCCAGTCGTCGGCGGCCGACACCGACACCGCGACGTATTGCCCGTCGCGCAGGCCCGAGGGTTGCGTGCGGTCGAACACGAACTGCACCGGCGACTCGACGGCGGCGACGAACGGCTCCGCCATCACCGTGCGGTCGTAAACGACGTGCACGTTGAGAATCGGCGACGTCGAGAGCCGCCGCGGGGTGTTGGCGAACTCGGCGCCGACCAGGTCGGGTGGCAGCAGGTCGGCGGCGACGTCGTGCGGCGTGGCGAGCACGACCGCGTCGGCGCCGAAAACCTCGTCATCGGTGCGCACCGACCACCGACCGTCGGCGCGGCCGATCGCGCGCACCCGGGCGCGCAGCCGCACGTCGGCGCCGGCGGCTTGCAACACCCGCAGCGCTGCGCCGCCGTGCAGCTCGCCGAGCGGCGCCCGCGAATACCCGATGTCACAGGCGCCGGAGTCGCGCAATAGGCCGTCCTGAAACACCATCGAGCCGAGTCGCAGCGACGCGTCGTCAGCGTGCGCGTTCAGCGTCGCGACGGTGAAAACGTCGAACAACCGGCGCACTGTGGCGGTGTTCTGCCCGTGCGAGCGCAACCAGGCGCCGAGGCTCGCTTGGTCGGACGACGCCGCTTCGCGGTTGACGAACTTCAACGCGAGCGCGCCCCAGATCGCGCGAGCTCGGTCGGCGGGCGACAACACCGCGTAGGACGCGAGACTCCTCGCCAAATGCAGCGGCGCGGGCAGCCGGTCGCGCGTGAGCCGCGAGCGCTTGCCGGTGGCCGGGTCGACGATGGGCACGTCCAGTTTCGCCTGGAGGAACACGTCGTCCTCGACGTCCAACCGGCGAAGGAAGTCCAAATATGCGGTGCAGCAGCGCAAAAACACGTGCTGGCCGTTGTCGACCAGCAAGGCGCCGTCTTCGAAGTCGCGGGTGAACGAGTGTGTGGCGCCGCCCAGCCGCGGTCGCGATTCCAGCAGGGTCACCCGCCACCCGTCGTCGGCCGCTTTGATCGCGGCGGCCAGGCCGGCGAGGCCGCCACCGACGACGACGACGGAATGGCCGGCGGTCATCGGCGCGCACCGATCAAGCTGCGCGCGGCCAGATACGCCTTTTCCCATGCCGGCAACGAGACCCGGCGGCTCAACACCGCTTGCGGCTCGCGCTCTATGCGGCCCAACAGCCGGTGGTAGATGCCAGCCATCGCCGCGCACGACGCGGCGCTGCGGCGCTCGAGCAACGGCAACAACCGCATGCCGTCGCGATACCACTTCTCGGCGCGCGACGCTTGCTCGCGAACCAGCGCGGCCACCCGACCGTCGTCGTCGGCGACATTGCCGTTGCCGTCGAGGCGGAGAACGACGCCGGCCGCGTCGAGTTCGTCTTGCGGGAGGTAAATCCGCCCATTGCCAAGGTCTTCGCGGATGTCGCGCAAGATGTTGGTCAGCTGCAGCGCGACGCCGAGCGAGTCGGCCAACTGCTCCGCCAACCCGGGGTCACTCGCCTCGAACACGCCCGTTGACAGCCGGCCGATGGAGCCGGCGACGCAACGGCAGTAATGCAGCAGCTCCGGGAAAGTCTCGTACCGCGCGCCGCGAACGTCGAGCTCGCATCCTTCCACCAGCTCGAGGAAGGCCGGGATCGGAATCGGCAGCCGCGACGCGGCGTCACCGAGCGCCAGCAACACCGGGTCGGACGTCGGTCCTCCGATGGCCTTGATGTCGCGGCGGGCCTCGTCGAGCAGCCGCAGCTTCTCGTCCGACGGCAGGTCGCCGTCGCCGATGTCGTCGATGCGCCGCGCGAACGCGTAAACCGCGGCGAGCGCGCCGCGCTTGTCAGGTGCGAGCAGCCGGATGCCGTAGGAGAAGTTCTTCGCCGCGGACACCATGATCCGCTCGCATTCGGCGTAGGCGGCCTGGATCGCCGTCGAGTCGTCGCTCACGACGCCGCCTCCCTCGACATGAGAAGCGCGACCGCCTCCCGCGCGGTGCGCGCGGCGGTCGGCTTGGGAGCGCCCGGTAGGACGTCGAAGTCGACCGCGGTGACCGCGTGCAGCGCGGCGCGGCCGCCTGCGACGAAGCCCGCGACCGCGACTTTCGCCGCGCCGCGCAGGGACGCCACCAGCGCGGGCCCGGCGTCGAGCAGCCGGCGCGCCCGAGCGGCCTCGAAGGCGAGCAGCGCGCGCAGGGGAGGGCTCGCGTGAGCGGCTGCGAGGTCGGCGTCGGTGACGCCGAACCGCCGGATGTCCTCTTGCGGCAGGTACACCCGGCCGCGTCGGTGGTCTTCGGCGACGTCTTGCCAGTGCTCGACCAGCTGCAGCCCGGTGCAGATCTGGTCGGAGAGCGCGACCCGGTCGGGGGTGGCCAGGCCGACGCACTCCAGCACCAGCCGGCCGACCGGGTCGGCCGACAACGTGCAGTAGTGCCGCAGGTCGTCGAACGTCTGGTAGCTGTTGACCCGTTGGTCGAGCCGGTTCGCCTCGATCAGCCGGCGCAGCGGCTGTTGCGACATCCGACCGGCCCGAACCGGTTCGACGAGCGCGGACACCGGGGGAAGTTCGGGCGGCGCTCCGGCGAACAGCCGAGTGACGTCGGCGTCGACCTGATCGAGCATGGCGACCCGCTCCTCGACGGTTGCCGCGGTCTCGTCGCCGATGTCGTCGACGAAGCGCGCGTAGCCGTAGATCGCGAGCAGGTCGGCGCGCAGGCCGGCGGGCAAGAACCTCGGACTCACCGGGAAGTTCTCGCCGCCCGCCTTGGCGACGACGGCGTCGAGCGCGGGCATGCTGGCGCGCGCAAGTGCGCCCGCCGCGTGAGTTCCGGCGGTGGCGGTCATCGCGCCCGTCTCGATCTGGCGGCGCGGCCGCCGTAACGGAGTATCCGCACAGGCGACACCGTGCTCGCACCCGCCTTTCTCGCCGGGCCGCGCCGGTTTGGCGCGGCTGACCTACCTTCGCGGACAGCCTTTCCAACAGGGTCCTATCAACACCCTCGATGATCTGACAACCGCGCCGTCAGCGGAGCAAATCAAGCCCTAATCGACGAAGATCGTGTCGATCGCCGGGCCGCCGGGTTGCAGTCGCAGCGCGGCGGGCGGCAGCTGGGCGCGCGCGCGGGCGTGCCGCTCCCGGGCGGCCGAAAGCGGCTCCCGCCCGACGATCTCGCCGCCCCGCACGAGGGGGACCAGCAGCGGCCGCCCGCCCCCGTCGTCCGCGATGGCCGCACCGGACGACGAGGCGCGCACCACCTCGGCGGTGGCCACCCCGCGCGCGTCGTGCCGGCGGAAGGCCTGCTTGCGGCCACCGTGGTCGATCTTGCCCGGGCTGGCCTTGGTGACCGACCGCCACACGGCGTCGGGGCCGACTCCGTCGGTGCGCGCGACCAGCTTGTAGACCAGGCTCGCGGTCGGCAGCCCACTGCCGGTGACCAAGGCGGTGCCGACGCCGTAGCCGTCGACCGGCGCGGGCGCGAGCGCGGCGATCGCGTGCTCGTCGAGGTCGCTGGTGACGATGATCCGGGTGTGCCGGGCGCCCAGCGCGTCGAGTTGCGCGCGCACCTGGCGGGCCAGCTCGACCAGGTCGCCGGAGTCGATCCGCACCGCCCCGAGCCGCGGCCCGGCCAGCTCGACGGCGGTGCGCACCGCCGCCTCGACGTCGTAGGTGTCGACCAGCAAGGTGGTGCCTGCGCCCAGCGAGTCGAGCTGCGCCTGGAACGCGGCTTTCTCACTGTCGTGGACCATGGTGAACGCGTGGGCGCTCGTGCCCGTGGTCGGCAGGCCGAAGCGGCGTCCGGCTTCGAGGTTGCTGGTGGCGGCGAAACCGGCGATGTAGGCGGCGCGGGCGGCCGCGATCGCGGCCTCCTCGTGGGTGCGACGCGACCCCATCTCGATGCACGGCCGCTCGCACGAGGCCGCCGTCATCCTTGATGCGGCGGCGGCGATCGCGCAATCGTGGTTGAAGATCGACAGCGCCAGAGTCTCGAGGAGGACCGCCTCGGCGAACGTTGACTGCACGGTGAGGATCGGCGACCCAGGGAAGAACGGCTCGCCCTCGGCGTAGCCGTCGATGTCTCCGGAGAACCGGTAGTCGGCCAGCCACGCGAGCGTCGGGTCGTCGACGACCTGATTGTCGGAGAGCCAGCCCAACGCGGCGTCGTCGAAGCGGAACTGCTCGAGCGCGTCGAGAAAGCGGCCGGTGCCCGCGACCACGCCGTAACGTCGTCCGCCGGTCAACCGACGGGAGAACACCTCGAAGACACACGACCGGCCGCCGGCGTCGCTGCGCAGCGCCGCCTCCAGCATCGTGAGCTCGTAGCGGTCGGTGAGCAGCGCGGTGGAAGCGCGGGAAGCGGCGTCCGGCACGTTCGAACCCTACGATGAAAGCCATGAGTTCCGCTCCCGCGCAGGTCGAGCGGCCGCAGACCGACTCCGAGACCGACGTCCGCCCCGACCGCCCCTGGGTCACCGTCGTTTGGGACGATCCGGTGAACCTGATGGAATACGTCACCTACGTGTTCCAGAAGCTCTTCGGCTACCCGAAGAAGAAGGCGGAACGACTGATGCTGCAGGTGCACACCGAGGGCAAGGCGGCGGTGTCCGCGGGCACTCGCGAGCAGATGGAGCGCGACGTCGAGCGGCTGCACGCGCACGGGTTGTGGGCCACCGTGCAAAAGGATTAGCCAATTGGCGGAGATCAGGCGCACGCCTGCGGGCCCGCGGGTGAAGCTCGACGAAGACGAGATGCGCCTGCTCACCCGGCTCGCGGACGACGTTGACGAACTGCTGGCGGGCACCGCCAAGGACGTCCGCTCGGCCGACCCGTTGGTCGAGCTCACCGGGCTTGACATCGACGAGTCCGGCGTCGTCGAGGCGCCGGAGGATCCCGCGCTGCGCCGGTTGCTGCCCGACGCCTACCGCGACGACGACGAGGCAGCGGCCGACTTCCGCCGCTACACCGAGAACACCCTGCGCGGCGCCAAGCGGGCGGACGCCACCGTCGTCCGGCAAGGGCTGGCCAGCATCGCGGTGCTCGGCGAGCGGGTGCTGGACGGCGAGCAGGCCGACGCGTGGTTGCGCTTCTTGACCGACGCGCGCCTCGTCATCGCGACCCGGCTCGGCATCGAGACCGCGGACGACGTGGCGGCGTTCGACTACCTGCCCGCGGATGACCCAAGGCTCATGCTCTACGGGGTCTACGAGTGGCTGCTCGCGTTGCTCGGCGAACTGCTGGCGGCGGTCGGTTCCTGACCGCCAGCTAACCTTGCGGCCATGCTCGTGATCGACCAGGAGACTTACGACGCGATCGTCGCGCACGCCCGGCGCGACCATCCCGACGAGGCGTGCGGGGTGGTGGCCGGCCCGGCGGGGTCGGACCGGCCCGCGCGTTTCATCCCGATGGTCAACGCCGCCCGCTCGCCCACCTTCTACGAGTTCGACACGCACGACCTGCTCGCGCTGTACCGGGAGATGGACGACCGCGACGAGGAGCCGGTGATCATCTACCACTCCCACACCGCGACGCAGGCCTATCCGTCGCGCACCGACGTCTCGTACGCCTCGGAGCCGGGGGCGCACTACGTGCTCGTGTCGACTCGTGAGCCAGCTACCGTTGAGTTCAGGTCCTTTCGAATCGTCGACGGCTCCGTGACCGAGGAAGAGGTCATGGTGGTCCCGGCGTTGGACCATGCGTAACACCTGTCGCCCACCTTCATCGCACGCCGCTTTCAAGGAGTCAGCCGGTCATGGCCATCGAGGTTCGCATCCCGACGATCCTGCGCACGTACACGGGCGGGGAGAAAGCGGTTACCGGTGACGGCGCGACGCTCGCCGCCGTCCTGGCCGACCTCGACAGCCGTCATCCGGGGCTGCGCGACCGCATCGTCGACGAAAAGGGGCTGCGCCGCTTCGTCAACGTGTACGTCAACGACGAGGACGTCCGCTTCATCGGCGGGCTGGAGACCGGTTTGAAGGACGGCGACACGGTGACCGTGTTGCCTGCGGTCGCGGGCGGCTGATCAACTCGGTGCGCTACGACTCACTGGTCGACTCCGTCGGGCGCACGCCGCTCGTCGGGCTGCCGCGGCTGTCGCCGTCGGCTGACGTGCGGCTGTGGGCGAAGCTGGAAGACCGCAACCCCACCGGGTCGATCAAGGATCGCGCCGCGTTGTACATGGTGCAGGCGGCGGAGAAAGAGGGCCTGCTCGCGCCCGGCGCGACGATCTTAGAGCCCACGTCCGGCAACACCGGCATCTCGCTGGCAATGGTGGCCAGCCAGCGCGGCTACCGGCTGATCTGCGTGATGCCGGAGAACACCTCGGTGGAGCGCCGCCAGCTGCTGGAGATGTGGGGCGCGTCGATCGTCTTCTCGCCGGCCGCCGGCGGGTCGAACGAAGCGGTGCGGGTGGCCAAGGCGATGGCCGCCGAGCATCCCGAGTGGGTGATGCTCTACCAATACGGCAACCCGGCCAACGCGCTGGCGCACTACGAGACCACCGCGCCGGAGATCCTCGAAGACCTGCCGACCATCAGCCACTTCGTCGCGGGCCTTGGCACCACCGGCACGTTGATGGGCTGCGGGCGGTTCTTCCGCGAGCACGTGCCCGGCGTTCAGGTGGTGGCCGCCGAGCCGCGGTACGGCGAGCTGGTCTACGGGCTGCGCAACCTCGACGAGGGTTTCGTGCCGGAGCTGTACGACGAGTCCGTGCTGACCACCCGGTTCTCGGTGGGTCCGCGCGAGGCGTTGCGCCGAACGCGCGAGTTGGTCGAGCAAGAGGGGATTTTCGCCGGTATCTCCACCGGCGCGATTTTGCACGCCGCGCTGGGCGCCGCGGCCAAGGCGGTCGCCGCGGGGAAGCAGGCCGACATCGCGTTCGTCGTGGCGGACGGCGGCTGGAAGTACCTGTCGACGGGCGCCTACTCCGGCACGCTGGAGGAGGCCGAAGCCGCGCTCGAAGGCCAACTTTGGGCCTGATCGCGTCCGGCCAGTCGATGCCCTTCGCGCCGCGGCCCTCACCGGCGGTCAACGCGGAAACAATTCGTCGCCAGAGCGCTGGAAGTCTCCGTCTTGTTGTTGGCCGGGTTGTCCACAACGACTCTGCGGCGCGTGCCGCGGGTCGGCCATTGTTTGCTGCATGTCGATAACGTCGCGCATCGGCCGCGGCGCGGGCGCGCCGCCGTATTGGCGCGACGAGGCATGGCAGGACGGCGTGCTCACCCGCGGGCAGGTGTTGGCGTCTGGGCTGACCGACTCATGGATCCGCGCGCGACTGGACGCCGGACTTTGGCAGCGGCTGCTGCCGGGGGTCTTCCTCACCCACAACGGCGTCCCCGAGGCGGCCGCGCGCATCTGGGCTGCGGTGCTTTACGCAGGCGCCGGCGCTGGCGCGAGTCATCGGACGGCCGGTTTCCTCGATGGTCTGATCGACACCGCGCCGCCCGACGTTGACGTCGTCGTGCCAGGCCGGCGCCGGGTCCGCCCGCAGCCGGGGTTGATCGTTCATCGCGTCGCCAGGCCAGCGATCAATCTGGCACGTCGACCACCGCGAACCGACGCCCCGACGACCATTCTCGATCTTGCGGCGACGTACGACAGCGCGGAGGCCGTCGTGGGCTTGGTCACGCGCGCGTACGCGCTGAAGGTCGCTCGCCCTGACACCATCGCAGCTGCTCTTCGACAGCGCGGCCGGCAGCGGTGGCGCGACCTGTTCGACGAGCTGGTCGGCGACGCAGATGGCCTCGAATCTGCGTTGGAGTGGCGGTACCGCCGCGACGTCGAACGCCCGCACGGCCTTCCGACGCCCCAACGTCAGGTTGTCGTTCGCGCGGGGTCGGCGTCGTTCCGCCGCGACATCGACTACGAGGAGTACGGCGTGGTCATCGAACTTGATGGCCGCCGCGGCCACGAGGGTGTGGGCGCCTTCAGAGACGCCGCGCGCGACAACGCGGCGTTGCTCGCGGGCCGGGTGACCTTGCGTTACGGCTGGTGGGATGTCCGATGCAACGCGTGCGGTTCGGCGTCACAGGTGGCGACCGTGCTGCGGGATCGTGGTTGGTCCGGTGTGCCGACCCCGTGTGGGCCGGCGTGTGCGATCAGCACGGAAACTCTTCGTCACTAGAGCGCTGGAAGTTTCCGGGCTAACCCGGGAGCGGATGCGCGAGCGCGGCCACGGAGGCGGTTACGCTGCAGGGCGTGGCAGCCAAGCCGAACCCGACCGATCGAAGCGACGCACCCATCGGGGGCGTACCCATCGGGGGCGCAACTGATCGCAACGACGCATCCATCGGAATCTTCGACTCGGGCGTCGGCGGCCTCACGGTGGCCCGGGCGATCCTCGACCTGCTGCCGCACGAGCCGCTCTACTACGTCGCCGACACCGCGCACTTCCCGTACGGCCCGAAGCCGATCGCGCAGGTGCGCGCGTACACCCTCGAGGTGCTCGACCGGATGGTCGATCGCGGCGTGAAGATGCTGGTGATCGCGTGCAACTCCGCGTCGTCGGCGATGTTGCGCGACGCCCGCGAGCGCTACCGCGTGCCGGTGGTCGAGGTGATCCAGCCGGCCGTGCGCAAGGCGGTGAGCGCCACCCGCAACGGCCACGTCGGCGTGATCGGGACGCACGCCACCGTCACCAGCGGCGCGTACGAAGACGCCTTCGCCGCCGCTCCCCACATCGACCTGACCACCGCCGCCTGCCCCCGCTTCGTCGAGTTCGTCGAGGCGGGCATCACCATGAGCGACGAGCTGCTCGAGTGCGCGAAGGAGTACCTCGCGCCGATCATCGAGCGCGGCTGCGACACGCTGGTGCTCGGTTGCACCCACTACCCCTACCTGGCCGGCGCGATCTCGCTCGTCGCCGGCGACGAGGTGATGCTGGTCAACAGCGCCGACGAGACGGCGCGCGACGTCTATCGCACGCTGGTGCGCCACGGGTTGACCCGGCCGGAGAACTTCCCGCCGCCGCGTCATCGCTTCGTCGCGACCGGCGACCCCGAGCCGTTCTACGAGCTCGGACGACGCTTCCTCGGACCTGAGATCAGCGGCGTCGAAAGCGCCTAGCCGATGCGGCTGACCGTCATCGGGTGTTCGGGCGGCCATCCCGGCCCGGACTCGGCCTGCTCGTCCTACCTTGTCGAGCAGGACGGCTTTCGGTTGCTGCTCGACCTGGGCAACGGCGCCCTCGGCGAGCTGCAAAGACACGCCGACCCGCGGGACGTCGACGCGCTGTTCCTCAGTCACCTGCATGGTGACCACTGGCTCGACCTCGTGCCGCTCTCGCACGCGCGCCGCCACCATCCGGACGGCCGGGTCCCTCCGCCGCTGCCCGTCTACGCCCCGACCACAGGCAGGGACCGGATCACCGGCGCGTTCGGCAACGCGCGGCTTGGTGACGTGTTCGACCTCCAAACTCCGGCCGACCGCTCGATCGGGCCGTTCGCCGTCCGCTTCGTCCGCACCGTCCACCCGCTCGAGACCCACGCGGTTCGGGTGGAGGCCGCCGGCCGCGCGCTCGTCTACACGGCCGACACCGGCTGGTTCGCCGACCTCGTGCGCTTTGCGCAAGACGCCGACGTGTTGCTGGCCGAGGCTGGTTTTGCCGACGGCGCGGCCAACCCCTCCGACGTCCACCTCACCGCGACCCAGACCGGTGAGCTCGCGAAGGCGGCGAACGTGGGGCGTCTTGTCGTCACCCACGTCGCGCCCTGGCACGACGCCGGCGTCCAACGGCGACGCGCCGCGGCGGCGTTCGGGGGACCGACGGATTTGGCCCGTCCAGGCGCGACCTTCGACGTCTGAGCGCGCCGATAGGGTCGGGCCATGCCTCGAATTGACGGACGTGCCAACGACGAGCTTCGCCCGGTCGCGTTCACCCGCGGCTGGCTCGACCACGCCGAAGGGTCGGTGCTGGTGGAGTTCGGCCGCACCCGGGTCTTGTGCGCGGCGAGCGTCACCGACGGTGTGCCGAGGTGGCGCAAGGGCAGCGGGCTGGGCTGGGTCACCGCCGAGTACGCGATGCTGCCGCGCGCGACGAACACCCGCAACGACCGCGAGTCGGTGAAGGGCCGGCTCGGCGGCCGCACCCAGGAGATCTCCCGGCTGGTGGGCCGCGCGTTGCGCGCCTGCGTCGATTACAAGGCGCTCGGCGAGACCACGATCCAGCTCGACTGCGATGTGCTGCAAGCCGACGGCGGCACCCGCACCGCCGCGATCACCGGCGCGTACGTCGCGCTGGTCGACGCGATCGGCTGGCTGAAGACACATGGCAAACTTCCCAGCGACCCGCTGGTCCGCAGCGTCGCCGCGGTCAGCGTCGGCGTCATCGACGGTGAGCCCCGACTCGACCTCGCCTACGAGGAGGACGTGCGGGCGGGCACTGACATGAACGTCGTCGTCACCGGCGAGGGCGAGTTCATCGAGGTGCAAGGCACCGCCGAGAGCTCCCCGCTGCGCCGCGGCGAAATCGACGCGCTGCTCGATCTCGCGGTGCGTGGTTGCGCGTCGTTGAGCGCGTTGCAGCAGGCGGCCCTCACGTCATGAGCCCCGGACGACGCATCGTGCTGGCCACCCGCAATCCGCACAAAATCCTTGAGCTACGGCGAATTCTCGCCGACGCGGGACTCACCGACGTCGAACTCGTCGGCGTCGATTCCTATCCCGACGTGCCAGAGGTGCCGGAGACCGGCGACACCTTCGAGGCGAACGCGTTGCTGAAGGCGCGCGTGGTGTCGCGCGTGACCGGCGAGCTCGCGGTCGCCGACGACAGCGGGCTTTGCGTCGAGGCGCTGCGCGGCATGCCAGGTGTGCTGTCGGCGCGCTGGTCCGGTGATCTGGGCGACGGCGACGATCGCGACGCGCTCAACCTGCGCTTGGTGCTGGCGCAAGTCGCCGACGTTCCTGACGAGCGGCGCGGGGCCCGGTTCGAATGCGCGGCCGTGGCGGTTTTCCCAAACGGCGATGAGTTGGTGGCGCGCGGGCGGATCAGGGGCACGCTGACGCGCGCCCCCCGGGGCGGCAACGGCTTCGGCTACGATCCGATCTTCCTGCCGATCGGGAGCGACCGCACCACCGCCGAGATGTCCGGCGCGGAGAAGGACGCGATCAGCCATCGCGGCCGCGCTTTTCGCGCCCTGGCGCGGTTGTTGGTCTCCGCCGAACCGGTGCAAGAGGGGAGTCCGTCGTGACCGAGACGTCGCCGGAGCCGATCGCCGCTTTGCAACTCGACGACGTGCGGCTGCCGATTTACGACCTGGCGCAGTTCAACGCGGCCGACATCGACCGAGTGAAGAGCTTCGCCACCAGCTTCGGCTCTTGGCGGGTTCCAGCCGAGGTGGCGACGGCGCTCGCCATGTCGACCGACGATCGGGCCGCGCTCGCCTGGATCCACGACACGGGGGAGCTCGTGCTCCTCGGCGGCGTCCCGCAGCCGGGCGAGGTCGCGGTCGACACGCTCGACTACGAGGCCTACACCGCGGGGGAGATGCCCGCCTTCCTCGGCGGCAGCGCGGCTGGCGTCCAGCGAGACGACAGCGGCAACGCCTACGAGCTGTTCAAGTCCGCGGTGATGCCGGCGGGCGCCCGGGTGGCGCTGCTGGCGCACGTCAAGGGCCGGGCGCGGGTGCACGAGTTGCTGTGGGGATGGCGGCACCAGCACGACGACGCCGACGGGTGGCCCTGGCTGGTAGAGCGGCTGGCCCGGCTTAGGGCCGGAACGGACGGCGACCACCTCGGTTGAGGCGTCACATCCGTTTGCTGGTGAGCGCCTCGCCAGTCTGATTCGGATCGCCGCGGTCAGCCATGATGCCGGTGGCCCAGCCGGCGAGTACTCCCGCAACGACCGCGATGAGGCCGGCGATGAACAGCCATGGCCACAGGTAGATCAGCCCGAATCCAACGGTGACGAACGCCAACGCGATGAACGTGGCGACGGCCCACGCGATCGGCCGGCTCTTCTGGTTCGCCTGGTGACCGCTGCTGCCCTCGGCGATCGACAGGCTTCCCGGCTGCCCCCAAAACGGGTCGTATGGCTCGCCACCCGGCAGTCGCTTGCCGCTGACTCGGTTGCCGGGCGATGTCGTCGCCGTGATCTGTGTCGGCGTGCCGTCGTACGACGTCGTCGTGCTCTCGAAGTTCTCGGGAACCGGCGGCGCCAGCGCTCCGCTGGTCGGTGTCGGACGACGCGCGGCGGCGGCGCGCCGCCGGTTGGAGCGCGCCCGCGCCGTGTCGAGGATCGCCGCCAGCGTCAGCGCCGCCCGGCCCAGCTTGCCGTGTGTGCTTGCGTGCATGGTGCAGCCTTGCCCGGGATTTGCTTCAACTACGCGGGATTCCCGGCGGTCAGATCCTTGACGTCCTGAAAAGACAATGGTCGCTCATCGACACGCCCATGCGTGACCTGCGGGCGGACGATGAAGAGCTCGTGATCTCCGGCTGACGGCACGCGACGCGCGGGACCGGCGAACCACCCGGCGGCGCCGCGAAGGATCGGCAGGCCGAACGGGCCGGCGTCCCATTCGCAGCGAGCGAACTTGTCGTCCTCATGCTCGGTCACCGAGCCGAACAACTCGGCCAACGCGCGTTGACTTCGCGCCAGCACATGCACGGCGAGGTGATCGCAGTCGCGGGCGGCTTCGAAGGTGTGGTTTCGCACCGACAACCAGACCGCGAAGCGGGGCGGCTCGATGCCGCATTGCGAAGCGAAGCCGACCAGGCAACCGGCGGGACCGCCCCGCTTGTCTCGCGCGGTGACGATCACCATCGGCTGGTTCGCGTGCCGCAGCAGGTCGTCGAGCCCGGCGCGTAGCGCCGCGTCGTCCGAGTTCTCGGTCGTCGCCCGGCCGGTCACCGGGTCACCGCCGCCGGCTGTGGCCGGCGCTCGTTCGTGCTTCGAGGGTCGTGCATGAACATGGAGATGCCCAGCGCGACGGCCGGCAGCACAATCAAGGTGGCCAGCATCAGCCGAAGGCTGGTGTGGTCGGCCAGCCAGCCCAGCGGCGGGGTGAACAGCCCCCCGACGCTGACCGCGAGGCCGACGGTGAGTCCGCTCGCGGTGCCGATGCGGTTGGGCAGGTAGTCCTGGCCGAGCATCACGAAGACGCCGAACGGGATGAAGGTCCCGATGCCGGCCAGGGCGGTGAACGCGAAGGCGACCGGGACGTTCGGCGCGAGCACCAGACCGATCATCGTCGGCGCGGTCACCGCGAAGCCGAACCGCACGGCGGTGAGCCGCTGGGTGCGGTCGGCGATCCAGCCGCCGAGCAGCGTGCCGCACGCCCCGGCGACCAGAAACGTGGTGAGCGCGGAATTGCCCACGCCGGTCGATGTTTTGAGCTGGTGGATGAAGTACAACGCGATGAACGAGGTGACGCCGGCGAACAGCACGGCGCGGGTGATGACGACACCCGCGAGCCGGAAGAAGGCGGGCCAGTCGTCGGCCCCGGCCTCGCCGCGCGCGCCGCTGCCACCGCTCGCAGCGCTCTCGCGACGGGCGCGGGGGCCATCGAGAACCGACTCCAGCCGGGTGACGATGACGACGCACATGACGATCGCGGGCGCGACCAACAAGGCGGTGCCGTGCAGCCCGGTGATCAGCAGCACCGGCGTGGCGACGAGGGAGCCGAGCGCGACGCCGCCGTTGCCGCCCACGGCGAACACACTCATCGCCCGGTTGTTGTCGCCCGCCGCTTGGCGAGCCGCCCGCGCCGCCTCAGGGTGGAAGGCCGCGATGCCCAGACCGGCCAGCGCGATGACCAGCCAGGTGGACAGATAGTCGGGGGTGAACCCGGCCAGCCCGACGCCGGTCGCGGCGGTGAGGATGCCGGCCGGGATCAACCAGCGCCGCGGGCGGCGGTCCGCCCACCAGCCGAACGCCGGCTGGGCCACGGACGACAGCACGGTGGCGGCCAGGGTCAGTCCGGCGACCGCGGTGTAGCTGTAATGCCGTTGTGCGACGAGGAACGGCAGCAGCGCGGGCACGGCGCCTTGATAGACGTCGTCGACCACGTGCGCCGAGGTCATCAGCGCGATGCCGTGCCGGTTCACCTGGCTGGCTCACCGGTTGGGCGCATCGCCCAGTCGAGCACGGCGCGCCGCACCGGGTCGGGCATCAACAGCAACTGCGGCGTCGCCTCGACCCACCCAGGCTCTTTGACGCGTCGTCCGATGTCGGCGTGGTCGCGATCAATCGGGAGCGACTCGTCGAGGCCTGCGCCGTCCGGGCCGAAAATGCTGACCCAGTAAAGGAATTCCTCGCCCTCTTCGTGAAGCCGGAAGACGATTTCGAGCGCCATCCGCTCACGGTCGAGGGTGGCCACGCACTCATCGACCCGGTCGTTGAGCATCCGCATCCAGCGGTCGGCCTCCGCGCTTTGACCGGGCTTGACCCTCGCGCGTGACAACTCGACGCGCAGGCCGTCGGGGATCGTCGCGGGTCGCTCGTTCATGTGCCCGATCATGCCTCGTCGTCGCCTGGTAGGGCCGGTGAGAGTCGAACTCACACTGGCGCGGACCTAAACCGCGTGCCTCTGCCGTTGGGCTACGGCCCCGTGCACCGTCATTATCGGCGGCGCTTCACACCTTCAGCTCGCGACGCAACTTTGCGACGTGGCCGGTGGCCTTCACGTTGTACTGCGCCTGCTCGATCTTTCCGTCGGGGTCGACCACGAAGGTCGAGCGGATCACGCCGAGGACGACCTTGCCGTAGTTGTTCTTCTCGCCGTAAGCGCCGTAGGCGTTGAGGACCTTCTTGTCAGGGTCGGAGAGCAGCGGGAAAGTCAGCGACTCTTGCGCGCGGAACTGCTTGAGTTTCTCGACGGGGTCGGGGGAGATGCCCACGACGGCGACACCGGCGCCGTTCAACTCCGCCAGGTTGTCGCGGAAGTCGCACGCCTCCGTCGTGCAGCCGGGGGTCATCGCGGCCGGATAGAAGTAGACGATGACGCGGCGGCCGCGAAAGTCACTCAGCGACACCAGATTTCCGTCGGCGTCGGGCAGGGTGAAGTCGGGCGCCGGGTCTCCGGCCTTCAACTGGGTTGCTGCGGTCATGGGGGTCACCATAGCTGCTGCGATGATCGAAGCCGGTCGCGGCCGGGTACCGCAGCAACGAGCGAAGGAGGCGCCGGGTGAGCGTTAGAGCGTTGTCGGTCGTCCCTGGAAAGCCGGACACCGCGGCAGTCCGCGATCACCCTGACCCGGCGCCGTCCGAGGGGGAGCTGCTGGTCGAGGGCCTGCTCATGGGGGTGTGCGGCACCGACATCGAGATCATCCAAGAGGGTTACGGTTGGTCGCCTCCTGGCGAGGAGCGGCTGATCATCGGCCACGAGTCGCTTGGCCGCGTCGTCGACGCTCCCGCCGACAGCGGGTTCGCGAAGGGCGACCTCGTCGCGGGCATCGTCCGCCGTCCGGACCCGGTGCCGTGCGAGCCGTGCGGCAGGGGCCAGTGGGACTTCTGCCGAAACGGCAAGTACACCGAACGCGGCATCAAGGAACGCAACGGGTACGGCGCCTCGCAGTGGCGGGTCGAACCGCAGTTCGCGGTGAGACTCGACCCCGGGCTGGGCGACGCCGGCGTGCTCATCGAACCCACCTCGGTGGTCGCCAAGGCATGGGAGCAGTCGGAGAAGATCGGCGAACGCGCGCCAACGCCACGGCGGGTGGCGCTGGTCACCGGCGCCGGTCCAATCGGTCTGCTCGCCGCGCTGATGGGCGTGCAGCGCGGTTACGACGTCCACGTGCTCGATCGTGTCGAGTCGGGGCCGAAGCCGCGGCTGGCCCGCGACCTGGGCGCCGCATTCCACTCAGGGCAGGTGGACGAAATCGGAGTGCTGCCGGACATCGTGATCGAGTGCACGGGGTACGGGCCGCTCGTGTTCGACCTCGTCAACGTCGTCGCCAAGGACGCCGTGATCTGCCTTGCCGGGATCTCGGCCTCCAATCGCAAGGTGACGGTCGGTCTCGACAGCATCAACAAGGAGATGGTGCTCGAGAACATCGTGCTGTTCGGCAGCGTCAACGCTGCGCGCAGGCACTACGAGCAGGCCGCTGACGCGCTGGCCAAGGCCGACGTGGATTGGCTGAACCGGCTGGTCAGCCGCAGGGCGCCGTTGTCCAAGTACACCGAAGCGCTTGAGCGTCGAGATGACGACGTCAAGGTCGCCATCGACCTGCGAGACTGAGTGGGGAGAGGGCAGGTGCGCATGAGCAGCGATCCCGAGGAGTTGTTGCGCTCGATCGAGCGCACGCGCGAGGAGTTGGCGCTCACCGTCGACACCATCGCGGGCCGGCTTGACCCGAAGACCGCCGCCAAGCGCGGTGTTGGCAAGCTTCGCGACGGCGTGACCGGGGTGGTCGACGGGGTGCGGGCCCGGTTCGACCACCACACCGATCACGTTCCCGAGTTCCCCGCGACGGCCGACGGGCAACCGACGTCGCCGGACGCGCATGAGGCGGGCTACCGGGTCGACAAGGCGCTCGCGTCCGCGTCGTCCGCGGCGAAGAACGCGTCGTCCGCGGTGAAGAACCTGCCGAAACCGGTGATCGGCGGTGGTCTCGCGGCGCTTGTCGCG
>DASVDW010000153.1:0-27105 GCA_036380925.1 Acidothermaceae bacterium
CGGTTGGTTGGGATCCTGGCCGCCGGTGACCTGGCTCGTAGCCTCGCTGCCGCCCTCGGATGGGGTTGGCGTTCATGCGTTGTGCCGGTCATCGGTTGGTCAGGGCCGACCGGCGTGACTTGATAGGAGCGTGGCATCGCCCCCACTGAGGTGTGTCCGCCGGCCGGCCCAGCCGTCCCTTCGACTGGAAGGAGACCATCCCATGGTGGTCGTGGTTGGGATCGACGTCCACAAAGGCACCCACACGGCGGTGGCCGTCGATGAGGTGGGCCGCGAGCTTGGGCAACGCACGGTGCGCGCGACCGACGCCGGGCATCGCCAGCTGCTGGGTTGGGCGTTGCGTGCGTTTGCCGGCGCGGCCGAGTTGCGGTTCGCGGTGGAGGATTGCCGGCATGTGTCGGTTCGGTTGGAGCGTGATCTGCTGGGCGCCGGCCAGGTCGTGGTGCGGGTGCCGCCGAAGCTGATGGCCGGCGCGCGTTCGAGCGCGCGCACCCGCGGCAAGTCTGACCCGATCGACGCGTTGGCGATCGCCCGGGCCGCGTTGCGGGAACCGAGTCTGCCGGTTGCCAGCCATGACAGCGTGACCCGGGAGGTCAAGCTGCTGGTGGATCATCGCGAGGACTTGGTCAACACCCGGACCCAGATGCAAAACCGGCTCCGTTGGCATCTGCACGAGCTTGATCCCGAGCTCGACCCGGCCCCGCGCAGCCTGGATCGGCGGGCGGTCCTCGACGGCCTCGCCAGCTGGCTGGCCGGTCAGCCCGCTTCGATGCTGACGCGCGTCGCTGCCGAGCTGGTCGCCGACATCACCGCGTTGACCGTGCGGGTCAACGCGATCGAAAAGGAACTGGCCGAGCGGGTGAAAGCGCTGGCCCCGCGGTTGTTGGCGTTGCCCGGCTGCGGGCCGCTGACCGCCGCGAAGATCGTCGCAGAGACCGCGAACGTGACGCGGTTCCGTTCGGAGGCCTGTTTCGCGATGCACGCCGGCGCCGCGCCGATCCCGGCGTCGTCGGGCAAGACAAACCGGCACCGGCTCGCCCGCGGCGGCAACCGCCAACTCAACGTCGCCCTCCACCGAATCGCGGTCACCCAAATCCGGCTCGCCGGACCCGGCCGCGACTACTACCAACGCAGGGTCGCCCTCGGTAACACGAAGATGGAGGCGTTGCGCGCCATGAAACGCCGCCTCGCCCGCGTCGTCTTCAACGCCTTACGCCCTGACACGACACGCCAACCCGCTGCCTTGACCACAGCGGCTTGACATAGGAGCAACGCGTGAGCCTGTTCGACGACCCTGGGGTTGAGGCCACCCGCGCGGTGGCGCCCCTCGCGGTCCGCATGCGCCCCCGGACGCTGGACGAGATCGTCGGTCAGCAGCACCTGCTCGGCCGGGGCACCCCGCTGCGGCGCATGGTGGAGGCGCCGCAGACCGCGGTCAGCTCGATCTTCTTGTGGGGGCCGCCCGGCACCGGCAAGACCACGCTCGCCTACGTGGTCAGCCAGGCCACCGACAAGCTCTTCGTCGAGCTGTCAGCGGTCAGCGCCGGCGTCAAAGAAGTGCGCCAAGTCTTGGACGACGCGAGGCGGCAGCTCACCATGTTCGGCAAGCAGACCGTGCTGTTCATCGACGAAGTGCATCGGTTTTCCAAGACCCAGCAGGACGCCCTGCTCCCCGCCGTCGAGAACCGCCTGGTCACCCTCATCGCGGCGACCACCGAAAACCCTTACTTCTCAGTCATCTCGCCGCTGCTGTCGCGCTCGCTCTTGCTCACGCTGCAACCGCTCACGGACGACGACGTCCGCTCCGTCGTCCACCGCGCGCTCGAAGAAGAACGCGGCCTCGACAACCGGTACACCCTGGATCCCGACGCCGAAGACCAGCTGATCCGGATGGCCGGGGGAGACGCCCGGCGCGCGCTCACCTACCTCGAGGCCGCCGCGGCCGGGGCCAACGACACCATCACCCTGGAGATCCTGGCCACCGCGGTCGACAAGGCCGCCGTCCGCTACGACCGCGACGGCGACCAGCACTACGACGTCGCGAGCGCCTTCATCAAGAGCATCCGGGGCAGCGACGTCGACGCCGGACTGCACTACCTGGCCCGGATGATCGAGGCTGGCGAAGACCCGCGGTTCATCGCGAGACGGCTGGTCATCTTGGCCAGCGAGGACATCGGCCTGGCCGACCCGACCGCCCTCACCACGGCGGTCGCCGCGCATCAGGCGGTGGCGTTCATCGGCTTCCCGGAAGCCAGCCTGACGCTGGCGCACGCGGTCATCGCGCTCGCCACCGCGCCGAAGAGCAACGCGGTCACGACCGCGATCGGCGAGGCGCTGGCCGACGTCCGCCGCGGGCTGGCCGGCACGGTGCCGACTCACCTTCGCGACTCGCATTACGCCGGCGCGAAGAAACTCAGCCACGGCCTCGGGTACGTCTACCCGCACGACGACCCGGCCGGCGTCGTGGCCCAGCAATACGCCCCCGACACCGTGGCCGACCGGCAGTACTACCACCCGACCCAGCACGGCGCCGAGCGCACCACCGCCGAGCGGCTGGCCCGCATCCGCGCGGCTCTGCGCAAGCCGGACGCCGACGCACCGATATCCTCGATCGACTGAACCGCCCGGCAACCAGCCAACGCCTAACCCTGAGGAGCAGCGCCATGTCTGTCGGCGACATCGCGGGCCTGATCGCGGCCATCGCGTTCGTGCTGCTCGTGGGGCTGCTCGCGATCCCGCTGCTCAAGGTCGGCAAGGTGCTCGACGAGGCCCGCCGCCTGGTGCGGGGCGTCACCGATGAGACCGTGCCATTGATCAACGGCGTCACCGAGACGGTGGGCCACACCAACGATCAGCTCGAGCGGGTCGACGCGATCACCGCCAACGTCCAGCAGATGACCACGAACATCTCGGCGCTCACCTCGCTGTTCGCCGCCACGCTCGGCAGCCCGGTGGTGAAGGTGGCCGCGTTCTCCTACGGCGTGCGGCGCGCGATGGCCGAGCGGCGGCACGGCGACGTCGAGAAGCGGGTCAAAGAGCAGCTGAAGGCCGAGAAAAAGCAGCGCGGACGACGCAAAGCGTCCGGCGCCAGCGACGCACCAAGTGAGCCCGCAGCATGAGGCGGCTGTTCTATTTGGCGATCGGCGTCGGCATCGGGGTCGCCGCGGTGCGCAAGGCCACCAAGGCCGCGCAGAAGTTCACCCCGAGCGGCGTCGCGGGCTCGGCGCGTTCTTCGGCGTCCGGGCTGTTTGACTCCGCGCGTGCGTTCATCGACGACGTGCGGGTGAGCATGGCCGAGCGGGAGATCCAGTTGCACGAGGCGCTGCAGGGCGACGACCCGAGGCGGGGCCGGTAGATGCAGTCTGCCGAGATCGCGCGCCGCTGGTTGGAGTTCTTTGAGAAGCGCGAGCACACCGTGGTGCCGTCCGCGCCGCTGATCGCCGACGACCCCGAGCTGCTGTTCGTCGTCGCGGGCATGCAGCCGTTCAAGCCGTACTTCCGCGGTGATCTGAAAGCGCCGTGGCCGCGGGCCACCAGCGTGCAGAAGGTGGTGCGCACCCCCGACATCGACGAGGTCGGCAAGACCACCCGGCACGCCACGTTCTTCCAGATGTGCGGCAACTTCAGCTTCGGCGACTACTTCAAGGAGCGGGCCATCCCGCTCGCCTGGGAGCTGTTGACCACCCCGGTCGCCGACGGCGGTTACGGCTTCGACCCCGAGAAGCTGTGGGCCACGGTGTACGAGGACGACGACGAGGCGGCGTCCATCTGGCACGACGTCGTCGGCGTGCCCACCGAGCGGATTCAGCGCCGCGGCATGGCCGACAACTTCTGGTCAATGGGCGTGCCCGGCCCCTGCGGCCCGTGCTCCGAGATCTACTACGACCGCGGCGAGTCGTTCGGCGTGGGCGGCGGTCCGGTCGCGAACGAGGAGCGCTACCTCGAAGTCTGGAACCTCGTCTTCATGCAGTTCGAGCGGGGCGCGGGCGGTGGCAAGGAGGGCTACCCGATCCTCGGGGAGCTGCCGGCGAAGAACATCGACACCGGCATGGGCCTGGAGCGGATGGCCGCGATCTTGCAGGGCGTCGACAACCTGTACGAGATCGACACCACCCGGCCGATCCTCGATCGCGCCGCCGAGCTGTCCGGCCAGCGCTACGGCGCCGACCACCAGGCCGACGTCCGGCTGCGGGTGGTCGCCGACCACTCGCGCGCGGCGACGATGCTCATCAACGACGGCGTCACGCCGTCGAACGAAGAAGCCGGTTATGTGCTGCGGCGGATCTTGCGCCGCATCATCCGCAACATGCGGTTGCTCGGTGCGCACGGCCACACCCTGCACGAGCTGGTCGACACCACGCTCGCGGTGATGTCGCCGCAGTATCCCGAGCTGAACCGCCACGCCGAGCGCATCCACGCGGTGGCCGACGGCGAGGAGACCTCGTTCTTCGCCACGCTGCAGTCGGGCACCACCCGCTTCGAGGCGGCCGCCCGCGACGCGGCGGAAAGCAAGACGATCTCGGGCGACCAGGCGTTCACGCTGCACGACACCTACGGCTTCCCGATCGACCTCACCCTTGAGATGGCCGCCGAGCAGGGGCTCAAGGTCGACGAAGACGGCTTCCGCCGGCTGATGGCCGACCAGCGGCGTCGCGCGAAGGAAGACGCCAAGAAGAAGAAGACCGGCGCGGTCGACGTCTCGGCCTACCGGTCGGTGCTCGACACCATCGGCTCGCCGGTCGACTTCATCGGCTACACCGACGTGGTCGGAGAGGCCAAGGTGCGCGGCCTGCTGGTCAACGGCGCGAGCGCTCCGGCGGCGCGCGAAGGCGACCAGGTGGAGCTGGTGCTCGACCGCACGCCGTTCTACGCCGAGGGCGGCGGTCAGCTGGCCGACACCGGCGTGATCGTCTTCGGCAACGGCGCGCGGGTCGAGGTCGACGACGTCCAGCAACCGTTGCCCGGATTGATCACGCACAAGGCGCGCGTCATCGAGGGTGAAGTGGTCTTGGACGACGCCGCGCACGCGCGGATCGACCTCGAGCGGCGGCGGGCGATCTCCCGCGCGCACACGGCCACCCACATGGTGCACAAGGCGTTCCGCGAGGCGCTCGGCGAGACCGCCACCCAGGCCGGGTCGGAGAACGCGCCCGGCCGGTTCCGCTTCGACTTCGCCAACCCGTCGGCGGTGCCGTCGTCCGTCTTGTCGGACGTCGAGGCGCGGGTCAACGCGGTCCTCGTCGACGACCTGACCGTCACGGCTGAGGTGATGTCGCAAAGTGAGGCGGTTGCCTCGGGCGCCATGGCGCTGTTCGGAGAGAAGTACGGCGAGCGGGTGCGCGTGGTCTCGGTCGGCGACTGGGCGCGCGAACTGTGCGGCGGCACCCACGCCGACCGCACCGGCCACCTCGGCGTGGTGAAGCTGCTGGGCGAGTCGTCGATCGGAGCGGGCACCCGGCGCGTCGAGGCGCTGGTCGGCGCCGACGCGTACCGGTTCTTGGCCCGCGAGGCGTTGCTCGTGTCGCAGCTGGCCGAGCAGCTGAAGGCGCCGCGCGAGGAGCTGCCCGACCGGGTTGAGGCGCTGGTGGCCCGGCTACGCGACGCGGAGAAGGAGCTGGAGAAGCTGCGCGCCGACCAGGTGCTCGCGGCCGCCGGTGGCCTGGCGGCGGGCGCGGTCGACCTCGGCGGGGTCGCGGTCGTCGTGCAACGGGTGGCCGACGGCGTCAGCGCCGACGACCTGCGCAAGCTCGCCCTCGACGTCCGGGGGCGGCTCAACGGCGCCGCGGTGGTGCTGCTCTCGGTCACCAACGGTCGCCCGCTCGTGGTGGCCGCGACCGACGACGCCGGCCGGGCGCGTGGCCTCAAGGCCGGCGTGCTCGTGGGCGTCGCGGCCCGCGCGCTCGGCGGAGGTGGCGGTGGCCGCGACGACATCGCGCAGGGCGGCGGCGCGAAGCCGGACGCGGCCGACGACGCGCTGGCCGCCGTGCTCGAGGCGATCCGCGGCGCGCTCGCCGGGTGAGCGGGTTCCGCGCGGGCGCGCGGCTCGGGGTCGACGTCGGCAGCGTGCGGGTCGGTGTCGCGAGCTGCGATCCCGCCGGTGTGCTGGCCTCCCCGGTGGAGACAGTTCCGCGTGATCCGCGCGGCGACGCCGACCTGCGGCGGATCGCCGACTTGGCGGCCGAGTTCGGGGTGATCGAGATCGTCGTCGGGCTGCCGCTCTCCCTGTCGGGCAAGTCTGGGCCCGCGGCCGCGACGGCGTCCGATTACGCGGCTCGACTCGCGGCCATGGTCGCCCCGACGCCGGTGCGGTTGGTCGACGAGCGGCTTTCGACGGTGAGCGCGCACGGCAACCTGGCCAGCGCCGGGCTAGGCTCGCGGGCGCGGCGTGCCGTCGTCGACCAGGCGGCGGCTGTCATCATCCTGCAAAGCGCCCTCGACACCGAGCGCGCGACCGGCCGGCCGCCGGGCCGGTTGACCGAGGCCGAAGGGAGGTCTTCATGACGGACATCTTCGACCTCGGCCTGTCGCACCACCCTTCCAAGCCGCCGATGCGCCGCCGATTCCTTCAGCTGCCCGCGGTCGCGGTCTCGCTCCTGGTGTTCGTCGCGATCGCCTTCGGCGGCGTCCAGCTGGCGGGCAAGTACCTCAAGCCGAAAGCGTCCAACGACTACGTGGGCGACGGCGTCGGCGTCGTGCAGATCGAGGTGGCCCCGGGCGACACGTCGTCCGACATCGCGAAAACCCTCGTCGGGGCGGGCGTGGTCAAGAGCACCACCGCGTTCATCGACGAGGCGCAGAACAACCCCAGGTCGCGGGACATCCAACCGGGCACCTATCAGCTGAAGCGGCACATGTCAGCGCAAAGCGCGCTGGCGCTGCTGGTCGACCCGACCTCTTTGGTGGGCGGCCGCATCACGATCCCCGAAGGCACCAAGCTCGCGAAGCTCAAGCAGACGATCGAGGCGAAGAGCCAGATCAAGGCGGCCGACCTCGACGCCGCGCTGGCCAATCCGAAGGCGCTCGGCCTGCCCGACTACGCCGGAGGCAAGCCGGAGGGCTTCTTGTTCCCGGCGACGTACAACATCACCAGCTCCACCACGGCGACCCAGCTGCTCAGCCAGATGGTCAACCGCTACAAGCAGGTGGCCAACTCGATCGCGCTCGAGGCCGGCGCGAAGAAGCTCGGGCTGAAGCCGTATCAAGTGGTCACCATCGCCAGCCTGATCGAGGCCGAGGTCAAGCGGCCGCAGGACTACGCCCAAGTGGCCGAGGTGATCGTCAACCGGCTGCACCGCGGCATGAAGCTCGAGCTCGACTCGACGGTGAACTACGCGCTTGGCACGTCCAAGCAGTTCCTGACCCAAAGCGACCTGAAGGTCGAGTCCGCGTACAACACCTATCTGCACACCGGTTTGCCGCCGACGCCGATCGACTCGCCCGGCCAGGCGGCGCTGCAGGCCGCGCTCAACCCGGCGAGCGGCAACTTGCTCTACTTCGTCACCGTCGACCCCGACACCGGCGAGACGCTGTTCACCAACTCGGTGTCGCAGTTCGAGAAGTGGCGGCAACAGGCGCAGGCGAACTTCAGCGCCGCGGCGTCGGCGGCGGCGTCGGCCAGCGCGAAACCATGACCCGCGTCGCGCCCGGGCATCGCGCCGCGGTGCTCGGCTCGCCGATCTCGCACTCGCTGTCGCCGATCTTGCATCGTGCCGCGTACGCCGATCTCGGCCTGAGCTGGACGTACGGGGCGATTGAGTGCGACGCGCCGCGCTTGCCTGAGTTGCTCAACGAGCTGGACGACGCGTTCGTCGGGCTGTCGCTGACCATGCCGCTCAAACGCGCGGTGCTGCCGCTGTGCGACGAGGTGTCGCCGCTCGCCGCCGCCGTCGGCGCGGCGAACACGGTCACCTTCGAAGGGGTTGGACCGTTCCGGCGCCGCCGCTGCGACAACACCGACGTCGGGGGGATGGCCGCCGCGATTCGCGACGCCGGTCTGCCCGACGGTCCGATGGCGATCTTGGGCGCCGGCGGCACCGCGGCGGCCGCGCTCGCCGCCGTCCGTGACCTGGGAATCGGCTCGGTCGACGTCGTGGTGCGCGATCCTGCGCGCGCCGCCGACCTGCTGGCCGCGGCCGAGCGGCTCGGTGTCGCGGTGTCGCTGGCGAAGTGGCCGGCCGTCGACCTCGTCACGGGGGCCGGTGCGGTGATCTCGACGGTACCGGCGGGCGCGGCCGATGTGCTCGCCGGCGTGCTGCGCTCGGGGCAGTTGCTGTTCGACGTCGTGTATCACCCGTGGCCGACCCGGCTCGCGCACGCCGCGGAGGCGGCCGGCGCACGGGTGATCGGTGGGCTCGAGATGCTGGTGCGACAGGCCGCGCTGCAGATCGAGTTGTGGTCTGGACGCACGTTGCCCGGCGCCGCCGTGGGCGCGATGCGCGCTGCCGGCGAGGCCGCGTTGCGCGCGGGGGACGCGGAGGCGGCCGGGTCGGCCGGTTAGGCCGAACGGCGGAAAAATCTGCCGGTTTGGAGCGCCCTCGAAGGCGGTGCTCGCCTCAAGCAGACGGCGCAATCCGCCGAAGGGATTAAGCGGAAGACCCGCGAATTGTCGCGCGCGCCAAGTTCCCGAGAGAAGGTGCTCGATGTCCGTGCAGCCGCAAGAGTCCGCGAGCCGCGCCGGTCGGTTGGATCGGATTCTGCGAGATTTGCTGCATCAGACGCCTGGTGTCGAAGCGGCCGCCGTGGTGTCGTTCGACGGACTGCCGATGGCCTCCGCGCTTCCCGTCGACATGGACGAGGACCGCGTCGCGGCGATGAGCGCCGCGCTGCTGTCGCTCGCCGAGCGAGCCGCGCAGGGTCTTGGCCGCGGTGACCTCTCCCAGGTCTACATCGAGGGCGAGCACGGCACCGTCTTCTTGGTGTCCGCGCAAGACGAAGGCGTGCTCATCGCCGTCACCTCCGCGGGCGCGAAGGTCGGCATGATGCTGTACGAGGTGAAACTGGCCGCCAGCCGGGTCGGAGAGGTGCTGCACGGACCCGCGCCGCTGCCGGCGCCGCTGCCCGCGCACCTGACCCGCGGCTACCTCGACGAGCACACCACTGAGCCCGCGGTCGAGCCCGCCGTCGCGCACACCGCGCCGGCGCCGGTCGCCGCCGACCCCGCGCCGACCACCGTGGCAGAGGTGGCCGCCAGCTACGCGTCGTACCTCGAGCCCAGCCTGCCCCCGGCGGAGACGTACGCCGACGGTTTCGCCGCGGAGTCGGCGCCCGTCGAGCCCGCTTACGCCGGCTACTACTCGGCCCCGGCGGCGGCCGCCGCCGCGTCGTCCGAACAGAGGTCGGCCGAAGAGCAGGAACCCACGCCCGAACCGGCGTCCTGGTCGTCATACGCGCCGAGCGGCAGCGTGCTGCCGAGCGAGCGCAGTTCCTGGAGTTAATCGGGCTGACGAAACCGACCGACACTCACACGCGACCGGATGAGGTAGGACCGTGAAACTTGAAGGCTCGCTAGACGCCTTCAGCCTTCCGGACATCTTCCAGCTCCTCAGCTTTACGAAGAAGTCAGGCGGGCTGCACCTGCGGCGTGCCACGACGCAGGGTTGCGTCTACTTCCGCGATGGTGCGGTCACCAGCGCGACGTCGGACGACGGCCGGCAGGCGTTGGCGCGTCGTCTGGTCGGCAGCTCCGCCGTGGGTGACGAGGCGCTCTTGGCCGCGGTGGAGCGGGCGGCGTCCGAAGGCGTCGGCATCGGACGCGCGCTGGCCGACGCGTCGGCGATCGACGCGGAACTGCTGCGCGCGATGGTCGCCGAGCAGGCCGTCGACGCCGTCTTCGATCTGCTGCGCTGGGCGGACGGCGAGTTCTCATTCAGCATCGACGAGCCTTCGCCGGACGAGATCGGGGTGCAGCTGGGCGTCGAGGAGCTGGTCAACGACGCGCGTTCCCGGCTGGAGTCGTGGGAGCACGCGTGCCAGGTGATCCCGTCGCCCGACACTGTTTTGGTCGTGCCCGTGTCGGTGAACGGCGATCCGCAACTGTCGAAGGGGGAGTGGGCGCTGCTCGCGTTGGTCGACGGGCGGCGCACGGTCGCCGACCTGGTGGCGCTGGCCGGGCGCGGTGATTTCGCGGTGGTCTCCGCGCTTGCGGCGATGGTGGAGCGCGGGTTGCTCGTCGTCCGTTCCGAGGACTCCGCCGAAGGCGCCGCGGCGCTCGGTCGACGGCACGCGATGTTGGCCCGTCTCGAGGCCGGCGCCGTCGCGCCGGCTTCAGAGCCCGAGCCGACGCCCGAGCCCGAGCCGGCGCCGGAGAAATCCCCGTCCAGCACCGCGTTCGCCGCCGCGCCGGTGGCGGCGCCGGTCGACGAGCCGTTGCCGTCGGATGAGTCGCTGTTCGCCGGCGTGGCCAACGCCGAGGTGTCGTCGGCGTCGACGGTCGCGTCCGTGTTGGCAGCCGCGAGCAAGTCGTCGGCGGACGACGCCGCGCCGCGCCTCGTCGCGGACACCCGCGGGCCGGTCATCCCGCCGCGCCCAGAGCCGTTCATGCCTCGTCGTCGTCCGGACTTTCCGGAGCAGTCGCCGCGCGGTGGCATGGGAGTCGGTCCGATCGTCGGATCAGCCGCGGTCGCCGCAGTGGCTGCCAGCCCGGCGCCCGCTCACGATGCCGTGGAGGCGGTCGATGCCAAAGTGCACATCGAACGAGACCCGAGTGTGAACAAGAGCTTGCTGCTCCGCCTCATCGCCGGCGTCCGGGGGTTGTGACCGATGACGATTAAAAGAGGACGTCGCGGCGGCAACGCGCAAGCCGTCAAAATCGTGGTGACCGGCCCTTTTGCGGCTGGCAAGACAACGCTGATTCGCACGATCAGTGAGATCACCGTCTTGTCGACCGAGAAAGACATCTCCGACGAGACGAAGTCACGCAAGTCCGAAACGACGGTCGCGATGGACTTCGGTCGTATCACGATCGACCACGACCTGATCTTGTACCTGTTCGGAACGCCGGGCCAGGACCGTTTCGACTTCATGTGGGAGATCCTCGGCGAGGGCATGCTCGGCTACGTGTTGCTGCTCGACGCCCACCGGCAGGACTCGCTCGATGAGGCAATCGGGATCTTGGCCGCATTCCGCAAGATGGCTCGAGTGCCGTTCGTCGTCGGACTCAACCGCGCCGACCATGTCGACCCGGACGTCGAGGAACACGTGCGCTCAGCGCTCGAACTCGACCCGTCGGTGCCGGTGGTCGCGTGCGACGCGACCGATCGCGCGTCGGTGAAGAACGTCCTGCTCGCGTTGCTGTACGCCGTGGTCGACTCGCTCGACGTGGCAGCGGCCCAGGCCTGACCGGTTCCCTCAAGTCAAGCTTTCACGCCGTCCGCCGATGGAGTGCTCGTGACCCTTCTCGCCCACCGCCCGACGGGATCGTCGGCGCCAGGGGAAGCGGCGCCGCTGCTCGCCGCCGCGAGGAATCCGGAACTGGTCGCTGGCGCGCTGCTGTGTGTGGCCGTCGTTTGGACCACGGTGTTCTTTCCTGTCGGCAGTGGCGGCCGCGAGCCGTTCGCGTTGACGAAAGACGTTGTGCCCGTCGTCCTCGCGTTGGTGGCGCTTCGCCCATGGCGGGTCGTGCGGCCGTGGATTGTCGCGTCCGCCGCGCTCATCGCGGGCGCGGCGCTCGTTGTTTGCGCCGTGACACCTCCGGGCTGGTTCGGGGCCAACCGCGCGGCGTCGTATGGCGTCGCGGCGGCGACCTTCGTCGCGGTGGCGGCGTACGCGCGTCGGTCGCGCCGCGCGTACCTTGTCGCCACGTTGGTCGTCGTCGCCGGCGGAGTGCAATTCTTCCGCGCGCTCGTGCCGTGGTGGGGCAGCCGCGACTCGGCCACCGCGATGATCGGAACCTTCTACTGGCACAACCAGTTCGGCGCGTTCCTCCTCGCGCCGGCCATCTTGGGCCTCACACTGGCGCTCGCCGGCCGCCCGCCGTTCAGGTTCGCCGGATGGATCGTCACCCCGTTCGCGGTCGCCGGAGTCGTCTTCTCATCGAGTCGCGGCAGCGCGCTCGCGCTCATCGCCGGGTGGCTTTTGATCGGTGTCGCCGTTGTGCGGTCGAAGCGCGTGTCGTCCGGCGGTCGGGCCCGTGGGCCGTTGATTCGGCGCTGGCTGGCGATGTCGCTGCTCGCCGGTGCGGTGACGTTCGGGCTCGCCGGCCCGCCGTTGTTCTCCACCTGGCACGCGCCGTGGGTGGGGGCGCAGGCGCGGGCGGCGACCGGTCAGACCCTGGAGCAAAACGGCGGCGTGCGAATCTACCTGTGGCGCGAGGCGCTCATCGTGTTTGAGCACCATCCGGTGGCGGGCGCCGGCTTCGGCGCCATGTCGGACGAAGCCGTGAAACTCACGCCGTCCACTTGGCCGCGCTCGCCGCTCGCGCACAACGACTATCTGCAGCCGTTTGCCGAAGGCGGCCTGCTGCTCGGATTGCCGATGCTCTTCGGTTGCGGCGCCATCGCGGTGTTCCTCGGCCGTCGGCTGTGGGCATTGCTGCGCCGAGGATTCACCGACCCCCTGCGGGTCGGTGTCGTCGTCGCAGCCCTCGTGACGATGGCGCACGCCGGTATCGACTTCGACTGGTCATATCCCGCGCTGTTCGCGACGAGCGCCGCGGTCGCCGGATTGGCTTGCGGCAGCGCGACGGCGGTCTCGCGACACCGTCAGCGGTCGCGCAGCGTTGCCAGCCGTGCCGTCGCCGCCGGAGCGGTCGTCGCATTGATTTCCACCGTGCTCGTCGGGGCGGTGGCGGGCCGACACGGCGGGCTCTCGTTGGTCTATCGCAGCCATGCCGCGCCGGACCAGGCGCACAGTCAAGCGGTGAGCCCGTGAAGCAACTCGGTGACATCTTGTTGGAGGGTGGCCTCGTCACCCACGACCAACTAACCGCCGCATACGAAGAGCACCAGCGCAATGGCCGCAGTCTGGGCCGGGTGCTGGTCGATCACGGCGTGCTGTCCGAGGGGCAACTCGTCGCCGCGCTCGCCACCCAGATCGGCCTGCGGTTCGTCGATCTCGCGGAGTTCTCGGTCGATGGATCGGCGGTGTCACGGGTGCCGCCGGCCGTCTGCCGTCGCTACACCGCGCTGCCGGTGGGGTACGAGGACGGCAAGCTGCTGGTCGCCATGGCCGACCCGGCGAATGTCTTCGCCATCGACGACATCCGCTCGATCACGGGCATGGACGTCAAGCCGGCCGTCGCGACACGCGCCGACGTCCTCGCCGCGATCGACCGGTATCACCGCAACGACGGCGAACTCGACGACCTCTCGATGACGTTGACCGCCGAGGACGACTCCATCGACGACCTTTCGAACGTCGCCGACGTCGTTGAGGACGCGCCGATCGTCAAGTTCGTGAACCTCCTGATCTCTCAGGCGATCCAAGACCGCGCGTCGGACATCCACATCGAGCCGACGGAACGCGACCTGCGGGTTCGGTTTCGCATCGACGGCGTTCTCCATGAGGTGATGCGCTCGCCGCGCAACATTCAGTCCGGCGTCATCAGCCGGTTGAAGATCATGTCGGACATCAACATCGCCGAGCGGCGCATCCCGCAGGACGGCCGGTTGTCGGTCAACAGCAACGGCAAGAAGGTCGACCTACGTGTGGCGACGCTTCCCACGGTGTGGGGCGAGAAGGTCGTCATGCGTATCCTCGACAACTCGACGGCCATGCTCAACCTGGCAGATCTTGGGTTCTCTGAGTCGAACTACGAGCGGTACGCCAAGAGCTTCAACAAGCCGTACGGCATGTTGCTCGTCACCGGGCCCACCGGCTCCGGCAAGTCCACCACGCTTTACGCGACGCTGAACATCGTGTCGACCCCCGACAAGAACGTCATCACAGTCGAAGACCCTGTCGAGTATCGCCTCGCGGGCATTAACCAGGTGCAGACGAATGTGAAAGCGGGGCTGACCTTCGCGTCGGCGCTTCGGTCGATCCTGCGTTCGGACCCCGACATCGTCCTCATCGGCGAGATCCGCGACCATGAGACGGCGCAGATCGCCATCGAGGCCGCGCTCACCGGCCACCTGGTGTTGTCGACGTTGCACACCAATGACGCGCCGAGCGCCGTGAGCCGGTTGGTGGAGATGGGCATCGAGCCTTTCCTCGTCGGGTCGGCGCTCGACTGCGTGCTGGCCCAGCGGCTGGCCCGTCGACTGTGCTCCAAGTGCAAAGAGCCCTACACCCCGACGGCGGAGGCGCTGACGCAGGCTCGCTTTCCATGGGTTCCCGGGGAGCCGTTGCCCACGCTGTACCGGCCGATCGGTTGCTCCGCGTGTTCCAAGACGGGTTACAAGGGCAGGCTCGCGCTGCACGAGGTGATGTCGGTCACCGAGCAGATCGAGCGGCTCGCCGTCGAGCACGCGTCAGCGGAAACCATCGCGCGGGCGGCCCGCGAAGAGGGAATGTCGATGCTCCGCGAAGACGGCTTGGCCAAGGTCGCCGCCGGTGTCACGTCGCTTGAGGAGATTTTCCGCGTCGTGGTTTGAGTGGTCGTTTGACGCCGTGCGGTGTCAGCGTCCGGATGGCTCAAGCGGCACGCGCGTTTGGCCGATGCCTCGGGGAGACCTCGTGCGTTCAGCACGTGCGGAAGGAGCAGGAGTGGACAGCTACGGATTCTTTCCGGATCCGGAGGGACCCCCGGCGGGGAATTCCGGGTCCCACGCGTCTGGGCCGCTCGACGGGGACGCCTTCGGCTCGATGACCGACGACGCCGACCCGTTCGCGGGATACCCTGCGCCGGCGGCCGAGTATGCTCAGCCGCCCTCGGCTTATCCGGCCGCCGCGCAGTTCACCGAAACAGCGCCGACTGCGCCGGCAGGGGCGCTACCCCCGCTCGCGCCTCCCAGCTATCCCGATCCCGGGCTGGCGGCGGCGCTGGGCGTTGACTCCTTCGCGCCGGTCGCGCCCGTGACGTCCGCTCCGCCGGCCGCACTGGAGTCGGGCTTGCCGCACGCGCAGCAGTCGCCAATTCCCTCGGCCATGCCGGTGTCCGACGGGGAATCCGGGCCGCATGGCAGGCTCGCCATGGAGAAGACCGACCAACTTGGCTCGGTCGCGCTGACCGACATGCTGGTCGCGGTGCTGGAGCGCGGGGGATCCGACCTGCACATCACGGCCGGCGCGCGGCCGACGCTTCGCGTCAACGGCAGCCTCGTGCCGCTCGACGAAGGGCCGGAGATGACGCCGCCGGTCATCCAGCAGATGATGTACCAAATCTTGACGCAACGGCAGCGTGAGCGGTTTGAGGAGGAGCTCGAGCTCGACTTCGCCTACGCGCTTCCGGGGCGGGCACGGTTCCGTGTCAACCTTTACCGCCAGCGGGAGGCACTTGGCGCCGCGTTCCGGTTGATCCCGTACGAGATCAAGTCACTCGAAAGCCTCGGCATCCCACCGGCGGTGGCCAACTTCGCGATGATGCCGAGGGGCTTCGTGCTCGTGACCGGGCCGACCGGTTCTGGTAAGTCGACGACGCTCGCGGCTCTGGTCGACCTCGCGAACCGAAACCGGCACGACCACATCATCACGGTGGAAGACCCGATCGAGTTCTTGCACCGACACAAGTCCTGTCTCGTCAACCAGCGTGAGGTGGGAGACGACACGCACTCCTTCTCGAACGCGTTGAAGCACGTTCTGCGCCAGGACCCGGACATCATCCTGGTCGGTGAGATGCGCGACCTGGAGACCATCTCCGTTGCGCTGACCGCCGCCGAAACCGGCCACCTGGTGTTCGCCACCTTGCACACCCAAGACGCGGCCCAGACGATCGACCGTGTCATTGACGTGTTCCCCCCGCACCAGCAACAGCAGGTGCGAGTGCAACTCGCCGGGTCGTTGCAGGGAATTGTCGCGCAGACGCTGTGCAAAACCTCCGACGGCCGTGGGCGCGTCGCCGCGACAGAGGTCCTCGTGGCCACGCCGGCCATCAGGAACCTCATCCGCGAGGGCAAGACGCACCAGATCTACTCAGCCCTGCAAAGCGGGGCGCGGCACGGAATGCACACGATGGATCAGCACCTTGTCGAACTGATACACGCCGGGCGCATCACCTATGAGGTCGGCCTCGAGAAATGCCATCACATCGAAGATTTCAACCGGCTCGCGGGCCGAGGATGACGAGGACTGACGCATGACCACAACGTTTCAGTACTCGGTGCGGGACCGTGCCGGAAAGGTGATAACCGGCAGCATCGACGCCGACAGCCAAGCTGCGGTGGCGGCGCGGCTGAAGTCGATGGGGTACGCGCCCCTGAGCATTGACGCCGCGCACGCCGGCCTGAAGAAGGAAATCACCATCCCCGGCTTCGGCAAGCGCGTCAAGCTCAAGGACCTCGCCGTCATGGCCCGCCAGTTCGCGACCATGATCAACTCTGGCCTCTCGTTGCTTCGGGCGCTGTCGATCCTCAGCGAGCAAACGGAGAACAAGGAGCTCGCCCGGGTTCTCGTCGAAGTCCGCAACGACGTGCAGACCGGCCAGTCGCTCTCAAGCGCCTTCGCGAAGCATCCGGCGGTGTTCCCGGCACTCGTGATCAACATGACGAAGGCCGGTGAGGTCGGCGGGTTCCTCGACCAGGTGATGCTGCAAATCGCCGACAACTATGAGGCCGAGGTCAAACTCCGAGGCAAGGTCAAGTCGGCGATGACTTACCCGGTCGTGGTGCTCTGCATCGCGCTGCTCGCGGTGGTCGGCATGCTCATCTTCGTCGTGCCGACGTTCGCCAACATGTTCAAGACCCTCGGCGGAAAGCTGCCGCTGCCCACGCAGGTGCTGGTCGACCTGTCGCGACAGCTAAAACTGCTTGGCCCAGTCATCTTGGTTCTGGTAATCGTCGGCTTGGTGGTCTGGCGGCGGGTGAAGCGCACGCAACAGGTGCGAGAGTTCGTTGACCCGTTGAAGTTGCGGCTGCCCGTCTTTGGATCGCTCTTTCAAAAGATTGCGATCAGCCGATTTTCGCGCAACCTCGGCACGATGATGCACTCTGGCGTGCCGATCCTGCAAAGCCTCGACATCGTGGCGGACACCACCGGCAACGTGGTGCTCGCCAAGGCGGTGCGCGACGTGCAGGACAGTGTGCGCAGCGGCGAGGCGCTCACAGCGCCGCTTTCGAAGCATGCGATTTTCCCGCCGATGGTCGTGCAGATGATGGCCGTTGGTGAGGACACCGGCGCCCTGGACGCGATGCTCCATAAGATTTCGGAGTTCTACGACCAGGAGGTCGAGTCGACCACGGAGTCGTTGACTGCCCTCATTGAACCCCTGATGATCGCCGTGCTCGGCGGCGTGATCGGGTCGATGATCGTCGCCCTCTACATGCCGATCTTCAAGATTTTCAACCTCATCAGCGGTTAACAGCCGCAAGGTCGCGAAGCGCGCGAGAGGGCCGGCGTCCGCCGGCCCTCTCGCGCGTCGGCCGTTCGGCGCAGCGCGCCGTGAACGCTCGCCTCGCGATTCTCACCTGTTCGGCCCACTCAAGTCGTCGCCGCGCACAGCCGATCACAGCACTGTCATCGAGCCACCGGTCAGTAAAGAGCACACCCGTCGCGAGGCGGGGTCGCAAAGCCAAGGGACTCCACAAAGAGTTGGCCCGGCTGCCTGAGCGCTCCGAGAAGGAACCGCGCAGGGAATCTGGTGCGGCTCAACCACATCTTCGAAGGGACATCGATGCTCGCTCGAATCCGCAAGGCCATGGAGAAGCGTGATGAAGGCTTCACGCTCATCGAGCTCCTGGTCGTCATCATCATCATCGGCATCTTGGCCGCGATCGCGATCCCGGTCTTCTTGAACCAGCGCAAGAAGGGCTACGACACCCAGGCCAAGAGCGACGCGCGCAACCTCGCGACGCTCGAAGAGACCTACATGACCGACTACAACAAGTACGTCGGCGCGGCCGACATGGCGGCTGTGAAGGGCGCTCTGACCGACTACCGGCCGTCGGCGAACGTCTCGGCCGTGAAGATCGACCTCGTCGACGCGACAGGCACGGCTACTGAGGCAACCGGCACCGTCGCGTACTGCATCCAGACGACGTCGGCGTCCGGCAACACGTTCGTGTACAACAGCGCGCTGGGCGGTCTCCAGCCTGGCACAAGCGCCACCTGCCCGTAACATTTGGGGCATTGTGAGGGCCCGCGGCAGCGTCTTTGCCGCGGGCCTCTCGCACCCTTAGCGCAAGTTCGCAAATAGGAGAAATATGGCTGCGGGCGTTCTTCTTAACCGGAAGCGCCAGCAGCAGGATGCCGGATTCACCCTGATCGAACTCTTAGTCGTCATCATGATCATCGGCATTCTTGCCGCGATTGCTATTCCGGTCTATCTCAATCAACGGCGCAAGGCGGACGACGCTTCGGCGAAGTCGGCGCTGCGCGACGTAGCACAGTTCGAAGAGGCCTATCTCGTCGGCTACGGAACGTATGCTGACGTGAGCGGCCTTCAGGCGGACAGCGAAAATGGCCTGCACGTCGGGCAGAACGTGACCGTGACGGTCGTCAACTACGACGCGGCGATCGGGTACTGCCTCCTTGCGTCAACGCCCTCGGGCGTGAAGTGGTACTACGACTCGCAAGCGGGCGGGCTGCAACCGATCGGAAGCGCCGGTTGCCCGGTCACCACCGCCGGCGTCGCCGGCGGCTCGCTGACCGGTTGACGCACCAAAGGATCAGCGGGGCGGCACCGCGAGTTCGTCGCGGCGCCGCCCCGTGTTGCTCACCCGATCGGCGGCCTCAAGGCGACGCCGTTTGGAGTCGAGAACATGCGCGAGAACAGAACTGACCCGCGCCCGTTTGGCGCAAGTTGCGGCGGTAAGGCGGACTGATGGTGTTCAGGGTCGCGAGGATCAGGCGCCGGCGGCGGCGAGGCTGCTCGCCCGTTGACGCTGGATTCACCCTGATCGAAATGCTCACGACCATGGCCATCGCCGCACTTTTGATGGCCACCGCGGCGTGGGCGTTGCGGGCCTACTCCGCGTCTCAAGCGGAGAAGGGCACCGCCAACCGGCTGCTGACTTCGATGCGTGACACGGCCCAACGTGCCCAATCGGAGGGCAGGGTTTACTGCATCTCCTTCGACTCCGCCAAGAGCTGGACCGTGTGGCGGTACTCGTGCACGACGTGGACCGGCGTCTCTCTCCAGGGTGGGACCATCACCAACTCGAAAGTCGCGTCAGGGTCTCCTGATGGAAAGGCTTTCATCAGCGCCGTGTCGCTTCCCACCGTGACGACCGCCGGCTTTTCGGCCAACTGCCCAGCTGGATCGCTCGGCTGCGCCTACTTCTTCCCCCGCGGCACCTCGAGCGCAGGACAAGTCGTCGTCAGCCGCAGCGGTTCGAGCCGCACCTACACCGTCAAGCTAGAAGGGCTCACGAGTCGTGCAAGCCTTAGTTGAGCGCCTTGTCTCCCGAGCGCGGCGGGCCGCTGACGACGACGCTGGATTCACCCTGATCGAGATGGTCGTCGCGCTTATCGTGTTCGCGTTGGTCGCCGAGGGCTTGGCGGGCGCCCTGATCGGAAGCGCCAGAGGGCAGATGTACGCCCGCAACGACAACGGAGCCAAAGGTCTGACTCAGCAACGGGTCGACGCCATGCGCAGTCTCCCGTACCACGTCGACGAGCAAAACGGACCATTCGTCGACCTTCTCGACATGTACTTCCCCAACACGCTCGCGACCACGACCGCCGTGCCGTTGCCGGATCTCACGTCCGGCAAGGCGTCCGGTCAATACTTCGCGACGCCACCGGCCACGCCTGACGTGCTGCCTGGGCCGTACTACCGGCTGACCATCTCGGGCGCCTCGCTGGGTGCGAACGACGCACGCTACACGCAGATCGTGTACACCCAGTTCCTGCACGCTGACAATCCGGCGGCGACACCCCTGCCCGCCGCCTCGATACCGACCACGTACAACAACGGGACGCCCGGCACCGACCAGCCGCCGTCGCCCATCGTCGGGGTGACGGTGGTCACCAGTTGGGCGAGCAACGGGGTTTCGCACAAGTTCAGCACATTCACCGAGATCGCCAGCCAGGGCACCGACGCGACTCTCGTCGTGGCGCAGGCGAAGTCGGCGGCCGTCCTGATTCAGACGCAGGACTACTTGAACAACAGCATCGTCGCGACGGTCGGGGGTGTCACGGTCAACGGAGCGCTGTCGAGCGGCAGCCGCTCGGGCGCCGACGCGGTCTCGGCCAGCATCGCCGACGCCGATCCGTCGTTGGCGGCGGGAACGATAACCGGCGCGACGGGCAGTGCCTCGGCGCCCGTCGACGTCGCGAACACGACCGTCAGCGACTCGGCTCCCCACGCGATCGGCAGCGGAAGCGCCCCGTGTAGCGGTGGATGGGGCGCGTTCGGCCCGACCTGGTATTCGAACCTCGGCGCCTCCGTGGCAGGAGGGCTGCCGGTGGTGCCCGTCACCGCGGACGGCACGCCGACGTCGCTTCAGGTGACGAGCGGGTTGCTCGCGAAGAACAGCTCGACCTGCGGTGGGGTTTGGTTCTCGAACCAAGTCGACGGCACCGCACAGCCCGACTCCACTCTCGGCCTGAGCTCCACTAACCCGATGATTCGCATCGCGGACGTCGCGGGCTCGGGACCCACCGTCACCGGCGGCGCCGACGTGTACACCGCGACGGCGACCGGCGCGGGCGGTGCGGTGACCACGATGGCGACCGCGTCCATGAACACGTGGCTGAAAGTCTTCCCCGGCCTGCCGTTCCTGACGCCGTTGCCCGCGCTGCCCGCCGGTTACCCTGCTGTCAATGGCGCCCCTGGTCTGGTGAACCTCTACCTGACCAGCGCGCGGCTGACCTGCACGTCGGCGGACTCGATCGGCAACACATCGGCGTCGTTGGCATACTCCGGGTACGTTGTCTGGTACACCAGCGCGGGCTGGCAGCACGCCGCGTTCAGCTGGTCGTCGGCGTCGCCGACCACCGACCCACTCGCGGTCGTGAACCTGAACGCGCCGGTCACCGTCGACGGCGCCGGAGCACCGGTCCCCTTGTCGTCCTACGTCACGTCCATCACCGGCGCGACCGCGATCACCGGCCAAAACGGCGGAATGCAAACCGTTGAAGGCGCGGTGGCGCTTGGGACTGTGCCAACGCTGGCCGGGTGGCCCGGCACGACGATCGGCGTCGAGCTCGGGCAGCTGTCGTGCGTCGCTCAGGACAACCGGTCATGAGGTGGGCAATGGCGATCAGACGGCGGCTTCGACAGCGCGACGAGAGCGGCTTCACGCTGGTCGAACTGCTGGTGGCGAGCGTGGTCGGCATCATCGTCGGTGGTGTCGTCTTGTCGACCATCTTGGTGGCTCAACGGTCGACCAACTCGACGACGGCGTGGGCGAACCTCAACGGCGAAGCCCGTGTGTTGCTCAATCGACTAGCCGGTGACCTGCGGCAGGCAACCCCGCTGACGAGCACGTCCGCCGGCGTCACCACCGACATTCCCGCGATCACGAACGTGCAGAATCCGCAGCCGTACGGGACGGCAGGCGCCTTGACGTCCATCACCTTCGACGCCGACTTCAGCGGGGATGACTGTGTGAAGGGCGTCCTTTCGGACAAGGGCGGCACGCCGGGCGGCTGCACAGACCCATCGGTCGACCCCAACAATCCCGAGGTCGAGACCTTTTGTTGGGATCCGGCCGGCCAGGTCGTGTATCTAATCCCTGGCGGGGTCACGGCGGGCTCTTGCACGTCGGACTCCGGGCTGGCGTCGACCGCGATGCTGTCTGGCCACGTCAAGGACGTGAAGATCTATGCGTACAGCAGTCGGTACATCTACGACGGCGACATCGTCGGCTTGCCGGCCGACGGAGTCACCGACTGGCGCGAGATCGATCACGCCGGCTCGCCGATCGGCAACTCGAACGACAAGCTCGACCAGCCGAGCGAATACGCGCTCATTAACTCCGTAAAGATCGTTGTCACGGTCGCCGACGGTGGCCACACCCAGACCGTCCAAACTCTCGTCTCGCTGAGGAACGTGCCATGATCTCACTGCTGCGCCGGGTGCGTGCCCGCCGGAACGACGACAGCGGCATGGGCATGATGACGGTCGTTCTCTTCCTCGGTGTCGCCGCGGCGTTGACCGTGGCGCTCACCTCAGTGGTCTTCACGAGCCTGCAGACGACGAACCGCGATCGGCAGTCCTTCAACGCCCTGTCGACAGCGGAAGGCGGCGTCGCACAGGCGATCCAAGTGATCCGCACCAACCCGCCCGGGTTCTTCGCCTGCCATGAGCCGGCCAGCTGGCCGGTCGCGCCGGACCCCTGCGCCAGCACGACGAATCCGTGGATCAGCGAGACGAATCCACAAAAGGTCTCCTCGACCGGCCACGTCGGAGCGTGTGATCCGGGCGCGGCGTGCTACGCGGTCTGGATTTCCACCCTTCATCCGTACAACCCGTTGCCAAACACCGACGCTTCTGGGACGCCGAGCCATTCGGTCGTCTATCGAATTCACTCCACAGGTGTCTCCGGCGCTGGTCCGGCGGCGCGCAGCCTTGAAGTCGACATCTCGGCGAAGCTGGCAAACTTCCCTCTCGGCGTGTACGGCGACAACATCCAAACGAGCGGCACTCCGGGTATCCACCACGAAAGCGTCTTCACCAAGAACTGCATTACGGGCAGGAGCGAGGACGGCAAGAACGGCGGCGGTCTCTCCTTCGACGCCGCGCCCGACAACTACGACTGGGGATACGACCTGCCCGAGGCCGCGCACGCCGCGAGCTACGTCAGCACGACGAAGAACTGCACGGCGGCCGACTCCATTCACTCGACCAGCCGAGGTCTGGCCAACCCGTATTGCGCGTACGACGCCTCGTCCGGCAGCAAGTATGACTATTTCCCGTACGACCAAGACGCCGCGGGCGGTGACCTGACGGGGACGCCCTGTTACAACCTTTGGACGAGCCCCGTCACCGGCAAGCAGTACGCCGTCACCTCCAAGTTCACGATGCAAGACCTCTACGCGGTCGGCTACCATCCGCAAGGTCTCACGCCAACGGAATACGACGCGTTGAAACAGCAAGCGCAGGCGGCTGGCACGTACTTCAACAGCACGCCGTCGCGCAACGCCATCCAGGCCGCGCTCTCGAAGGTCACCACGAACGGCACCGCCGTCCTCTACATCGACGGCACCGGCGGCACCGTGGAGTTCGGGCCCGGCGACGTTCCTTCGCAGTTCTTCCGCGCCAGCAATCTGACCGCCTCTTGCACGA
The DNA here is from genome assembly GCA_036380925.1 of Acidothermaceae bacterium. GTDB lineage: Bacteria > Actinomycetota > Actinomycetes > Acidothermales > Acidothermaceae > JAICLV01. Next base: position 23,264 of record DASVDW010000153.1, read on the forward strand.
CGTTCGCGAGCCTGGTGGTCGTGGTGCGCAACGCCGACATGAGCTACAACGCCACCGGCCATTCGAGCAGCGACCCATCTCTCGTCGCGTCTTTCTTCGTCCCGGAAGGAACGTACAGCGGCAAGGGCTCGGCGCAAATCCTTGGCACGATCTTCGCCAGCACGGTGGTGATGGCCGGCACCCAGGACTTCCACATGGATCAGTGCTTCGCGAGCAACCCGCCGTCGCTGCTGCTCACGCTCAGCCAGGTCAAATATCACGAAGTCGAAGACCAGAACATCCAGTGAGGCCGCACCTGCGCCCTGAAGTACTGTTCACGTCATGCAGGGTCTGACGGTCGGCGCCGCCGCGGTCTTCGGGCTGCTCGTCGGTTCGTTCCTGAACGTCGTCATCTGGCGGGTTCCCCGTGGAGAGTCGGTGGTGCGGCCACCGTCGCACTGCCCGACGTGCGACGCGCGCATCGCCGCGCGCGACAACGTTCCCGTGTTCAGCTGGCTGGCCTTGCACGGGCGCTGCCGAGCGTGTCGCGCTCGCATCAGCGCCCGATATCCGATCGTCGAGGCGTGCACCGCCGCGTTGTTCGCCGCGCTTGCGGTGCGCTTCGGACCGCACTTGTCGCTGGTCGCCTATCTGTATCTCGGTGCGGTTGGTCTCGCGTTGGCGTTGATCGACCTCGATGTGCGCCGGCTGCCCAACGCGCTGACGCTGCCGTCTTACGTCGTGGGCGCGGTGTTGCTCGCCGCCGTGGCGGCGGTTGACGACGCGCCCTTCAGCCTCGTGCGCGCCTTCGTGGGCATGGCGGCGATGTATTGCTTCTACTTCGCCCTCGTCATGGTGAAACCGGGGGCCATGGGCTGGGGGGACGTGAAACTATCCGGCGTCCTCGGGCTGTACCTCGGCTTTTTGGGTTGGGCCGAACTCGTCGTCGGAGCGTTTGCCGCGTTCCTGCTCGGTGGCCTCGTCGGAATCGGGTTGCTGTTGTCGGGCTCCGGCGGTCGCAAGACGAAGATTCCGTTCGGTCCGTACATGGTCGTGGGCGCGCTGGTCGCGGTCTTCGCCGGCCGCTCCATCGCGCACTGGTATTTGGGGCTCACTTTCGGCTGACACCCGGTTGGCGGACGAGATTCGGCCGCGTGGACCAATCTCGTTGTGCCGCCAGGCTCAAGGTCGGCCGTTTCAGTTCCGATTTCGTCTCCTGACAGAACTGGGCGGGTCAGCATCCGACGCGGCCCGGTAACCCTCCTGTTAGGAGAGGACATCGTGGCTGGACGAATGGCCGTCGGCCTGGACATCGGCACCTCTGGCGTGCGGGCCGCTGAGTTATCTCGCGGGCGCGGCGGTTTCACGCTTGAGCGCTTTGGTCAGGTCGCGCTTCCCGCAGGAGCAGTGGTCGCCGGCGAGGTCGTCGATCAACCCGCCGTGGCAGCCGCCATCAAGCGGCTGTGGAAGGACGCCGGCTTCTCGACGAAACGTGTCGCGTTGGGCGTCGCCAACCAGCGGGTGGTCGTGCGCCAGGTCGACCTGCTCTGGATGGAGCCGGCCGAGTTGAGGAAAGCCCTCGCCTTTCAGGTGCAGGACTACATTCCGATCCCCGTCGAAGAGGCGGTCCTCGACTTCCACGCGATCGAGGAGCTGGTCAACGACGACGGCACGCGGATGATCCGGGTGCTCCTCGTCGCGGCGGCCCGCGACATGGTGACGTCGTCGCTCGAGGCCGCGAAACGCGCCGGGCTGGACGTCGTCAGCGTCGACCTGACCTCGTTCGCGCTCATCCGGGCGGCCGTCGCGCCCGACGACGTGAACCTGGACTCCCAGGCCACCGCGATCGTCGACGTGGGCGCGAGGGTCACGAACATCGTCGTGCAGCAAAACGGCGTCCCGCGCTTCGTGCGAATCCTGCTCATGGGCGGCGCCGATTTGACTGACGCGGTCGCCGAGCGCCTGGGCGTTCCGCCTGAGGAGGCGGAAGTGGTCAAGCAGCAGTTTTGGGCGACGGCGGATCAGGGTCAGCGCGACGCGCATCCGGCGGCCCGCGCGCTTGACGCGAGCACCCGAGCCTTCGTCGATGAAGTGCGCGGGTCGCTCGACTACTACCGCGCTTCGCCGGGCGCTGTGCCCATCAGGCGGATGCTGTTGTCGGGAGGCGCCTCGAAGCCCGGCGACCTCGCCGCGCGGCTCGCCACGGCGACCCGACTCCCCGTCGACGCGGCCGACCCTCTGGGGCGGCTCGCGATAGGGAAGACCGGACTTTCTAGTGAGCAACTCAGCCAGATCGAGTCGCTAGCCGCGGTCTCGGTCGGCCTCGCATTGGGAGCCGCATCGTGAGCACGAAGACCGCCACTCTCGTCGACGGCCTGCCAAGGGTCAACCTGCTGCCGCCGGAGATCCATGAGAATCGGGAGTTCAAGCGCCTGGTGACCGGCGCTAGCGTGTTGGTCGCGCTTTCCATCGTCGGCGTCGGCGCCTTGTACGTTCATGGCAAGTCGGCCGTCCAATCCGCCCAAGACGCGCTCGCGGCTAACCAGCAGAAGCAGGCGACTCTTCAGCGTGAGCTGAACAAGTTGCAGTATGTCGTCACGATCGCGGCCAACACGGCGAGCGCTGAGGCGGCGCTCGCGCAGGCTCGCAGCACGAACGTGCATTGGTCCGCCGTCATGGCCGACCTCAGCGCGACGCTGCCCGGCAGGGCTTGGTACACGCAGGTGAGCATGAAGGAAAGCGTGCCGCAAGCTGGGTTCCCCGCCGCGAGCGCCGTGCCAACAACGGTCGGCAGCATCACGTTCAGGGGCTTCGGCAGCGTGCACAACGACACCGCCACCTGGCTCGACAGCATGTCGAAGCCGACGTACATGTCGGACCCCTACCTGACCGCTTCCGCGGAACAGATGATCGGCAATACGAAGGTCGTGCAGTTCAACTCGACCGTCAATGTGAACAGCAGCGCCATCGAGGGCTGCGATACTCCGGGAGTGTGCTGACGTGAACCGCTCACAACGGTTGATCGCCGTAGCGGTCGCCGCGATACTCCTGGTTGGCGCCGTCGGCTGGGTCGCGCTCATCTCACCGCAACATCACAAGGTCTCGAAGCTGAAGGCCCAAGACGCCGCGCAGCAGCAAACGAACTCCTCGCTCCAGGGCCAGATCAGCCTGCGGACGAAGCAAGCGAAGGACGTGGTGGCCCAGGAAGCGAGAATCGCCGCGATCCAGCAACAGCTTCCCGCGAACGTCGGGCTCGCTGGGTATGTTCGCGCGCTGACCGCCGCTGCCGCGAAGACCGGTGTGGACCTGCAGTCGATCGCGCCGGGCGCACCGGCCGCCGTGACCGTGGCCAAGCCGACCGTCGCTCCCGCCCCTGCCGCCGCTGCGCCCAGTGCGGCGCCGACCGCTTCGGCAAACGCGGCCGTGGCGGCCGCGCCGACGCCCGCCGCCCAGCCCGCCGCCCCGCCCGTGACAGTGGTTGGGCTCAACGCGATCCCGTTGCAGCTTCAGGTCGCTGGCAGCTACTTCCAAATCGAGCAGTTCCTCTCGCAGCTCGAGGGTCTCCAGCGCGCGACCAACGTCACGTCGGTTGACCTCGCGCCCGGCGGTCAGGTCGTCGGCGCGGCGGCTCCTCCGGCACATCCATGGGACGTGCTGAAGACCTCCATCTCACTTGACGTGTTCATGACCACCACACCGCTGGCCGTGCCGAGCGCTCAAGCGCCCACGCCGTCCCCGAGTCACTAGGAAGCCTGATGAGCCAGCCATCCACTCCGGTCGGCGACAGCGCGGCCGGAAGCCCTGACGCCAACCGGCGGCGTCTGCTCGTGATCGCGGCGAGCGCCGTGGTCGCAGTCGCCGCA
>DASVDW010000154.1:0-10330 GCA_036380925.1 Acidothermaceae bacterium
CGCCCTCGCGGGCGTCGTTCGCCGCCAGCTCGTAGGCGGTGACCAGGGCGCGGTACCCCTCGCAGCGCGCCACCAACTCGTCGTGACGTCCGCGGTCGACGACGTTGCCCTGCTCGACGTAGACGATCTCGTCGGCGAGCCGGATCGTGGCGCTGCGGTAGGCGACCACGACGACGGTCGACGGCAAGGCCGCGTCACGCAGGCCGGCCAGGATGCGGGCCTCCACCCGCGGGTCAACGCTGCTCGTCGCGTCGTCCAGGATCAACAGCCTCGGACGTCGGACGAGCGCGCGGGCCAACGCGACGCGCTGCCGCTGCCCTCCCGACAGGGTCGCGCCACGTTCGCCGACGCGGGTGTCGAGACCCTCGGGCAATGCGCGCACGAACCGGTCGGCCTGCGCGAGCTCGAGCGCGGCCCAGACGTCGTCGTCCGGCAGATCGGCGCCGAGGGTGACGTTGCCCCGCACGCTGTCCTCGAACAAGAAGGTCTGCTGCGGGACGATCGCGACCGAGGCGGCCACCTCGCCGCGCGCGGTGTCGCGCATGTCGACGCCGTCGAGGAACACCTGCCCGGCGTGCGGGTCGACCAGCCGCACGAGCAGCATGGTCAGGGTCGACTTCCCCGCGCCGGTCGGGCCGACCACGGCGACCGTGCGACCCGCGGCCACCGGGAAGGTGACGTCCGAGAGCACCTTCGACTCGCCGTACGCGAAGTCGACGGAGCGCAGCTCGACGTGCGCGGCGCCGTCGTCCGGCAACTCGTCGTCGCCGTACTCAAGAGCACCGGTCGCCCGCAACACCCGAGAGACCCGCTCCCCTCCGACGACGCTTTCCGCCATCCCGCCAAGCACCCAGCCGATGGCCCGGATCGGGAACGCGAGCAGGGTGAACAGGTACGCGATCTCGACCAGCTGGCCGGTGCTCATCGCGCCGGACTCCATCCGATGCGCGCCGACCACGAGCACGACCAGCAAGCCGAGGTTCGGCAGCGCCTGGACGACAGGGTCGAAGAAGCCGCGGCGACGGCCGACCTCGACGTTGGCGTCGCGCAGTTGCCACGCGGTCTGCGCGAACCGGCGGGTCTCGTCGTCCTCGCGGCCCAGCGTCTTGACGACGAGCGCGCCGTCGAAGCTCTCGTGCGCGACCTTGCTGACGTCCGCGCGCAGCTGCTGGGCTCGGTTGGCGACCGGGCCCATCGTGCGCTGGTAGACGTAGTTGAGCAACGCGACAGCCGGGAAGACGAGGACGCCGACCAACGCGATGACCGGGTCGACGACGAGCATCGCGACCGCGGCCACCACGACCATCACCAGCACGCCGACGGAGAACGGCAGCGGAGACACGAAGTCCCACATGGTCTTCACGTCGGCGTTGGCGTTCGACAACAGCTCGCCGGTCGGATGTCGCTGGTGCCACTCCATCGGCAGCCGCAGGTAGCTGCGGGTGACCCGGCGCCGGTAGGAGGCTTGCAGATTGGCCTGCATGACGCTCGCGCCGACCCGCCGGCCGATGATGCCGGCCGCCTTGACAACGGCCACGCCGACGATGGCCGCCACCGCCGCCACCAGCGCGCCGGTCTTCGCGTGACCGTCGTCGATCGAGGGGAGGATGACCTTGCTGGTGACCTGGCCGAGCACCCACGAGCTGACCACGGTCATCAACCCGTAAGCGCCGCTCGACACGGCGGCGAACGCGAAGACTTTGCGCTCTTCCCGAATTCCCCGTGCCAGCAAGCGGAATCCGCGACGGAGGACGGGTTCGACGGCCGGAGCGTCGAGGCGGTCCTCGAGGCCCACCGTTGCCATGAATCTGTGTCCGATCGTCCGCGCCGCGCACTCGGCCGCGAGCGGCGTAACCGAGCCGCGCTCCAGTCTGCACCCTTCGTCAAACGCTTATCCCACAGCGTTTGGGTTCAGCGTTTGGGCTCAGCGTTTGGGCTCACCGTTCGGGCTCAGCGTTCGGTCGACACGCCCGGCCAGTCGTAGCGCAACTCGTCGGCGATCACCGCCAGATCGAGCGCGACCACGGGGTCGTCGATGAGACCCCGGTCGTCAAGCACGTCAACCCGGTCGGCCACCCGTTCCCAGAGGCACACGCAGGTCTCGCCGGTCTGCCAGCCCTCGTAGAGCAGACCGTCGGCGGCGGTCTCCGCGTAGAGCTGGCGGGCGATCCGCTGGGTCAGGTCGCGGTCGCGCGCGCGCAACGCCCCCGCCGGAACGCCGAGCGGAACCGCGGCCAGCCCCCGCGTGTCGACCAGGTCGAGCACGCGGTCCACCTCCAAGATTGCCAACCGTTGGGTGGCCGACGGCGACACCCGCCGATCGTCGCCGAAGACCTCGGCGACCGCGCAGCGCAGCGTCAAGGTGACGTAGAGGACGCCGCGGTCGCCGTTCGGGACCGGCGCGCCGGTGTCAGGGTCGGGCAGCTGGTGGTCCCACCGCCCGCGCACGTGCGGACCGACGTGGCGGAAGCTCGCGCCGTCGCGATAGAAGTGCGCGTCGTAGATGCGCACCAGCGGGGTTCGCGCCGGCAGCCGGACGTGTCGCGGGTCGCCCGGCGTGGACCTCGCCGATCTTGGCCTGGGACGGCTCAACGGCTGCCGACGTATGACGCGGCGTCGACGACCTGGGCGACGTCACCGTCGTGGATCGCTTCGATCGGGGTGCGGTCGGCGAGGTGGCGCGACGGCAGGGTGAACCAGCGCACCAGGCCGGCGACGTCGTGCCGGTCGGGCAGCACCTTCCAGACCGCGATCGCCGCGGGGAGCACCGCGCCGCCCTCGAACTGCCAGCGTGGGTAGCGCCAATCCTCCTTGTGCCTGAACGAGATCAGACCGCCCTTGCCGCGTCGCTTCGTCACCGCCGCGGAGCTGACCCCGAGGAGGTCGGCCACCTGTGCGGTGGACAGCGAGTCGGCGACCAGACGCTCCCGGCTGGCCGCCTCGCGGGCCAGCCCGCGCGCGACCGCGGCCGCCGCCCGCTCGGGTGAATGGGTTCGGATGATCGGATGCGCGCTTCGCGGCCGGTTGCGCGGCGCGGTGGCGAGCACGCGCAGATAGGCCTCTTCGATTTCAGCCCGCTGCCGGGCCGGCAGCGCGTCGAGCAATGCGGTCAGGTCGGGCACGCGATCGGCGAGCGCAGGTGACGCGGTCATGCCCTCAGCTTAGTTGCGGTGGTGACATTCGCACCAGCGCAACCAGCCGGGACGCCCGGATCTTTCCGGGCGAGTGGGCCGCCCGACTCCGCGCACTAGCGAACCGGGTGACCAGCCGCGCGCAGCGCGGCCTTGACCTCACCGATGCGCAGCGTGCCGAAGTGGAACACGGACGCCGCGAGCACCGCGTCGGCCCCCGCCTCGACCGCTGGGCTGAAGTCCTCGACCGATCCGGCGCCGCCGCTTGCGATGACCGGCACGGAGACGACCTTGCGAACCGCGGCGATCAGTTCCAGGTCGAATCCGGCGCGGGTGCCGTCGGCGTCCATCGAGTTGAGCAGGATCTCGCCCGCGCCGAGTTCGGCGGCGCGGGCCGCCCACCCGACAGCGTCGACGCCCGTGCCCCGTCGTCCGCCGTGGGTGGTGACCTCGAAGCCGGAGTCGGTGCGGGTGGCGCCGGTGACCCGTCGCGCGTCGACCGAGAGCACCACGCACTGGGCGCCGAACCGGTCGGCGGCCTCGGCGAGCAGCTCGGGGCGCGCGATGGCGGCGGTGTTGACCCCGACCTTGTCGGCTCCGGCGCGCAACAGCTTGTCGAAGTCGTCGGCGCTGCGCACTCCCCCGCCAACCGTGAGCGGGATGAACACCTGCTCCGCCGTGCGGCGCACGACGTCGTAGGTCGTCTCCCGATCGGCGCTGCTCGCGGTGATGTCGAGAAAGACCAGCTCGTCGGCGCCCTCGGCGTCGTAGACCCGGGCCATCTCGACCGGGTCGCCGGCGTCACGCAAATCAAGAAAGTTGACGCCCTTGACGACGCGGCCCGCGTCGACGTCCAGGCAGGGGATAACGCGGACGGCGAGTCGCTGGCTCGCCGCCGTCACGGAGTTGGGCACGCGGTCACGGTACCGGCAAGGCAACCTGTGGACGACGAGACGCGTGCCGCGCTGAACCCCGGCAAGATCTTCTGCCATGGCAACTGCGTCCGCGAGGGAGCACCATGAGTGCCATGACAGTCACCACCGGGCTCCCGTTCGGGCGGCCGCTCACGATCGACGATCTCGAGACGCTGCCTGACGACGGGCACCGCTACGAGCTGCTCGACGGGACGCTGCTGGTGAGCCCGGCGCCGGGCTGGTCGCACCAAGACGTCGTGGGGCGCATCTACATCGAACTGATGAACGCCCGCACGCCAGACCATCGCGTGCTGCTCGCGCCGTTCGCCGTCACGTTCGGTACCCGCGACACCGAACTGCAGCCCGACGTCCTCGTCGCCCGCTATGGCGACCTGACGCCGAAGAACCTGCCGGCCGCGCCGTTGCTCGCTGTCGAGGTGCGCTCGCCGTCGACCGCGCTGGTCGACCTCAACTTGAAGAAGGCGGCATACGAGCGCTTCGGGGTGGAGTCGTACTGGATCATCGACCCCGACACGCCATCGGTGCTGGCTCACGACCTCGTCGATGGCGTGTACACGGAGGTGGCGCGCGCGATCGGCGACCAGACCATTCAACTTGACCGGCCCTTCCCGATCGCGGTCAACCCAGCCCAGCTTCGCCAGGGCCGCGACCCCGACTGACCCAGCCTGGCGCAGCCTAGATAGGCGGTCGCCTCGACCTCGACGACGATCGAGGGCTCGATCAGCGCGCTGACCTCGACCATCGACGTCGCCGGCCGGATGTCGCCAAACGCCTCACCGTGGGCCCGGCCGTACTCCTCCCATCGGGAGATGTCGGTGACGAACATCCGGGTGCGAACCACGTCGTCCAAGGTGGCGCCGACGGCCTCGAGCGCGGCGCGGACCTTCTCGATCGCCGCCTTGGTCTGGGCGTAGGCGTCCGCGCCCGCCTCCGGCGCCGTGGTGCCGGACACCTCGACGAACGGCCCGGCGACGACCGCCCGGCTGTAGCCGACGACGGGCTCCCACTTGGCGCCTGAGGAGATGCGCCGGACGGCGGCGGGCTCGGTGGTCACGGCCGGGGAGCATATTCACTCGCGGGCGCCGGACGCCAGGTGAATTCCATGGAGCGTGCCGCAAGCGCGGCGACGCGGCCAGGCCGGTTAATCGCTCCCGCAAGGTTTAGCTTCCCTCAACGCCACGTAAAGCGTCGGAGCGAGACGCGGCAATTGCGGGACATGTCCGCATATTCCTGCTTAGGTCAATGACGCCATCGGTCGAGATCGACGGCACGTGTCGTCGGCTGGGTTGGGAATGTGATCTTGCGCAGGTTGCTGGTCGGTTTGTCCGCGACACTCATCGCGTCGGCGTCGTTGATCGCCGTCCCCGTTGTCACCGCCCCCGTCGGGCTCTCCCTTCTCGGCGGCGGCGCCGCCGCGCCGCGTCCCGTCGTCCCCCTCGTCAACGAAATCCCGATGGCGGCGGACGCGGGCTCGCCGCCCGCGGCCGCCGGCCGCGCCGGTGTTGCGCGGACGGTTCCCGCCGCGTACACGGCGACGGACGCCTCGACACCTGTCGCGGCCATTCCGGAGCAGGACACCGCGCCGTTCCGGCTGGTCGGGATCAGCTGGGCCCACGACCCCGCGATCACCGCCTTGACCGCGCAGATCCGGGTGCGCGCGAACGGCGAGTGGACAGGGTGGCACACCCTCGACAAGAACGACGCCGGGCCGGACGCGGGCACCCCCGACGCCCAGCGCTCAGCACGGGACGGGACCGAACCGCTGTGGGTAGGCGAAGCCGACGCGGTGGCCGCGCGCGTGCTGTCGGTCACCGGTCCAGCGCCGCAAGACCTGCGCGTCGAACTGGTCGACCCGGGGCGCTCGCCAGCCGACGCCGCCGCGGGACACTCAGCCGTCCCGCTGGGCGCCGCGTTCGCGGCGGCGGCGCAACCGTCGATCATCACCCGAGCGCAGTGGGGAGCCGACGAGAGTCTTCGGCTGCGCGCCTGCCCGTCCGGCCCTCAATCGACCGGAGCGCCCAAGGTCGCGTTCGTGCACCACACGGTGACCGGGAACAGCTACGGGCCGGGCGACTCGGCCGCGATCGTGCGCTCCATTTACGCCTACCACGTGCAAGGCGAGGGCTGGTGCGACGTCGGCTACAACTTCCTGGTCGACCAGTACGGCCAGATCTTCGAGGGTCGCTACGGCGGCGTCGCGAACGCGATCCTCGGCGCCCACACGGGCGGGTTCAACACCGACAGCTTCGGCGTGTCGATGATCGGCACGTACGACTCGGCCACGCCGTCCGCCGCGTTGCAGGCGTCGCTGGCGAAGCTGATCGCCTGGAAGCTGTCGCTGTCGTACGCGAACCCACGCGGCCAGACGACGCTGACCGCCGCGGCCTTCAGCGGATCCCGCTATCCGACCGGCACGAAGGTGACCTTCAACGTGATAGCCGGCCACCGCGACGCCGACCTCACGGCGTGTCCAGGCAACGCCGGATACGCCATCCTGCCGAGCCTGCGGCAGACCGTCGCGCAGCTGATGGCGGCCGGGCTGGTGACGCCGTCCGCGACCGTGACGCCGCGCACCAAGGCCGCGAACGGCTCGGTCCGGGTGACCGCCGGGATGCTGGCGGCCGGCAGCTGGAAGCTGGTCGTCCAGGACGGCGGCGGGCAGGCGCTGAAAACCCTCACCGGCAGCGGCTCGTCGGTCGACACCACCTGGGATATGACCGGCGCGGGCGGCGGACCGGTGGCGCCAGGCGTTTACACGGTGACCCTGTCCAGCACCCAAAACGGCGCGACCGCCGTCCCGTGGACGCAATCGGTGACCGTCGGCGGCCCCTTCGACCGGCTGTCCGGACCGGACCGCTACGGCACCGCGGTCGCGGTCGGAAAGTCGGCCGCGGCTGACTCGACCACGGTGGTGCTCGCGAGCGGCGAGTCCGCGCCCGACGCCGTCGCGGCCGGACCGCTCGCCGTCCATCTGTCGGCGCCGCTCTTGCTGACCACGCCGGCCGGGTTGCCCGCGAGCGTGTCGGCGGAGATCTCTCGCCGCCACGCCACCACCGCCTACCTCGTCGGCGGCGGCGCCGCGATCAGCTCCACGGTCGAAGCCCAACTGAAGGCGCTCGGCGTCACGAACATCACCCGGCTCGGCGGCGTCGACCGGTTCTCCACGGCCGCCCTCGTGGCGGCGCAGGTCGGGGCCGCGGGCGGGCGCGCGTTCGTCGTCGAAGGGACGGCCGGTCTCACCGACGGCTTCACGATCGGCGGGATCGCGGGCGCGCTCGGGCGGCCAATCCTGATGGCGACGTCGACCGGCGTGCCCGATGTCACGTCGTCCGCGTTGAGCTCGCTCGGCGTCACGAGCACGACGGTGATCGGCGGCCGCATCCCGGCGTCGGTCGTCAGCACGCTGCCCGGCGGCAGCCAGATCGCGGGCGCCGACCGCTACGCGACGTCGGTGGCCGTGGTCAAGGCGCTCGGCGGCCAGCTGCCGGCCGGCGCGCTGCTGCTGGCCAACGGCGCGGCCAGCTTCCCGGCCGACGCGTTGACCGCGGCCGCGCTTGGGCGTCCGACGGTGCTGGTGACCCCGACGACGATTCCCGCCTCGGTCCGCACGTGGCTCGCGTCATCCGACGGGATTCCATCGGTGACCGCGATCGGCGGCCCAGCTGCGATCAGCGACGCGGTGGCGTCGACGGCGGCCGGCCTCGCGCGGGTCAGCTAGCGGCGCCGAAATCCGGGCTGGCCGCGGTCGCCGACTGGCAGGATCTGCGTTGTGCGCGTGACGACCCTTCGGATCTATCCCGTCAAATCGCTGGCCGGCGTCACCGTTGAGCAGGTCGACGTCGAGCCGTGGGGTCTCGCGCGCGACCGGCGATGGGGTGTTTTCGACGAGGCCGGGAACAGCGTCACGTCACGCGACGTGCACCACATGCTCGGACTGCGCGCCGAGCCGCTCGACGCGGCCACCATCCGCATCACCGACCGCGAGGGTGGCTTCATCGACGTCGAGGCGCCGGTGGGCGGCTCGCCGACGCCGGTCACCCTCACCGGCCAGCAGTCGGCGGTGCCCGCGAAGAGCGAGGCGCACGACTGGTTGTCGCGGCGGGTCGGGCACCCGGTGCGGTTGCTGTGGCAGCCCGACCCCACCCAACGCCCGATCGCCGAAAAGCACGGCGGCCTCCCCGGCGACTCGCTTTCCCTCGCGGACGACGGTCCCCTGTTGCTGGTCACCGAGGCGTCGATGGCCCAGCTCAACGCGTGGATTCGCGAGGACGCTGGAGTTCCCGACGTCCCCGACCTCGACCCCGGCGACCTCAGCGGCGACGGCACGCCGACTCGCGACGGGTTCACACCTCTTTCCATCGTGCGGTTCCGCCCCAACGTCGTCATAGACGGCGACGCGCCGTTCGCCGAAGACGGCTGGACGTCGGTGCGCATCGGCGAGGTTGAGTTCCGGACGACGGTGCGGTGCGACCGCTGCGTGATGACCACGATCGACCCGCTGACGCTCGCTGGGGGGAAGGAGCCGATCCGCACTCTTGCGCGGCGCCGCAGGTGGGACGGCAAGACCTGGTTCGGCATCCGGCTCGCGCCGCGCTCGACCGGCGTGATCTCGGTCGGCGACCAGGTCGTCGTCGGCTAACTCACGCACGCATCGATTGCGTCGGACGACCATCGACACCACATCGTATGGCGATGTCTCTAGACCGCCTGGGTGTCTTGGCACTCACCCAATAGAACCAACACCTCTGGCAAACAGCCCGTTCCTCCGCAATCTCACAGCGTTGAACTCGCTTAGCTCGTAGGCTGCGGGACGCAGTGCAAACGGAGGGAACCCACAATGAGCGAGACGACACCAACGACCCCGGACCCAACGCCAAAAAAGCGACGCCGCTGGGTCGCCCCGACCGTCTCGGCAGTGGTCGCGCTCATCGTTGGTGTCGCCATAGGCAATTCCGGCAGCAGTAGCGACAAGGCAGCTGCGTCTGACAAACCCGCGCCGACCGTGACAGTCACCGAAACCGCTGGTCCCGAAGACGCCTCGCCCGCGGCTACCGTCACCGCAACACATACCGTGACGGCAACGGTCACCGCCACCGCGCCGACGGCAGCGAAGCCGACGCAGGCCGCGCCACCCGCCAATGGACGTAGCGACAAGGGCTGGACACTTGTCTCGCTGCAGACCAAGGCCGACTTCACCGGCAACTTCAGCGGCACCGCGCGCATCGCCAACGCGAACGCCTCGACCAAGACGGCGATCTTCACCGTCACCCTGCTCAAGGGTGACACAGTCATCGCCTCGCTGCAGGGCAGTGCGAACAGTGTTAGCGCGGGTCAGACGGTCACCGTCGACCTCATCAGCGAGGACAAGTTTGCGGCAGGCAACTATCAGACTGAGTTCCAAGTGGACATGTCGTACTAATGAAGACGTTGCTGAACCTGATCTGGGTTGTCCTCTCTGGGTTATGGCTGGCGATCGGATACGCGTTCGCCGGACTCTTGATGTTCTGCTTAATCGTCACGATTCCTTTTGCCATCGCGTCTTTCCGCCTGGCGGGTTTCGTGCTGTGGCCGTTCGGCCGGGCTCTTGCACGCAAGCCGGCAGCGGGCGTCGGCGCCGGAATCGGCAACGTGATTTGGTTCCTCTTCGCCGGCATCTGGATGGCGATTGGCCACCTAGTCCTCGGATTCCTGCTCTGCCTGACGATCATCGGGATCCCTCTCGGTCTCGGCAACTTCAAGCTCGCGCTCGCGGCGTTGACCCCACTTGGGAAAGAAGTAGTGTCGTCCAGCGACCCGCGCGCAATCGTCTATTTCTAGGCAGGCGTCACCGACACATCGAATCCAGAAGAGGGCCTCCTCGGCTCCAGTGACTGCTGGCCGTGACGGTGAACCATGGCCTCGTTATAGGTGGTAGACGTTCGGCGCGCTCTTGCTCGTGAGCGGTCTACCAGCACCTATTGGGCGACCGCGGCCAGCGCCTCTTCGAGGGTGAAAGCCCCTGCGTACAAGGCTTTCCCGACGATCGCGCCCTCGACGCCAATCGACGTCAACTCCGCGATCGCCCGCAGGTCGTCAAGCGACGACACTCCCCCACTCGCGATGACCGGCTTGTCGGTCGCCGCGCACACGTCGCGCAGCAGTTGAAGGTTCGGCCCGCTGAGCGTGCCGTCGCGCCGCACGTCGGTGACGACGTAACGCGCGCACCCGTCGGCGTCCAATCTGGCGAGGACGTCGAACAACTCGCCACCGTCTTGGGTCCATCCC
>DASVDW010000155.1:0-3604 GCA_036380925.1 Acidothermaceae bacterium
CGCGAATTGAGTTCGGCCCAGCCGCCCGAAACCGCGACCGAGGTTGACAGTCATGTCGAGGACCGACTGGTTTTGCTTGAGGCGTTGGGAAAGATGCCGCCCAGGCAGCGCGCCGTCCTGGTCTTGCGGTTTTGGGAGGACCTCGACGTCGCGGAGACGGCGGCCACGCTCGGTTGCAGCGAAGGCACGGTGAAATCGCAGACCGCGCGCGGGCTGACGAACCTGCGCGCGATGCTCACCGGCTCACACCTGATGGAAGGACGGTCGTCGTGAACGACGAGGACTTCGCCCGTAACGTGTTCAGGCACACGATGGAGTCGAGTTTCGCCGGAGAGCCAACCGGTTTGCCGAGCCTCGACGACATCACGGCTCGCGCTCGCCGGGGCAACCGCGCGAAGCAGGGCGTCTATGCCGCGAGCGCTGTCGCGCTGGCTGGCGTGGTGACCGCCGGCGTCGTCGCCGGGCCGAGCGTTTTGGGCTTGGGCTCGGGCACACCGGAGACGTCGGCGGCCGGCCAGACGGGCGGCGCCACGCCGGCCGGAACCGGCGCGCCGCCCGACAAGGCAAAGGTGGCCACCGCGTGCCCGACGCGGCCCCAGATCGACTGGGCGTCCATCATCAGCCAGCAGGTTGCCGGCATCACGGTGACTCCTGTCTCCAAGGCCAGCGCTCCTGACCAGAACAGCTGCCACCTGCTGCCCGACGGTTCGATGAACATCGAGGTGCTGTTCGACACCGGCAACCCGACGGGCGTCGTCCAGATCGACGTGAACACCGGTGGGTCCAAGAACGGCCGCGCGTCCACCTCCGCGTCGGCGACACCGGACGCGAGCGAGTTGGCGAGCTCGCAGGCGCTCAAGCGGAAGATGGCAAGCGAAGCGGCGACGTCTGCCGCGGCCGACCGCGCGAAGGAGGAGGCGCTGGCGCGGCTGGCGACACAAAAGCCGACGGGCGCCGCGACCAACAGCCAAGCGACCAAAAGCCCAGCGAACACCGCCGTGAAGTCCCCCGAACCGACCCCGACGTGCACAGGCGCCAAAGAGACGCAGGTTGTCTGCACGATGGACGTCGGCAAGGGCGGCTACGTCGGGATGTCCGCCGCCCTCACGCGCACGACGCCGACTCCGCTCTTCGTCCAGGTGATCGCCAGCACCAGCGCGCCGGCAACGCCTGGCCAGCACGCGCCGCTGACCTCGACTCAGTTGTCGGCGATCGCACAGGCGGTGGCCGCCCACTTCTGAGTCCGGCGGGCGCATGTCGCCTCGCCGAGTGGGTCCGGCGTCGCCATACGCGACAATGGACGACGTGATCCCCGACGTTCTCGCCACCCGGTACGCCTCTCCCGAGCTCGCCGAGCTGTGGTCGCCGCGCACCAAGGTCGTCCTTGAGCGCCGGTTGTGGGTCGCCGTGCTGAAGGCGCAGCGCGAGCTGGGCATCGAGGCGCCCGACGGCGTCATCAGCGACTACGAGAAGGTCGTCGACGTCGTCGACCTCGATTCGATCCGGGAGCGCGAGCGGGTCACCCGGCACGACGTCAAGGCGCGCATCGAGGAGTTCTGCGCGCTGGCCGGCCACGAGCACATCCACAAGGGCATGACCTCGCGCGACCTCACCGAAAACGTCGAGCAGCTGCAGGTGCGCGAGTCGCTGCTGTTGATCCGCGACCGCATGGTGGCCGCGCTCACCCGGCTCGCCCGCCTCGCCGCCGAGCACAGCGAGACCGTGATGGCCGGCCGCAGCCACAACGTCGCGGCGCAGCCGACCACCCTTGGAAAGCGGTTCGCCTCTGCCGGCGAAGAGCTGCTGCTCGGCTTCGACCGGCTCGAGGCCACGCTGGCGCGCTACCCGCTGCGGGGACTCAAGGGCCCCATGGGCACCGCGCAAGACATGCTCGATTTGCTGGACGGCGACGCAAGCAAGCTCGAGCGACTCGAGCGACGCGTCGCCACGCATCTTGGCTTTGGCAACGTGCTGAACAGCGTCGGCCAGGTGTACCCGCGATCTCTCGATTTCGAGGTGCTCACGACGCTGGTGCAAGCGGCGGCGGGTCCGTCGAGCCTGGCCACCACGATCCGCTTGATGGCCGGCCACGAGCTGGTCACCGAGGGATTCAAGGCCGGCCAGGTCGGGTCAAGCGCGATGCCGCACAAGATGAACACCCGGTCGTGCGAGCGGGTCAACGGTCTCGCCGTCGTGCTGCGTGGCTTCGCCAACATGACGGCGGAGCTTTCTGGCGACCAGTGGAACGAGGGTGACGTCTCGTGCAGCGTGGTGCGGCGGGTCGCGCTTCCCGGCGCGTTCTTCGCGGCTGACGGCCTCTACCAAACGTTCCTCACCGTGCTTGACGAATTCGGCGCCTACCCGGCGGTCATTCAGCGCGAGCTCGACCGCTACCTGCCGTTCCTCGCCACCACCAAGGTGTTGATGGCGGCGGTGCGCAAGGGTGTCGGCCGCGAGACGGCGCACGAGGCCATCAAGGAGCACGCGGTCGCCGTCGCGCTCGCGATGCGCGAGAAGGGCGCCGATCGCAACGACCTCTTCGACCGGTTGGCGACCGACGACCGGCTCCAGCTCGGCGCCACCGAGCTTGCCGAGCTCGTCTCGGCGCCGCTCGGCTTCACCGGCGCTGCCACCGCGCAAACCGCCGAATTCTGCCGTCGGGTGAGCGACATCGCCCAGCGATTCCCCGTGGCAGCCGCTTACTCGCCGTCCGAGATCTTGTAGCACGCCGGCCGCAGACGCTAAGACGACTCAAGAAAATCGCTGATTGCGCGGCGCAGCCCGCCGACGTCAAGCCCGTGCGCGGCGTCGTGCTCCGCGGCCGTTCCGTACCGACGCAGGTCACGTCGTCCGACACCTAACGACAACAGCCGATGCCGAGTGTCGGACAGCGCCGTCGCCACCTCGTGCGCCGACGTGCCCGCGTAGTAGGGCTCGACCAACACGACGTCGGACGCCGTGGCGCGGGCGACCGCGCGCCTGAGCGCGGCGGCAGGGAACGGTCGGATCGTGGTGACCGGCAATATCTCGAGGTCGAGATGCTCGGTCGCAGCCACGACGTTCGCCACCGTCGGCCCGACGGCCACCACCACCGCACGAGGCTTGTCGGACGACGGTGGCGTGACCCGAGACGCGGCGTGCTCGGTCAACCTGACGTAGTGCCGTCCGCCATCCCGCACCGCGCCCGCGATGAGGTCAGCCACCTCGTCAATGTGCGCTGGCACGTGCACCTGCCAGCCGGGCAGCGTGTCGACGAGCGCGACGTCCTCGGGCGCGAAGTGGGTGCGGCCGGAGCCCGCGCTGTCGTATGACGCTCCGATGCTCACGACCACCGCGCCGACGTCTTGATGTCCGATGTCGAGCTTCAGTTGCTCATACGCGCGCGACACGACGAACGGCGCGTAGGAGTGAATGATCGGCCGCATCCCGGCAAGCGCCAGGCCGCCCGCAGTCGAAGCCATCAGCTGCTCGCGGATGCCGACGTTCAGCACCCGATCGGGATGCGCGCGCGCGAGGTCGGCGAACGCGTCGGCCGAGATGTCGGCCAGCACCACGGCGACCCGAGGGTCGGCTTCGATCAACTCGCCCACGGTGGCGACGAACC
>DASVDW010000156.1:0-8094 GCA_036380925.1 Acidothermaceae bacterium
CGCGCATGCCGCCTCCTCCGAATGCCGCAGCGGTCGGACGGACGCTGGCTGGGCGCCCGCCACAATCTCTTCGGCACACGCTTTCGCCGCCTGAAGCGTCAGGTCAACACCGATGGGCCCGTTAACTCGGTCGAAAGGCTGACAAACGCGGTGAGCCGGGCCTGGTGCGGGGCATCTGGAGCGCGTAGGCTCGCGTCTAACTACGCTGCGTGACGCGCCGGTTGCAGTCGGACGGCGACGCGAGACGCGGTGGGCCGGGGGGCAGGAGGGCCATGGCGGTGGGGGAGGCGGCGGTGGCGCGCTGGTGGCAGATCCGCGGGTGGAGTTTGTGGCGATTGCCGGCGTCGGCGCGCGCGTATGTGTTGGCCATCGAAACGCTGTATGTCGCCGCGATCGCCGTTGGTTTCTCGCGCACCCGCCTCGACCTGTCGAGCTGGTGGACGTTCGCCGCCATGTCTGGCTGCGCCATGCTGAGCATCGAAGGATCGCTGCGACTGGTCTGGCGCAGGCCGCGGCGCGACCGCAGCAACGACTTGATGGCCGTCTGGACGCTCCCGGTCGCGCTGTTGCTGCCGCCCTTGTTCGCAGCCCTGGTTGTCATTCCAGTCGAGGTGTTCTTCTACCTGCGCGTGATGCGGCGGGCGCCGGTGAAGTTCATCTTCAACGTTTCGTCCATCGGATTGGGCGGCTATCTCGCGGCGTCGGTGCGGGAAGCGCTGACCTCTCCCGGGTACCCCGTCGACGTCGCCGCGCTTGTCGGCGCCGGGTCCGCCGCGGTCGCCACCGTGCTGTGTGTGGTCGTTCGACAGGGCGCCATTTCCCTTATCGCTGCGCGGCTTTTCGCGTTCCTGCAACCCGGCACGACGGTGCGCTCTCATCTGGGTGACGCCGAAGACGCGGGTGTGATCGCGGCCGAGGCGTGCACCGGCGTGCTCGTTGCCATCGCCTGCGCGGCCTCCCCATTCGCCGTGCTGCTCGCGGTGCCGCCGGTGCTGGCTTTGCAGCGCGCGCTGCTGGTCGCGGAGTTTCGCGAGGCGGCGCGCACCGACGCGAAGACCGGCTTGGCCAACTCTGGCTACTGGCGCGAGGTCGCGGAGCGGGAGATCGCCCGAGCGCGTGGCGGACAAGACTCCCTCGCTGTCCTGCTCGTTGACATCGACCATTTCAAGGATGTCAACGACCGCTTCGGTCACTTGACGGGTGACGACATCCTGCGCGCGGTCGCCACCGCGCTGACCGACGGCCTGCGCCCGCGCGACTTCGTCGGCCGGTTCGGCGGCGAGGAATTCGTCGTCCTGCTAACCGGTTCCGACCTTGAGCAAGCCCGGCAGGCCGCCGAACGCATCCGCGCCCACGTCGCCGACGTCCATGTTGAGGCGACCGGTCGCGCGCAGTCGGTTGGCGTCACGATTTCCGTTGGCGTCGCGGCGTTTCGAGAAAGCGGCCACTCCGTGCATGAGCTGCTCGACGCCGCCGACACCGCCCTGTACGCAGCCAAGCGTGCCGGACGCAATTGCGTGCGGGTCGCGGAGGGCGCGCGGCAGCAGGTCCTCGATCTGACCGTCGACGCACCACGCGTTCTCGACCTGCGCTCGCAACCCGCGCGGCTCGAATAGCCACGTCTGCTGGCGCTCGTCAAACCACCGGCGCGAGGTCGTCGCGTCCGCGCACAGGCCGGTGCGGTGTCCGAGATTTTGCGGACGGTCGGCGATGCGAAACAGCTCTCACCTGCGGATTCGGACTGTGGGCACGTGACCACTTCCGGAAGACTTCCGGACTTTGAAAGGGCTGCCGAAACTGCCGGCAAACTCTCCGATCCCGCCTTCAGACGGGAAAAAGCCGGGCTTTCCGGCGCGATAGACATTTCTTACCCCTTGACGCAATCCGGACGATAGCCGTACGTTTCGGTCCGTCGTCCCGCCTATACGTCCGGAATCTTTCCGGAGCGCGCCTTGAAAGTTCCGGAGCAAACTCGTCGCATCTGACGTGGCGCGACGGCAGCACTGCACATCCGGTTCCACCCAACGAGGAGGGAGTACGCACATGAACGCAGCCCCGGCTCACCACATGAGTCGACGGCCGGGTCGCGCCACGCGACTAATCGGCCGGGCCAAACTGCTCATCGGCGCCGCGGCCACGGCGCTGTTCGCTGTGACCGCGCTGCTACCAGGCACCGCGAACGCGGCCATCACGTCAAATCAAACCGGCACCAACAACGGCTACTTCTATTCCTTCTGGTCAGACGGCAACGGGTCGGCGTCGATGAACCTTGGCGCGGGCGGCAACTACAGCACGTCCTGGAGCAACGTCGGGAACTTCGTCGCCGGTAAGGGCTGGAGCACCGGCGCCCGCCGGACCGTGAGCTATTCGGGCAGCTTCAACCCGTCTGGCAACGCGTATTTGTCGCTTTACGGCTGGACCACCAACCCGCTGGTTGAGTACTACATCGTCGACAACTGGGGCTCATATCGGCCGACGGGAACCTACAAGGGCACCGTGACGACCGACGGCGGCACGTACGACATCTACGAAACCACGCGGGTGAACGCGCCGTCGATTCAAGGCACCGCGACTTTCAACCAATACTGGAGCGTCCGGCAGTCCAGGCGCACCGGCGGGACCATCACGACCGGAAACCACTTTGACGCGTGGGCCCGCTACGGAATGAACCTCGGCACCTTCAACTACCAGATTCTCGCGACCGAGGGGTACCAAAGCAGCGGTAACTCCAACATCACCGTGGGCTCGACTGATTCGGGCGGCAGCACGGGCAGCGGCTGCACGGCGACGCTGTCGGCGGGCCAGCAGTGGAGCGACCGGTACAACCTCAACGTCTCGGTCTCCGGCTCCAACACCTGGACCGTCACGATGAACGTGCCGGCCCCGGAGCAGATCAGCGCCACCTGGAACGTCAACGCGACCTGGCCCAGCCAGTACGTGATGGTCGCCACGCCCAACGGCAGCGGCAACAACTTCGGCGTCACCATCATGACCAACGGCAACTGGACCTGGCCCACAGTCAGCTGCAGCACCAGCTAACCCCCCGCTCGATAAGCGGATCTTTTGGCCGCCCGGCGCCCGCCGCCACACGTTCGAGAGACGAGCACGTGGCCAGCGGCGCCGGGCGGCCGTGAATGCGCCGGTCTGAAATGACGCCGGGGCGATATTCGTCACCCCTCTCGGCGGCGGGTGGCACGCGGTCGCTCCCGGAGGAGCGCCAGTAGTGATTAAGTCAATGGTGGATGGCTTGAGTTGCCGCGCACAACGCTGGGGGCGGCATGACGCAGGATCGACCTGCCGACGACGTCGCCAGCATGGCTTCCCACCCGTTGCACGAGTCGCTGCCCGCGTTACTGCGTCGACTGCGCACGTCGTCCCAGGGCTTGTCGCAGCGGGAGGCGGCACGTCGGCTGCAGACGAGCGGTCCGAACCAGCTACCGGAAGCGGCCCGGCAGTCGTGGGTCGGAGCGGTCGCGGCGCAACTGGTTCATCCGCTTGCGCTCGTGCTTTGGGCGGCGGCCGCGTTGTCGATCGTGGCCGGCACGCCGGTGCTGTCGGTCGCGATCGCCCTCGTCATCGTCGTCAACGCGGTGTTCTCCTTCACCCAGGAGCGACAGGCGCAACGCGCGGTGGCCGCGTTGAGCGAGTTCGTGCCGCACGACGCAACCGTCGTCCGCGACGGCCAGCAGGTCCGCGTCCCGGCGGCCGAGCTGGTCGTCGGCGACCTGTTGGTGGTCGAAGAGGGCGACCGGGTCTCGGCCGACGCCCGGTTGGTCGACGGCGCCGTCGAGGTCGACATGTCGCCGCTGACGGGGGAGTCGGCGCCGGTGACCCGAGCGGCGGGCGCCGCGGTCTCCGACGGCGGGTGGCTGGCGACAGCGGATCTGCTGTTCTCCGGGACGATGTGCACGGCCGGAGCTGGTCGCGCGATCGTGCTCGCCACGGGGACGCACACGGAACTGGGCCGCATCGCCGCGCTGAGCCAACGGCAACGGCGTGAACACAGCCCGCTGGAACGGCAGGTTCGCTCGGTCGCATGGCTTATCGCCGCGGTCGGCGTCGCCGTCGGCGCGGCTTTCATGCCGCTCGGTGTCGTGGCCGGGTTGTCGGCGCACGACGCGTTCCTTTTCGCGGTCGGTCTGCTCGTCGCGAACGTTCCCGAAGGGCTGCTTCCCACCATCACCCTCGCGCTTGCCGTCGGCGTCCGCTCCCTTGCCCGTCGCGGCGCGGTGGTGAAGCGCCTCAGCGCGGTCGAGGTCCTCGGCTCGACGACCGTGATCTGCACGGACAAGACCGGCACGCTCACCGCGAACCGGATGCGCGGTGTCGACCTGTGGACGCCCGTCGCGGGCCGCCGCGCGGTGCCTGCGGCGATCGGGGCCGGTTCGGCGGACGGTGAGGCGCGCGCGCTGGCCGACGCGATCGTCGCCTGTTCCGTCGTCACTCGGACTGGGGAACGGGTGACCGCCAACGACCCCACCGAGCTAGCGCTGTACGAGATGTCGGAGCAGCTCGGCGGCGGCACCGACCTCGCCGCGCGCGACGCCGAACGCAAAGCGGTGTTTCGCTTCAGCTCGTCGCGGCGGCTGATGTCAACCGCGCAACAATGCGGCGAGCGGCAGGTCGCGCTCGTGGTGAAGGGCGCGCCGGAATCGGTTCTCGACCGGTGCGCCTCCATCCAGATGGACGGTCGACTCCGACCGCTCGACAGCGCGTTTCGCGACCGGATAACGCAGGTGGTCGACGATCTGACGCGCGAAGGGTTGCGGGTGCTCGGCATCGGTCGCCGGCTCCTCGACGGCGTCCCAGCGGACCGGGACGCGGTCGAGCACGACCTGACACTTCTAGGGCTGGCGGCGCTGTTCGATCCGCCTCGAGCCGAGGTGCCGGACGCCGTCGACGCCTGCCACCGGGCCGGGATCCGCATTCACGTCGTCACCGGCGACAACGGCGCGACGGCGGCACACGTCGCGCGCGAGGTGGGAATCGGCCGACCCGTTTTGCAGGTCGTCGCCGGGGTGGACCTCGATCGGATGACCGAGGACGAGCTCGACCGGCTGCTCGCAACCGACGGCGAGATCGTGTTCGCCCGCAGCTCACCCGAAGCGAAGCTGCGAATCGCTGACGCGCTGCGCGACGCCGGACAGGTCGTCGCGATGACAGGGGACGGCGTCAACGACGCGCCGGCGCTGCACCGTGCCGACATCGGCGTCGCCATGGGCCGTGGCGGCACAGACGTCGCGCGCGAGGCCGCGACAATGGTGCTCACCGACGACAATTTCGCGACGATCGCGACCGCGGTCGAGGAGGGCCGGCGGGTTTACGACAACGTCCGCAAGTTCATCCTCTACATCTTCGCGCACGCGATTCCGGAGGTCGTCCCCTTCTTGGTCTTCGCGCTGGCGGGCGGATTGGTGCCGCTGCCCCTCACCGTTATGCAAATACTCGCCATCGACCTCGGGACCGAGACGCTGCCCGCTCTGGCGCTCGGCCGTGAGCCGCCCGAGCCAGGGCTGATGGACCAGCCACCGCGAGCCCGGTCAGAGCATGTGGTCCAGCGCGCGCTGCTGTTTCGCGCGTGGGGTTTCATGGGTGTGATCTCCGCCGTCCTCGTCTTGGGGGCGTTCTTCTTCACGCTGTGGCTCGGCGGTTGGCGACTCGGCGACGCGACCGACACTTCGTCTGGATTGCACCATGCCTACGTTCAAGCGACCACGGCCACATTCGTCGGGATCGTCGCCTGTCAGGTGGGAACCGCGTTCGCCGCGCGAACCGACCTGGCGTCACTGCGCAGCGTCGGCCTGACCAGCAATCCGCTGCTGCTGTGGGGAATCGGCTTCGAGATCGCATTCACCGCGCTGCTCGTGCTGACCCCAGGCGTCCAGGCAGTCTTTGACACGGCTGCCCTGCCGTGGCCGACGTTCCTGATGATTCTGACCTTTCCGCTTGTGGTTTGGGGCGCTGACGAGTGGCGGCGCTCCCGGCTGCGCCAGCGCATCCGATGACGCTCGTCCCGGCCGATGCCGACCTCATCACCATGTCACCGTGGCGCGGCGTTCCCGTCCTGACGCCCACCCGGTTCGCGAGACGCGTCGACGGCATGCGACGCCCGTCGAAACCGCACTGGCAGCCGCCGGACCAGGGAGCGCTGAGCGAGCAAGTCGGTGCCTAGATTCGCGATTGGGGCCGCTGTAGCGTTTCGATATGAGCACCCGTGAGGACTACCCGGCCGGGGTGCCGTGCTGGGTCGACACCAACCAGCCTGATCCCGCGGAGGCCGCCCGGTTTTACTCCGGGCTCTTTGGCTGGCAGGTCGAGGACGCGATGCCCCCTGATGCGGGGGCTCACTACTACATGGCCCGCATTGGTGGCCGGGAGGCCGCCGCCATCTCCTCCCAGCCCCCTGGTGCGCCGCCGCAGGCGGTGTGGAACACCTATGTCCGCGTCGAGTCAGCCGACGACGCCGCGTCGCGGGTGCGCGAGGCGGGCGGGCAGGTGTTCTCCGAGCCATTCGACGTCTTCGACGCGGGACGGATGGCGGTGTTCGCCGATCGGGAGGGCGCGGTCTTCTGCGTGTGGCAGCCCGGTTCGCACCGCGGCGCGGCGGCGGTCAACGAGCACGGCGCGGTGAACTTCAACAACCTGCACACCGACGATCTCAACGCCGCAAAGTCCTTCTACGGCGCGGTGTTCGGCTGGACGACGATCGACGTCGGCGCGCCGATGTGGGCGCTGCCGGGCTACGGCGACCACCTTGAAGAGCTGAACCCCGGCATGCGCGCGGGGATGAGGCAAATGGGAGCGCCCGAGGGTTTCGAGGACGTCGTGGCGACGATCTTGCCGCGCGACGGCGGCCCGGCGCACTGGAGCGTGACCTTCGCCGTCGACGACGTGGATGCGATCGCCGCGCGGGCGCGCGAACTCGGAGGCTCGGTCCTCGCCGGGCCGCAGGATGCGCCATGGGTGCGATTTGCCGTCCTCGCCGATCCGGCTGGCGCCTCCTTCACGGCCAGCCAGTTCGTGGCGGAGAACCGCTAGTCGATCGGCTATCGCGAAGGGGCCGATCCGCGCGAGCGATCCCTAACTCGATCGTCGTGTGGGTTCCATCTTGATGAGGAAGATCGGTGACCCAGAGCGTGTTGCCGTCACCATGAAGCACATCGGATTCTTGTCGTTCGGCCATTGGAACCCCTCGCCGCACTCGCAGACCCGGTCGGCCGCGGATGCCCTGCTCCAGTCCATCGATCTCGCGGTTGCCGCCGAGGAGCTCGGCGCGGACGGCGCGTATTTCCGGGTGCACCACTTCGCCAACCAGCTGTCGTCGCCGTTCCCGCTACTCGCCGCGATCGGCGCCCGGACCAGCCGGATCGAGATCGGCACCGGGGTGATCGACATGCGCTATGAGAACCCGCTGTACATGGCCGAGGACGCCGGCGCCGCCGACTTGATCTCCGGCGGGCGGCTGCAACTCGGCATCAGCCGTGGCTCTCCCGAGCAGGTGGTCGACGGCTTCCGCTATTTCGGTCACGTCCCGGCCGAGGGCACGGACCACGCCGACATGGCCCGCGAGCACGCCCGGGTCTTCTTAGAGATACTCCGTGGCGAGGGCTTCGCCGAGCCGAACCCGCGGCCGATGTTCGCCAATCCGCCCGGCCTGCTGCGCGTCGAACCGCACTCCGAGGGACTGCGCGACCGGATCTGGTGGGGCGCCGGCAGCCGGAAGACCGCCGAGTGGGCGGCGGAGCAGGGGATGAACCTCATGAGTTCGACGCTGCTCACCGAGGACACCGGCGTGCCGTTCCACCAGCTGCAGGCCGAGCAGATCGAGCGATTCCGCAAGGCTTGGACTGACGCCGGCCACAGCCGCGAGCCCCGCGTGTCGGTCAGCCGCAGCATCTTTCCGATCGTCAACGCCGTCGACCGTGCCTACTTCGGCCGCGACGCCCGCTCGCGAGACCAGGTCGGGTTCCTCGACGGCGTCAAGGCCCGCTTCGGCAAGACCTACGCGGCCGAGCCCGACCAGCTCTTGGAGCAACTGGCCGCCGACGAGGCGATTGCCGCTGCTGACACCCTGCTGCTCACCGTCCCCAACCA
>DASVDW010000157.1:0-23029 GCA_036380925.1 Acidothermaceae bacterium
TTCGTGCTGCCGCTGAGCACGGAGATCCCCGGCGTGGGCGACGAGTACGTCTACGCGAACGGCCCGACGCTGAAGGACCACCCGGGCATCGTGAAGGCGTTCGTGACGGAGCAGCTGAAGGCGGTCCGCCAGCTGTACGGCGCCGACGACGCGGCGCTCGGCGAGCTCGTCAAGAAGTACCTGCCCGACGCGAAGGGCACCGATGTTCTGAAGTCGATGGTGCAGTCGAAGCTCTGGTACGCCAACGGCGGGCTCGACGGGCCTGGGTTGGAGGCGACCCTGAAGGGATTCGACCTGACCCAAACCCCAGACCAGCTGAAGGACACCACCGCAGTCGACGCGGCGGTCAAGGACATCGGCAAGTCTGACCTGACGCAGTACTAAAGCAAGGCGGAGGCAACGTGTCCTACTCGGTCGGGCAATCGCGCCGCGTCGCGCGCGGCGGCGGCCGGGTAGGGCATGTTGTCGTGCGCGTCGCGGCGCCCTCGATCGTTCTCGTGGTCGTCTGCTTGCTGTGGAACTGGTACGTCCACAGCAAGAAGTCCTTCTATCTAGCCGACGCGGGCGCCATCTTCCGCGCGTTCATCAAAGAGCTCGGCGACGGCGCCGTGTGGCATGCGTTGTGGACCAGCGACATCTCGTTGCTCATCGGGTTCGGCATCGCGGTCGCGGTCGGCGTTCCGATCGGCTTGGTGATCGGCCGGGTGCAGCGGATCGACCGGCTCGTCGCCCCCTACCTGCAGATCGCGCTCGTCACCCCGATCGCGGTGCTGATGCCGATCGTGCTTGTGGCGCTGGGACTCTCCCGGACGGCGCAGGTGGTGGTCGTGGTGCTGTTCGCGCTGCCGTTCGTCGTGGTGCCGACCCGCGGCGGCGTCGTCACCATTTCGCGCGATTGGCTGGACATGTCGGCGGCGTACGGCGCGCGGGAGTTCCAGCTTTGGCGAATGGTGTTGATCCCGGGCGCGCTCCACGCGATCGTGAACGGCTTGCGGCTCGGGTTCGCGCACGCGCTCACCGGCGAGATCACCGTCGAGTTGAGCCTGATCGCGATCGGCATCGGCCAACTGATCATCAGGTATCAGTCGCACTACCAGGCGGCGGCGCTGTTCGCGTTCGTGTTGCTGATATCCGTCCAGTCGATTGTCGCCATGGGACTGCTGAGTCTGGTTCAACGCAAGGTTCGGCGCTGATGAGCACATTTTCTTGGCAACCAAACGAACCCGAGGCACGGGAGCTCCCGACCACCATGAATCCGACCGCGAAGCCCGCCGCGGGCGCCCGCCTGGGCGCCCGCGGGCACATCGACGTCGACGGCGTGACGAAACGCTTCGTGGCAGCGCGGGGACGCGGGTCGCAAGACGTCGTCGCCCTGCGCGACACCAGCTTCCAAGTGCGGCGAGGGGAGTTCGTCAGCGTCGTCGGGCCGAGCGGCTGCGGCAAGACCACGCTGCTGCGCATGATCGCGGGGCTGTCGCCGATCGAGACCGGCCGCATCCTCATCGACGACCGGCCGATCACCGGACCCGGTCCGGATCGCGCGGTCGTGTTCCAGCATCCGTCGTTGTTGCCGTGGGCCACCGTCGTCGACAACATCGCGTTCGGTCTTCGGCTGCGCCGGGTGCCGAAGTCGACGCGCGTGACCCGGGCGCATGAGCTGGCCGCGCTCGTCGGCCTCACCGGCTTCGAGAATCACCTCCCGGGGCAGCTGTCCGGCGGCATGCAGCAGCGCGTCGGGCTGGCTCGCGCTCTCGCCGTCGACCCGCAAATCCTGCTCCTGGACGAGCCGTTCGGCGCGCTCGACGAGATCACCCGTCGGCAGATGCAAGACGAGTTGCTGCGGATTTGGTCCGGCACCGGCGTCACCAGCCTGCTCATCACGCACAGCGTCGACGAGGCCATTCTGTTGTCGGATCGGATCTTGGTGATGTCGGGGCGTCCGGGGCGGGTGATCGAGGAGATCTCGGTCGGCATGAGCCGTCCTCGCGAGCGCGGCATGGAGACCACGCAGGAGTTCGTCGAGCTCCGGCACCGCATCTGGGAGCTGCTGTCGGCTCCCGTCGGCGTGGCGACCAACGCTGACGAGTGACGCCGCATGACTGACATCGCCACTCAGCAACCGACGGCGCCGGTCACCCGCCGGCGACCGCCGCGGCGCTGGACGGCGGCGCTCGCCGAGTTCGTCCGAGTCGACATCAAAGCGACCGTCGTCGGTCTCGTGGTCGGGGCGGTCGCCTGGCAGCTCCTCGCGCTGGTCATCAACGCCAACTGGTTGCCCACCTTCGACACCATCGTGCGGCGAGTCGGCGATCTGCTTGGGGACGGCAAGTTCCGCAAGGAACTGCTGGACTCGGTGGGCAGCATGATGATCGGCTTCGCGCTGGCCGTCGCGGTCGGTCTCGCGGTCGGCATGGCGATGGGCCTCAGCAGGCTCGCCCGTTACGCGTTCAACATCTACGTCGACGTGCTGCTGTTCATCCCGCCGGTCGTCGTGACGCCGGTGTTCTTCGCGATTTTCGGCCTGTCGAACTCCGCCGTGCTGGCGGTCATCTTCATCTTCGCGGCGCCGATCATCGCGTCGACCACCAAGGCGGCCTTGTTGAACGTGGATCACGACCTCGTCGACGCGGCCGCGTCCTTTGGCGCGAACCGCGTGCAGAAGGCGCTTCTCGTCGTCTTCCGCGCCGCGCTGCCCATGATCTTCACCGGTCTGCACCTGGGCATCGGCCGGGCGGTCAAAGGCATGATCATCGGCCAGTTGATTTTGGCCGTGGTCGGGATCGGCGCGTACGAGGCGCGATTCGAGCAGGCCTTCGACTCGGCCGGTCTGTGGTCGATCGCGGTGATCGTCGTCATAGTCGCCATCGTCTTCAGTTGGCTGGTGCATTTCGCCGACCGGCTGGTGAACGCGTGGGCGTATGTCGGTGGCGAACGCAAGTGACAACGGAAGGCAGTGACGAGTGAGTGAGGCGAGCAGCGCCGTCGGCGTCGTGGGCCTCGGCGAGATGGGCCTGCCCATCGCCCGAAACCTGTTGCGCGCCGGCTATCGCGTGCATGGATGCGACGCCGATCCGCTCGCGCGCAATCGGGCTGGTTCCGCTGGGATATCAGCGGTGGACGACCTCGACGTCGCGGCGAAGCGGGCGGCGACGTGGTTGGTCGTCGTTCCCGCGGCGGCAGTCCCGGCGGTCGTGAAGCAGCTGGCCCAAACGCTGGCTGCTGACTCGCTCGTGATCGTGTGCAGCTCGGTCAACCCCGGGGTGATGTCGGACGTCGCCGCGGTCTTGGACCCGGCCGGCGTGCGCGTGTGCGACGCCGCGTTGGCGCGTGGTGTTCCCGCCGCGCACGAAGGCTCGCTGTTGTTGTACTGCGGCGGCGACGCCGAAACGATCGAACGGGCGACCCCGCTGCTGCGCGCGTTCGCCCGCGACGTCACGCACGTCGGGCCGCTGGGAAGCGGGCAGACCGCGAAGCTGCTGAACAATCTGCTGCTGTGGTCGACCGTCGCGGCGGTCACCGACACGCTGCGGTTGGCGGCCGCGATGGGCCTGGACACCGACGCCGTGGTGCAGGCGCTGGCTCTCGGCAGCGCGCGAAGCTGGGTGCTGGACACCTGGTCGCGACCTCGTCCGATGCCGGATCTGGAGCACGACCTCGAACGGGCGCTCGCCACCGCGGAGCTGTTCGGCGTCGAGCTGCCCATCGCGCGCGTCGTCCAGCAGGTCATGACGGACGTCAAGCAGCGCAAGGCGGCGGCGTTCGCGGGAACGGGCGCCGCGAGGAGCATGGCCGACTTCGTGCGCGCGACGTCTCCCCACCAAGCACAGCAACCGGAGAACTCATGACGCTGGACCTTCGGGATCGGGCTCCTTACAGTCCGCTGCCAGGTCGGCCGCCTATCCGGTGGCCGGGTGGCGCGCCGTTGGCAGTCTGGGTGGCGCCGAACGTCGAGCACTACGAGTACGAGTTGTCGTTGCGCACTGACCGCGACCCGTGGCCGCGGATGCCTCATCCCGACGTGCAGCAGTACTCGTATCGCGACTACGGCAACCGCCAGGGCATTTGGCGCCTCGACCGGATGTTTCGCGATCTCGAGATACCGCCCACGTTCTCCCTCAACTCGGGAATGTTGCGGCACTACCCGGAGGTCGCCGAGATGATCGGCGCCAGCGACGGCGCCGTCATGGCACACGGTGTGTACAACACCCAATACCTGCATGAGCTCGACGCCGAGCAAGAGCGCGAGGCGCTGGCCGAAAGCATCGCGGAGATCGCGTCCCGCACGGGCAAACGGGCCGGCGGTTATCTCGGGCCGGGCATCTCCGCGACGGTCAACACGCCCGACATCTTGTGCGACCTCGGCCTTCGCTATCAGGCCGAGTGGGTGCTCGACGACCAGCCCACCCCGATCCGGGTGGAGCGGGGACGGCTCATCTCAATGCCTTACACGTTCGAGCTCAATGACGCTCGCATGATCAACGATCCGTGCTCCCCGCAGCAGTTCGCCGACGCGTGCCTGCGGCAGTTCCGGCTGCTGCGGGCGGAGGGCGCGCGCAGCGGCCGGGTGATGTGCGTGGCGCTGCACAGCTTCATCTCGGGGCAGCCGCACATCGCCGCCCAGCTGCGCGACATGTTCGACGAGATGCGGCGGCACGAAGACGTCTGGTTCGCCACGGCCGACGACATCGCCGCCTGGTACCTCGAGCACAGCTACGACGACCACCTGCGTCACGCCGTCGACGTCAACACCCGTCCGCGTGAGCGGGTCGTGGTGTCGACGCAGGCCGTACCGGCAGCCGGCGCCGATGGCGACGGCCGGTTCCGGCGAATCGACCACCCCTATTTGGTGGAGGAGCCGGATCGCGCGGGCGCGCCCGCGTTCTGGCCAGGCGGCCAGCGGCTCGCGGCGAGCGTCATTGTGTGGCTCGACTACCTCGACGTGCGGCCACTTCCCGGATTCACCCGGTCGCGCTGGCTCGGCGGCGGCCCCGGAAGCCGGCCGTATCCCGACTACGCCAAGTTCGCCCACCGCGAGTACGGCCACCGCGTCGGCGTCTTCCGGCTGCTCGACCTGCTGGCCGAGCGGGGCGTGCCGCTCGCCGTCGCCATAGACGCGATGACCGCGAAGGCCTATCCCTCGCTCGTCGAGGCGCTGGCGGATCGCGACGTGGAATGGATCGCGCACGGCGAAGCGGTGACCCGCATGGTGAGCTCGCAGATGACCGCTGAGGACGAGCGTGCGCACATCGCCGACGTGCTCGACACGTTGGCGGCCGCGCTGCCGACCCGCATCGTCGGCTGGCTCGGCGCCGAGTACGGCGAGTCGTCGCGCACGCCAACGCTGTTGCGCGAGGCCGGCGTCGAGTACCTGTGCGACTGGGGAAACGACGACGCGCCGTACCGCCTGCGCACCACGGCCGGCGATCTATGGGTGGTGCCGAGCCTCGCGGCATACGACGACTCCTTCGCTTTGGAGCACCGCAAGCTGCCTCCCGAGGCCTACTACGGCGGCCTGAACGCCGCGGCGCGCGCCCTCCTCGGCGAACCGCCGACGGCGACGCCCCGCTGCGTCACGATGAACGTCCGACCCTGGCTGACCGGCCAGCCGTTTCGGGCCAGCCACTTCGACGACACGTTGCGCGGGCTTTCGGACGACGGGCTCTGGTTCGCCACGCCGGGTCAGATCGTCACCGCGGTCGCCCGGCGCGGTCGCGAGGCGGTGGCGTGAGCGAGACCGACCCGTACTCGCTGGTTCGACAGCCCTACGCCCTCGCCGGTCTCTCGCTGCGGAACCGGGTCTTCCAAAGCGCGCACACCACCAACTTCGGGGCGAGCGACAGCAGCGGGCCGACGAAGCGGCACATCGCCTACCACCGGGCCAGAGCGCGCGGGGGTGTGGCGCTCATCATCACCGAAGGCATCCGGATCTACGCGCCGACGTGGCGCAAGGGCAGGATGGGCGCCTTCAGCGACGAGTCGCTTCCCGACTTCCGCCGGCTCACCGAGGCGGTCAACGCGGAGGGCGCCGCGATTTTCGCCCAGCTGAACGACCCTGGCCGGCACCTGCGCCTCGACCGGATCGCGCCGGTTTCGTCGTCCGCGTTGCCGTGGACTCACGCCGGCGCGGTGCCGCACGCGCTCACACCGGACGAGATCGAGGTCGTCGTCCGATCGTTTGGCGAGGCGGCGGCCAGAATGGAGCGCGCCGGGTTCGACGGCATCGAGGTGCAGTGCGGTCACGGGCATCTCATCAACCAGTTCCTCTCGCCGGCCACGAACCAGCGCGACGACGCGTACGGCGGCGACGTCGAACGTCGGCGCCGCTTCCTGATGGAGGTTTTCGCGGCGGTGTGCGCGAGCACCCGGCTACCCGTCGGAATTCGCCTGAGCGCAGAGGAATTCCTCGAGGGGGGATTGTCGCTCGACGACTCCTTGGAACTGGTCGACGAAGTCACGCGTCGCTTTCCGATCGCGTTCGCGCACGTCACCCAGTCGTTCTACGACGGCAGCCCGTCGCTCGCGACGCAGCTGCCTGACATGGCGTGGCCGGCGGCGCCGTTTCGGCACCTGCCAAAGGCATTCAAGTCAGCGTTCCCCGACCTGACGATCCTCGCGATCTGCCGCATGGACGACCTGCGCGTCGCGCAAGAGGTGCTCGCGGACGGCGCGGCGGATCTCATCGGCATGGCCCGACCGCAGATCGCCGAGCCCGAACTCGTCGCCCGCACTCTTAGCGGCCGCGAGCACGAGACGCGGCACTGCATCGCGTGCAACCAAGGCTGCATCGGGCGCTCCGAGTCGGGCTCGCCCATCAGCTGCGTGGTCAATCCGCGGGTTGGACTGGAGGATGAGTTCGCGCGGGTGGCGAAATTGCGCGTCGACCGACCGGAAAACGTCGCTGTCGTCGGAGGCGGGCCGGCTGGGATGCAGGCCGCGTTGACCGCCGCGCAGCGTGGTCATCGCGTCACGCTGTTCGAGGCCGGCGACGTGCTCGGCGGCCAGATCCGGCTGGTGAGCTCGCTTCTCGGCCGGGAGCGTTTCGCGTTGCTGGTCGACGAGTTGGAGCGCGACGTTCGAGCCGCGGGCGTCGACATCCGCTGCGGCGCGCGGGTGACCGCGTCGGCGCTGGGCGACGCCGACACCGTGCTGGTCGCCACGGGGTCTGCTCCCACGCCGTTGGCCGTTCCGGGAGCCCGAGACGTGTGGTCGATTCCCGCCGCGATAGGCGCGCTCGACGCGCTGGGCGGGCGGGTGCTGCTCATCGACCACGACGGAGGCTGGCCGACCGGAACCTTTGCCGAGCACCTGGGCCGACACCGCATCGCCGTCGACGTCGTGACGCCCGACGCGTCGTTCTTACCGAACGTGACGGTGTACTCCAGAGTCGCGTTGGTCGACCGGCTGCGCCAGCTGCCGGTGTCGGCGCGCCCGCTGCAGCGCGTCGTTCGCGTCGACGGCGACGTGGCGGTGCTCGAAGACTGCATCTGCGGCGCGCGTTCGGAGCTTCGCGGTGTCTCGGCCGTGGTCGCCGCGACACCTCCCACCGCCGAAGACCTGCTCGCCCGCGAGCTTCGCTCAGCCGGTTTCCACGGGAAAGTCCACATCGTCGGTGACGCGTACGCGCCGCGCACCGCGCTCGAGGCGGTCTACGAGGGACACGTCGCGGCCATGTCGATCGGGCATGAGGACGACCCCGAGCTGCGCGTGTTCCCGACGTACCGTCCGCCAGTCTCACTTTGATCGAAAGGAAAACAGCATGGATGTCGTCAGCGAGGTCGTCTACCGCGCGAACGTGTCGGTGGCCGGAGGCCGGGTCGGAAAGGCGAGGTCGGACGACGGATTGCTCGACTTGGCGCTGGCGCGGCCGGGGTCACATGACGGCGTCAACCCCGAGCAGTTGCTCGCGGCCGGTTGGGGCGCCTGCTTTCTCAGCACGATGCACGCGATTGGCCGCAAGTCCGGAGCAGACACCGAGAGCGCGACCGTCAACGTCGTCGTCACACTCGGCAAGACGACCGAGCAGATGTTCGCGCTGCAA
This sequence comes from Acidothermaceae bacterium, assembly GCA_036380925.1. Lineage (GTDB taxonomy): Bacteria > Actinomycetota > Actinomycetes > Acidothermales > Acidothermaceae > JAICLV01. Next base: position 8,039 of record DASVDW010000157.1, read on the forward strand.
GCCGATTTCACCGTCGAGATCCCCGGCCTGACGCGCGACCAGGTGACCGAGCTGGTCGCGCAAGCGCACGGGCGCTGCCCTTACTCGCGCGCGCTCAACGGCTCGATCGCGGTGCGGACGACGATCGTCTAGCCCTCACTGGCCGGCGGCCCGCAGCCAGACGGTGAGGCCGAGGTCGTCGTCGCGATGCGGCCTGATGTCGGCGTTCGGCCGACCGTCGGCCACCGACACCGCGAGCACCTCGCCCGCGATCGCGTCGCGGTGCTCGCGCAGCGCGGCGGTCAAGGCGGCGGACTCCGCCTGCCACCACAGCTCGATGCGGTCGGTGATCTCCAGACCGCTGCTCTTGCGCGCGTCCTGGACGAACCGCACCACCTCGCGGGCTAGGCCGGCCGCTCGCAGCTCGTCGGTGAGCTCGAGGTCGAGGGCGACGGACACACCAGCGTCGCTCGCCACCGCCCAGCCAAGCGTCGGTGTCTCGGTCACCACGACCTCGTCGGCCGACAGCTCGACGCGCTCTCCGTCGACGAGCACCGCCGCTCGCCCCGCCACGACGTCAGCGGCCAACGACGCGTGGTCGGACGACGCGATCGCCGCGGCCACCGCCTGCGTGTTCTTGCCGAACCGCTTGCCAAGCGCGCGGAAGTTCGGCTTGACCACCGTCTCGACGACGGCCACACCGCCAACCGCGTCGTCGGACACCACTTGCCGGACGTTGAGCTCGTCGGTCACCTGGTCCTGCAATTCGCGGGGCAGGTCGCGCCAGCCGCTGGTGTGCACGAGCGCGCGACCGAGCGGCTGCCGGGTGCGAACCTTCGATTCCGCGCGCGCCGCGCGGCCCAGTTCGACCAGTCGCCGCACCAGCGCCATCTGCTCGGACAGCCGGGTGTCGATCAACGCCTCGTCGGCGGCCGGCCAGCCGCGCAGGTGCACCGAGTCGGCGGCGTCCGGGTCGACCTCTGCGACCAGCACCCGGTACACCTCCTCGGTCACAAAGGGCGTGAACGGCGCCATCACATGCGTCAGCGTCGTGAGGCACTCGTGCAACGTGCTGAGCGCCGCGACGTCGCCGTCCCAGAACCGCCGGCGCGACCGCCGCACGTACCAGTTCGACAGGTCGTCGACGAACTGCGCGATGCGGCGACCGGCCCGAGCGGAGTCGAAATCCTCCAGCGCGACGTCGACCTCGCGCACCATGGCGTGCAGCTCCGACAGCGCCCAGCGGTCAAGCAGCGCACGTGACGACGGCTCTGGCGCGGGAGCGGAGCCAGGCGTCCAGTCGCTCGCGTTCGCGTAAAGGACAAGGAAAGACGCGGTGTTCCAGTAGGTGAGCAGCACCTTGCGGACGACTTCTTCGAGCGCCTCGTCGCCGATCCGCCGGGCCGCCCACGGCGAGCCGCCGGCCAGCATGTACCAGCGCAACGCGTCGGCGCCGTGCTTGTCCATCAGCGGGATCGGCTCGAGGATGTTCCCGAGGTGCTTGCTCATCTTGCGGCCGTCCTCGGCCAGGATGTGCCCAAGGCACAACACGTTGCGATACGACGACTGGTCGAAGACCAGTGTGCCGACCGCCATCAGCGTGTAGAACCAGCCGCGCGTTTGGTCGATGGCCTCGCAGATGAAGTCGGCGGGGTACGACCGCTCGAAGTCGTCGGCGCCGGTGTGGGGGTAGCCGAATTGCGCGAACGGCATGGAGCCGCTGTCGTACCACGCGTCGATCACCTCGGGCACGCGCGTCGCGGTTGTCCCGCATTCTTTGCAGGCAAAGGTGATCTCATCGATGAACGGCCGGTGCGGGTCGAGGTCTGACAGGTCTCGGCCGGCCAGCTCGCCGAGCTCCGCGCGCGATCCGACGGCGGTCAAGTGGTCGCGCTCGCAGCGCCACAACGGGAGCGGGGTGCCCCAATAGCGGCTGCGCGACAGCGCCCAGTCGATGTTGTTGCGCAACCAGTCGCCGTAGCGGCCGTGCTTGATCGTGTCGGGGTACCAGTTGGTCTTCTCGTTCTCCCGCAGCAACGCGTCTTTGATCGCGGTGGTGCGGATGTACCAGCTGGGCAGCGCGTAGTAGAGCAGCGCGGTGTCGCAGCGCCAGCAGTGCGGGTAGCTGTGCTCGTAAGGCACGAGCCGGTACAACAGCCCGCGATCGCGCAGGTCGTCGACGAGGGCTTTGTCGGCGGTCTTGAAGAAAACCCCACCCACCAAAGGCAGTTCGGCCAGGAACGTGCCGTCGGGCCGCACCGGGTTGACCACCGGCAGCCCGTACGCGCGGCTGACCGCGAGGTCGTCGGCGCCGAACGCGGGCGCCTGATGCACCAGCCCGGTGCCGTCTTCGGTGGTTACGTAGTCGGCGAGGACGACGTAGTGCGCGTTCTCGCCGTCGAAGTCGACCAACTCGAACGGGCGCTGGTAGGTCCAATGCTCCATGTCACGGCCCGCGAACCGGTTCACGACCTCGTGCTCTCGCGCGCCAACCACCGACGCCAACAACGGTTCGGCCACGATCAGCGTCTCGGCCGGCGTCCCGTCCTCCGAGGCCTGCAGTCGCACCGCCACGTAGGTGACGTCGGGGTGCGCGGCGACCGCGGTGTTGCTGACGAGCGTCCACGGCGTCGTCGTCCAGACCAGAAGGTCGGCTCGCCCGGCAAGCGGGCCGCTGGTCAACGGGAAGCGGACGTAGACGCTGGGGTCGGTGACGTTGAGATAGCCGAGCGAGACCTCGTGGTCAGACAGCGCGGTTCCGCACCGCGGGCAGTACGGGGCGACCCGGTAGTCCTGCGCCAGCAGCCCTTTTTCGAAGATCTGCTTGAGCGACCACCACACGCTTTCGACGTACGAGGTGTCCATGGTGCGGTAGGCCTGCGAGAGGTCGACCCAGTAGCCCATGCGCTCGGTGAGCTTTTCGAACGCGTCGACGTGGCGCTCGACCGACTCACGGCACTTGGCGTTGAATTCCGCGATGCCGTAGGCCTCGATGTCCTTCTTGCCGTTGAACCCGAGCTCCTTTTCGACCTGCAGTTCGACGGGCAGGCCGTGGCAGTCCCAGCCGGCTTTGCGCGGGACGTGAAATCCCTTCATGGTCTTGAACCGCGGGAAGAGGTCCTTGAAGACGCGCGCCTCGACGTGGTGGGTGCCCGGCATGCCGTTGGCGGTGGGCGGCCCCTCGTAGAAGGTCCATTGCGGGCGGCCTTGTGATTGCTCCAGCGACCGGTCGAAGACCTTGGAGTCGTGCCAGCGGCGCAGCACCTCGTGCTCGAGCGCGGGCAGGTCGACCTGCGTGGCCAGCGGGGTGAACATCGGTACCTCCGTCGTCGGCTCGGCCAACCTCGCTCGGTGGCCGCTTGCGTTCGGCGGAGGGACGAGGCCGGTCGGCCCCGCGGTACCACCCTCCTTGGACCGGGCTAGCCCGGCCCCTCTCTTGCCTTGCGGACGCCGGATCTACTAGGTGCCACGTGGACGCCGTTCTCCCGGCGGCTCGGGGGTGATTTTCGCCGCGCGCACCGCCCTGGGCTTCCACCGTCCCCAGGTCGCTCACGCGTGCGTGCGCGGCTACTCGTCCCCGTCAACGCCATTCGCAGGTCGTCAGTCTACGGGCAACCCGCGACCGACGAGCTCATGGCGCAACTGGTCGGGCGACTCGAAGGCGATCGCGTCGAAGCCCGCTTCCGCCGCGGCGGCGACGTTCTTGGGGGAGTCGTCGATGAAGATCGCGCGGCTTGGCTCGATCTGGTGCCGCTGGGCGACCAGATCGAAGATGGCGGGATCGGGCTTGATCAGACCGACCGCGCCGGAGATCAGCACACCGTCGAACTCGTCCAGGAACGTCATCCGGCGTCGCGCCCGCGGGAACGTCTCGGCCGACCAGTTCGACAGCGCGATCAGCCGAAGGCCCCCGCGTTTCAACGCCTGGGCGATCCGCACGCTGCCGTCGATCGGCTCGCCGAGCATCTCGTCCCACCGCCCGTAGTAGGCCTCGATCAACTCCGCTTGATCGGGGTGCTTCTCGACCAGGATCGCGGTGGCCTCGGCGAGCGTTCGGCCGCGGTCTTGCTCAGCGTTCCACTCAGGGGTGCACACCCGCGCGAGGAAGCGCTCCATGTCCGCCTCGGCGTCCGGACCGGTGAAAATCGTGCGGTAGAGGTGGCGCGGATCCCAGTCGATCAGCACCCCTCCGAGGTCGAAGACGACGGTGTCGACGGTGCGCTTGGTCACCCGCTGGAGCCTAGCTGTAGTTCACTTGACGACGTGACCTGCGACCGCCCGCTCACGATCACGATCCGCGTGGCGCCCGCGTCGTCGCGCACCTCGGTGGGCGGACGACGTGGGGACGCGCTCGTCGTCCGCGTGACGCAACCGGCGGTCGACGGTCGGGCCACCGCGGCGGCGCTCGCCGCGCTCGCGGAAGCGCTCGGCGTCCGGCGAAGCGACGTCCGGTTGCTGCGCGGGGCGACCTCCCGCGACAAGGTGGTGGCGGTCGAGACCGGGGGCGGTGATCTCGGCGTCAGACTGGCCGAATTGATGGCGGCCAAGGGGGTCGAGTCGGCGAATCGCTGACGTCTGCTGTTGCTCAGCCACGGCAGACGTCAGCAACTTCGCATGGCGTCGGCGGGCGATCTTGATTCGGCGGGATCATGCGGAAGAATCCGACGGCGCGCCTGGTTGCCGAGCGCGAAAACCGGACCTATCCTCACCTGACTTGGTCGGCGATCATGATCGAGGACGCTCTAGGGAGCATCGGATGCCTACAAAGCGCCGTGACGGCGGAGTAGCACGACGCGCAGCGAGCAAGACTGCGTCCGCAGGGCGGGCGTCGGGCGGATCGCGATCATCTGCGGCGCACCCGCCGACCAAGAAGACGGCCGCCAAGAAGTCGGCGGCGAAGAAGGCGGTGTCGAAGACCGTGGCGGCTAAGGGCACAGCGGGGAAGAGCGCGGCGACCAAGACCGCGGTGACCAAGAGTGCGGCGACCAAGACCGCGGCGACCAAGAGCGCGGCGACCAAGAAGACCACGAAGGCGCCAGCCAAGAAGGTCGCTGCGGTGAAGAAGTCGGCGCCAGCCAAGAACGCTGCCGCCAAGAAGCCTGTAGCCGTGAAGAACACGTCCGCCAAGAAGGCGGCGTCCGCGAAGAAGGCGGCGTCGGCCAAGCAGGCGGCTCCCGTGACGAAGGCGGCCTCGGCGAAGAAGGCGCCCGCGGCGGCGAAGAAGGGGACCGCGACGAAATCCGCGCCAGCCAAGGGGGGCGCGACCGCGAAGAAGGCGGCGGCCGTGACGAAGGCGGCCCCCGCGAAGAGCGCGCCCGCGGCGAAGAAGACCGCGACCCCGACCGCCGCGCCGGCCAAGTCGGCGCCGGCCAAGTCGGCGGCGGCGAAGTCGGCGGCCAAGGCCGCCCCGGTCAAGGCCGCGCCCGCCAAGGCGCCCACGAAGAAGTCGACCGCCAAGGCCGCCAAGGCCGCCGAGTCGACCACCGCCCCCGTGCGGCCGGTCGAGGCGCCGGAAAAGGCCGCGGCCGCCACGTCAGCGCCGGCCAAGCCCGCGAAGTCCGCCTCGTCGAAGGCGGCGCCCGCGAAGGCCGCCTCGCCGACCCCGGCGCCGCCCGCGCCGTCCCCGCCGCCCGCGCCGGTGATCGAGGAAGATCCGTGGACCGACGCGGAGCTCGGGGCGATCCGGGCCGAGTTGGAGTCCGAGGTCGGGCGGTTGCGCGGCGAGATCGAGGCGGCGGAGACCGATCTCGCCGACCGGTTGCGCGACGGCGGCGACGGCGCGGGCGACGATCAAGCCGACGCCGGCACCAAGACCTTCGAGCGCGAGCATGAGATGTCGCTGGCCAACAACGCGCGCGACCTGTTGGTGCAGACCGAGCACGCGCTGGCCCGGATCGAGGCCGGCACTTACGGGCGCTGCGAGAACTGCGGCAATCCGATCGGGAAGCTTCGACTTCAGGCCAATCCTCGTGCGACCCTGTGTGTGTCATGCAAACAACGCGAGGAACGTCGGTAGCGGCGCAGCCCGACGCCGAACAGGTCAGGCAGGCGCAGCGCAGGCGGCACGTCGGGGTTCTGATCGGGGTCGCGACCTTGGTGATCGCGCTCGATGCGATCTCCAAGGTGATCGTCGTCGCGACGCTGTCCGACCGCGCGCCGGTTCGGCTGCTCGGCGGCCTGATCAAGCTCGAGGAGACCCGCAACTCCGGTGCGGCGTTCAGCATCGGCGGGGGCGCCACGTTCTTGTTCGCCCTCGTCGCGATCGCGGTCATCGTGGTGATCTTGCGCACTGCGCGCCGGCTCTACAGCGGGCCGTGGGCGATCGTCCTCGGCATGCTGCTCGGCGGCGCCACCGGGAACCTGATCGACCGGCTGGTCCGCTCGCCCGGCGTCTTTCGCGGCGAGGTCGTCGACTGGATCCGGCTGCCGCACTTCGCCGTCTTCAATCTCGCCGACTCCGCGATCACCATCGGCGGCGTGCTCGCGGTCCTGCTGGCGATGCTCGGTCGTCAGCTTGACGGCTCGCGGATCTCGTCCCGGTCGCAGCGCGACGCCCGCGACGACGAAACCGCCGGGTGAGCGCCCCTTCGACGGCTGGGTCCGACTTCCGCTCGCTCCCGGTGCCGGACGGTCTCGACGGCGAGCGGCTCGACGCGGCGCTGGCCCGGCTCTTTGGCTTCTCCCGCACCCGCGCCGCCGAGTTGATCAGCGAGGGCCGGGTGCGGCTCGGGGGCGCGGCGACCATGAAATCCGACCGGGTCACCGCGGGCGCGCTGCTGGAGATCGAACTGCCGGCGGTCGCCCCGGCCGGTCCGCCGATCGTGCCGACGCCGGTCGCCGACCTCGTCGTCGTCCACGACGACCTCGACATCGTGGTGGTCGACAAGCCGGTCGGCGTGGCCGCGCATCCAAGCCCGGGATGGAACGGCCCGACCGTCGTCGGGGCGCTGGCCGCCGCGGGCTACCGGGTCTCGACGTCCGGGGCGGAGGAGCGCCAAGGCGTCGTGCACCGGCTGGACGTGGGCACCAGCGGGCTGATGGTGGTGGCGAAGAGCGAGCGGGCGTACAGCGTGTTGAAACAGGCCTTTCGCGACCGCACGGTCGACAAGACGTACCACGCGCTGGTGCAGGGCCACCCCGACCCGGCACGAGGCACGATCGACGCGCCGATCGACCGGCATCCGGCGCACGCGTACAAGTTCGCGGTGGTCGCCGGTGGGCGGCCGAGCGTCACGCACTACGAGACGCTGGAGGCACACCCGGCGGCGAGCCTGCTCGAGATCAAGCTGGAGACCGGCCGCACGCACCAGATCCGGGTGCACATGGCGGCCGTTCGACACCCGTGCGCGGGTGACCTGACCTACGGCGCCGACCCCGCGTTGGCCGCCCGGCTCGGGCTGACGAGGCAGTGGCTGCACGCCGCCCGGCTGGGGTTCGCGCACCCGGGCGACGGGCGTCCCGTCGAGTTCGCCAGCAGCTATCCCGACGATCTGGCGCACGCGCTCGCCGTCGTCCGCGAGGGGGTCTGAGATGGACAGCGTCGAGCTTCGGGTCGAGACCGGGTCGAGCCTGGTCAGCGACGTCACCGGCGAGGTGTCCGACTTCTGCCGCGGCCGCGGCGACGGCCTGCTGAACGTCTTCGTGCCGCACGCGACCGCCGGCGTGGCGCTGATCGAGACCGGCTCCGGCACCGAGTCCGACCTGGCCGAGACGATCGACAGGGTGTGGCCGCGCGACGTCCGCTACACACACGCGCACGGGTCACGTGGACACGGCCGCGACCATGTGCTGCCCGCGTTCGTCGCGCCGTCGCTCAATCTGCCGGTGCTCGGCGGCCGGCCCGCGCTCGGCACCTGGCAAAGCGTGGTCGTTGTCGACAGCAACGCCGACAACCGGGTGCGCACCCTCCGGCTGAGCTTTCTGCCCGGCTGACCTTTGGGGTGGCGCGCGACGCCGTCGCGACCCGCTGGTTAGGCTGCCGCTGCGCTCACCGGCGCGGACGAGGGAGGAGCCACGGTGACCGACGTCCTCGACACCCCCGACGTGCTGGCGGTCGCGCGCGCGCAGGTGCTCGACCGCGGCGTGGGCCTGAGCGAAGCCGACCTGATTCGAATCCTCGAGCTGCCCGACGACCGGCTGCCCGAGCTGCTCCAGCTCGCCCACGACGTGCGGATGCGCTGGTGCGGCCCCGAGGTCGAGGTCGAGGGCATCGTGTCGGTGAAGACCGGCGGGTGCCCCGAGGACTGCCACTTCTGCTCGCAATCCGGCCGGTTCGACTCGCCGGTGCGCGCCGCCTGGCTCGACATACCCGAACTCGTCGAAGCGGCCAAGGAGACCGCGAAGACGGGCGCCACCGAGTTCTGCATCGTGGCCGCTGTTCGCGGTCCCGACGAGCGGCTGATGAACCAGGTGGGCGACGGCGTCAAAGCGATCCGCGACGCGGTCGACATCAACATCGCCTGCTCGCTCGGCATGCTCACCCAAGAGCAGGTCGACGAGCTCGCCGCGATGGGCGTGCACCGCTACAACCACAACCTGGAGACCGCGCGCTCGCACTTCCCGAACGTCGTCATCACGCACACCTGGGAAGAGCGCTGGGACACGCTGCGCATGGTGGGCGAGGCGGGCATGGAGGTGTGCTGCGGCGGCATCGTCGGCATGGGGGAGACACGAGCCCAACGAGCCGAATTCGCCGCCCAGCTGGCGGAATTGCAGCCTGATGAGGTGCCGCTCAACTTCCTCAACCCGCGGCCGGGCACTCCGTTCGGTGACCTGCCGGTGCTCGAGGCGAAAGAGGCGTTGCGCACGATCGCGATGTTCCGCCTCGCCTTGCCGCGCACCATCCTTCGTTACGCCGGCGGACGCGAGATCACGCTCGGCGATCTGGGCACCCGCGAGGGGCTGCTCGGCGGAATCAACGCCGTCATCGTCGGCAACTACCTGACCACGTTGGGCCGCGACCCCGCCGACGACCTCGCCTTGCTCGACGAGCTTTCGATGCCCGTGAAGGCGTTGTCGGCCACGCTGTGAACACCGCGCTCGGCTTCTGCGACCGTTGCGGCAAAGCGAAAACCGCGTTGTCGGACGACGCGCACGCGGCGTGCGCGGCCGCGCGTGAGCTAGAGCCGCCGCGTTATTGCGTCGAGTGCGGACGACGGTTGATCGTGCAGGTGGTGCCGCGCGGCTACTCCGCGCGCTGCTCTCAACACGGGGACGTCGCATGAGCGACCTCCTCGACTTCGACCGCGCGCACGTGTGGCATCCGTACGCGTCGATGACCTCGCCGGGGCCGACCCGGCTGGTGGAGTCGGCAAGCGGCGTCCGGTTGAGGCTTTCTGACGGTCGCGAGGTTGTCGACGCTATGTCGTCGTGGTGGTGCGCGATCCACGGCTACCGTCATCCGGCGCTCGACGCCGCGGCCCGCGCGCAGCTCGACTCGATGAGCCACGTGATGTTCGGCGGCCTCACGCACGAGCCGGCGATTCGCTTGGCTCAACGGCTGATCGACCTGACGCCAGCTTCGTTACAGCACGTGTTCTTCGCCGACTCCGGATCGGTGTCGGTCGAAGTGGCGATCAAGATGTGCCTGCAGCACCAAAGAAATCGCGGACGACGAACCCGGCTGCTCACCGTCCGAGGCGGCTACCACGGCGACACGTTCGCCGCGATGAGCGTGTGCGACCCGGTCGACGGGATGCACCAGCTGTTCAGCGGCATGTTGGTGGAGCAGGTGTTCGCGCCGAAGCCGCCGGCGGGATTGTCGGTCGACATCGCTGATTGGGCGGGCGAGACCGAGGCGCTGGTCGAGGCGCACGCCGGCGAGCTCGCGGCGATCATCGTCGAGCCCGTCTTGCAAGGCGCCGGCGGCATGCACGTCTACCCGCCGCAATGCCTGCGGGTGTTGCGAAACCTGGCCGACAAGCACGGGCTGCTGCTGGTGTTCGACGAGATCGCCACCGGCTTCGGCCGCACCGGTGAGCTGTTCGCGATGCACCACGCCGACGTCGTCCCCGATGTCTTGTGCGTGGGCAAGGCGCTGACCGGCGGGTATCTGACCCTGGCCGCGGTGCTGTGCACGACGGAGGTCGCGCGCGGGGTGTCTGAGGGCGAGGGCGGCGCGCTGATACACGGCCCGACGTTCATGGCCAACCCCCTGGCCTGTGCCGTGGCGCTGGCGAACCTCGACCTCCTGGTCGACAACGATTGGCGGGTCAACGTCAAACGCATCGAGGCGCGGCTCGCCGAGGGGCTCGCGCCTTGCGCCTCACTGCCCGGTGTCGCCGACGTGCGGGCGCTGGGCGCCGTCGGCGTCGTCCAAACTCGGGAGAAGTTCGACATCGAGACAGCCACCACGACGGCGCTGGAGCACGGCGTGTGGATCCGCCCGTTCCGCGACCTGATCTACACGATGCCGCCCTACATCTGCACGGACGACGACGTCGACGCCATCACCTTTGCCATTCGCGCCGCCGTCGAGAAGCTGGCGAGTTGATGGACGCGACCCGCGAGCGTTCGCTGCTCTTCGCGGACTGGAACGCGATCCCCGGCGCGGCGGTCGCCCGGGTGGGAGTCCACTGGCTGGTGTCGGGCCACGCCCTCGCCCGCCAGGTGCTGGCCGACCCGGTGACGTTCGCCCCTGACAACGCGCTCGACGCGGTGACGCCGATGTCGACGAAGGCGTTGCGTGTGCTCACGTCGTACGGGTTCCGGCTGCCGCACACGCTGGCCAACAACGGCTCGTCGTCGCACGCCGGCATTCGCTCGGTGGTGGCCGAGTTCCTGCAGCCGAGCCGGGTGGCCGAGCAGCGTCCGTTCGTCGCGAAGCTGGTGCGCGACGACGTCGCGCGCATCGCGGTGATGCTGCGCTCCGGCGAGCAGGTCGATTTGCACGCCGAGATATCCCGTGCGCTGCCGCTCGTCGTGCTGAGCCGGCTGATCGCGTTGCCTGACGACGAGGTCGACGTCGTGAAGGAGTTCTCGGCCGCCGCGCTCGAGCTGTTCTGGGCCCCGCTCGAGGAGGACCGGCAACTCGAGCTGGCCCACGTCGTCGGCCGATATCACGCTCGCTTGCGGGAATTCGCGCGCGCCGGGCCGGGCCTGGCGGCCACCTTGCGGTCGCACTACGTCGACAACAACCTTGACGAGGACGACGTTGTCGCCGTCTTGTTCTTCCTGCTCGTCGCGGGGCAAGAGACCACGTCGCAGTTCTTGACCGCGTTGATGCGCCGGCTGATCGAGACACCAGCGGTGGCCGCGGCGGTTGTCGGCGGCGCAGCCTCGTCGTCCGATGTGGTGGCCGAGGCGCTGCGCACCGACACCTCGGTGGTGACCTGGCGACGGGTGACAACGAGGGAGACGACGTTGGACGGCGTTTTGCTTCCGGCGGGTGCTTCAGTGGTCTTGCGGCTCGCGGCGGCCGGGCGCGACGGCGCGATCGTCGACGAGCCGCACGGGTTCATGCCGCGGCAGCGCGGCTCGCGGCGGCACCTCGCCTTCGGCGCTGGCTTGCACCGGTGCCTCGGCGCGCATCTGGCGACGATGGAGGCCGAGGTGGTGGTCGAGGAGTGCGCCGCGATGCTGGGGGAGTGTCGGATCACGCGCGCCCCGCGACACTCGGAAAACCTGTCGTTCCGCATGCCGGACGCGCTGATCGTGCAGGCGGCGCGATGACCTGGAACGCTGTTCTCGACCGTGAGCTGCCCAGGTACGCCGAAGCTCTCGGACGACTTGGGCAGTGATCTACCTCGACGTCGAGGACCTGCTGCACATCGCGGAGCGGGCGACCGGAGCACCGGCCGAATTACGCGACGTCGGCCTGCTGGAGGCGTCCGCCGCTCGACCGCGATCATCAGCGCTCGGCACGGACGCCTACGTGACCATCCATGAGAAGGCAGCCGCGTTGCTGCACTCCGTTGTTCGCAACCATGCGTTGGTAGATGGCGACAAGCGATTGGGGCTTGGCGCCGTCATCGCCTTCTACGGGTTGAACGGCTGGCGGCTCACCATGACCAACGACGACGCGTACGAGTTTGTGATGGCAATCGCGTTCGGTGCGCTCGATGACATCGCGCCGATCGCACGGCGGCTTACGTCCGGCAGCGAACGGTCCTAGAGACCTGAACTTCAGGGGCGGGACGCCGTACCCGGCGAAGCTGGCCGTCGTAACCGGCGTCGTTCCACGCGGGTCGAGTCGACTGTTCGCCACCCGTGGTGGTTCATTGCGCTCGTCCGCTCATGGCTCCCCTCTGTGTCAAGACGCGACGACGAGGGCCGTCCTGTCACTGCGAGGCCACCCGTGGTTGGTGCGCTGGCGCTGGCCGGGTGGCGGATGCGGTGTCGCTGACGGTGTGTGCGCCGCCGGATTGTTTGGCCGCGTATAGGGCGGCGTCGGCGCGGCGGAGCAGGCTGGCTGCGTCTTCTTCGCCGGTCCAGCAGGCGACACCGGCGGAGAACGCGACACCCTGTGCCGCGGCACGCAGTCGTTGGACCGCCGCTTCGGCGGCGCCCAGGTTTGCATCGGGAAGGACGAGGATGAACTCATCACCGCCGATGCGGGCCATCACGTCCCCGGCACGCAACGCGCTTGACCAGCACCGGGCCGCGGCTTTGAGCAGCAGGTCACCGGTGGCGTGGCCAGCCAGGTCGTTGATCGCCTTCAGTCCGTCGAGGTCCAGGGCGGCCACCGAGATCGGCCGATGTCCCCGTCGCGCCACGGTAAGCCTTGCCGGTAACAGTTCGTCGAGCAGCCGCCGGTTCGCCAACCCGGTCAACGGATCGTGAAGCGCCAAGACCCGCAACCGGGCGACCAGGCTGCTGGTCACCGCGCACGGCACGGTGACGGCGAGCATGGTCAACACCCATTGGGTGGCCATCTCGGCGCGCCAATGCAACGCCAACACAGCCAGATACTGGGCGCCGGCGAGGCCGAGATAGCCGATCGCGAGCCGGCGCGGCAGGAACGCACCGGTGAAGGTGGACAAGAAGACGTAAAACAACGCGGGCGCTTGGGTTTGTGGGCTCGGGCCGACCGCCCACACAGCGCCGCTGATGCCACACACCCCGGCCAGCAAACCCGCGTGCATCATCCATCGCGGGGCGTGGCGCCGCCCTATCCACAGTGCGACGCCGAGGGGCCCGAGCAACGCGCCGATTGCCAGGTCGAAGCGTTTGTGGGCGATCGGCCAGTAGGGCAATACCTCGACCGAGACCGCGACCAACCCACCGGCCGTGATCAGCATCGCGAGCCAGCCGAGCATCGTCGGCACGTCGGTCGACGGGTCCGACGATGTGACCCACCGGCCGGAATCACGCGCGGGCCGCACCACAAACCTCTCGATCCGCTCCGCCGGAACCGTGCAGCGGTGCCGCGAGCTGGGCACGCCGGTCGAGGCGTCCCGACATAAACATCGACCGTTGAGCACGTCATCACCGTCACCCGAACGGCCCTCTTTTCCGGGCCAACCGATGCGCCAGCCGCCGTAGTTCAAATCAGTCCAATGCCGCAACTCGTCTCGGCGTCAATCGAGGGATTCCGTCAGTGGAAGGCGTTGCTGGCCGACAAATCGGCCCCTCGTCTAATCGCACGCTGCTGTGAGGGCCGGTGTCGTGTCAGCGTCTGGGCGCTGGGCTGCCGACGGTGCGGTGCAGGGCCAGGTCCGGGCGTACCGCACGATGAGGGCGAGAAGAGTCAGCTCCAGGACGATGCCGAGACCGTAGAAGTACAACCAGGATTCGCCCACCGCGTTGAAGGCCGTGACGGGGGCGTAGAGCGAGGCCACGACGAGGTTCGTGATGCGGTTCGCCCGGGCGGGCAGCGTCATCGACAGCACGATCATGAGGATCGGGACGGCCACGAGGGTCAGCGCCGTGGTCGAGAAGGTCTGGGAGAGGGCGAACTCGAAGACCTTGCCGTCGAGGATGTCGTCGATGACGCCGGGCGTGAAGAAGTTGAGGATGTCCACGTAGGCGTAGAGGAACATGAAGCTTGTCCACGTGGCGGCGAGCTTGGCTCGCACCGGGGTCCGCTGGTCCGCTAGCTCGGCGGTGGTGGGTTGACGTGTGCTCACCGTGGCCTCCGTTTGTTGTGGTGAGGATCGGTAGGTCCACGGTGGCTGAGCCCGGGGCGGAATGCCTCGGCCCGAAGGCTAGGGTTCGCCTGGCCGATGGCACGGTCTCCCTCTCGTTCTTTCGGCCGGTACGCCGAGACGCGCCGATCCCTAGGCTGGAGCCGTGGTGACCGTCCGCCGCTCCATCTGGCAGGAGCCGCGGCCTGCTGACGCTCCACCCATCGGTCGGCTCGACTGGCTGCTGGTGGGCGTGTTCGCGGCCGCCGCCCTGGTCGAGGGCATCGCGCGGCCGGGCTTGGCCTGGCGCCCCTTGGTGACGGTGCTCGCCCTGGCGCTGATGCCTGCCCTGCTCTGGCGGCGGCAACGCCCCTTGGCGGCCGCAGTGGTCGGGTGGAGCGTCGCCGGGCTGCTCTCGGTCCTCCAGCTGTCTGCGCACGCCGGGGACCTCGGCCTCTACTCCATGATGGCCGTCCTGATCCTGCTCTACTCCCTGGTGCGGTGGGGCTCGGGCCGGGAGATGGTCTTGGGGACGGTGTTCGTGACGGTCGTCGTCGCGCTGGGCATGTGCGTCTCCTCCGCGGGCTGGGCCGAAGTTTTCGGCGGGAGCGTCCTGTTGCTGTTGGTCGTCGCCCTCGCGGCGGTTTTCCGCTACCGCGCGGACCTGTGGCACCGCCAACAGCGCGAGATCCGCAACCAGGAGCGGGTGGCGCTGGCTCGCGAGCTGCACGACACCGTGGCCCACCACGTCTCGGCCATCGCGGTGCAGGCGCAAGCCGGTGGCGTGGTCGCCGGCAACCAGCCTGAAAAGGCAGCCGAGGTCCTCGCCGCGATCGAGTCTGAAGCGTCGCGAACCCTGGCGGAGATGAGATCCATGGTGCGAGTGCTGCGCGAGGAGGACGAAGAAGCCGTTGCCTACGCACCGCAAATGGGTGTCGCGGACCTGCCT